>JBOHTW010000446.1:0-6904 GCA_050733835.1 Vulcanimicrobiaceae bacterium | reverse complement strand
CGATCGGGTAGCCGAGCCGATCCAGCACTCCAGGCGGAGCGAGCGCAATCGCCGCCAGCAGGTTGAGATATCGCCGCTGCAGCGAGCGGTGCAGGGCGTCACCCGCGCTCGGCGCGGGCGGCGCGAGTTCATCGAAGACCGCGGCCTGCATCCAGCCGAACAGATCGGCAAGCGAGATCGTTTGACTCGGGTCGCCCACCTTGAGCGCCGTGTCGACGATCCGGCGCAGATTTCCCGGCGCGAACAACGCGTCGGTCACTTGATCTTGCAGGCCGGCGACGACTTGCGTGATCGGAAAGTCGAGCCGGGGGCTCAGGCCGCCGGCAAACGGCGGCTCGCGCGAAGCCGCGAGATCGGCCAGCAGTCCGGGCGGAAAGACCAGCGCGTCGCGTCCGAAGACGTTCTTGGCCAACAATCCGAACGCTCGTTCCTGCACCGATCGAGGAATCGCCCGAAACGGCGGCTCGCCGCCGGCCTGTCCGCGGTGGTCGCGCGACGTGTACGCGCCGCCGACATACCGCGCACTCAATAAGGTCGCGCGCTCGTACAGCGTCAAGATCGCGATGAACGCCGCCCGCTCGCGGTCGTAGGGTTCGCCGGTTGTGGGATACGTCCGGTCGAGCCGCGCCGCAAGGTCGCGCGCGATCGCGAACTGACCGGCGTCGAAGGTGAGCGGGTCGTTCGACAGATCGAACGGCGCGATTCGCGGATCGAAGCCGTCCGCGCCGAACGCGTCGTCGTCGGTGCCGTAGCGATACTCGGGCCGCACGGAAAGGTCGGCGATTTCATCGAGCTGCGCTCGCTCGGCCGTAATCGAACGCGCTTTTGGAAAACGCTCGTAGCCGTAGCGAATCGCCCACAGGTCGTACGGTCCGAGTCCGGTTTGAAAGAACGTTTCGTGATCGGTCCCCGGCGGCATGAGATTTGCCGGCAGATAATCCATCACCGACGAACTGATGCCGTGACGGGCGGTAAACTGCGGATTGCGTAACTCGGCCGGCGAATAGAGCGCCGAGCCCGCGAAATTGTGGCGCAGACCGAACGTGTGACCAACCTCGTGCAAGACCGTCGCCCGCAGCCAGTCGTCGGCGTAGCGGTCGATCCGCGACCGAGGCGCGCCGCCGATGCGTAGTGCAAGCGAACCGGCCGCCGCCAGTTGCGCCGACTCGAACCGATAGGCGCCCTCGCCCGCGCTCGAATTCACGCTGGTCTGCAACGCCGGAACGATCGTGTCGACGTAGCCGCGCTTGATCGAGCGCAGCGCCTCGCCGTCGATCACGAGTTCCGAGCGGATGATCTCGCCCGTCAGTGGGTTGACGATGAACGGGCCGTAGGCGGCGAAGTTTTCGCGGTCGCTCGTGATCCAGCGCACCGTGTTGTAACGGATGTCGTCAGGGTCCCAGTTCGGCTCGTGCGGCTGGTCGCGAACTTCGATCGCGTGCGGGATGCCGATCTTCGCAAACGCGCGATTCCATTCCAGAATCGCCGCCCGGACAACCGGCCGGTATTGCACCGGGATTTCATCGGTCAGGTAATAGACGATCGGGCCGTTGGCGAGATCGCGCCGGTCGATATAGCGGACGATCGGCGACGGCAGGGCGTCGTCCGAAAAATCCTTGTGCGCGGTGACGAAATAGCCAACCCGGTCGTCGGCCAACCGCGGCCGGTACGCGTCCGGCGGCGGTAGCGCGATGATCGAATAGTGGACCTTCACACGAACGCTGCCGGGCGCAGCTCCCTCGGCGGCGTTCGCCGGCGGTCCGTTGAACGCGAGCGACGCGAGAATCTCGTCATTCGCAAGCAGGGCTTTGGTTCGCTCGACGTACGACTTGCTGCCGTCGATCGAATACGCCTTGCGGATCAACAGCCCAAACGGACCGTGTTCGGTCGGCGCGATCGTCTGCCCGATGCCGAGAAAGTCCGTCAGGAAAAACGACGCCGAGATGACCAAGCGCTGCTTGAACTCGTCCTCCGCGACGATCGGCGAGCTTGCGATCACCGAGTCCGGCACGGAGATGCGCAGGGCGGCGCCGGCGGCCGAGTTCGGCGGTGCAGAAAAGTACGGATTCGGCGTCACCCACAGGATGCGTTTTCCAACCCGCTGGAACTCGACGATGAACGGTTCGAACACGCGGCCGGCGAACGCCTCGCCGAAGCCGGCCGCGACGACCGGCGCAACGATGAACCGCTTGCCGAGCTGATCGCCGCGCAGATCGAAATAGATATCATCGTCTTTGCGCAGCAAGTCGATCAACCCGACTTGGCGCGACGCCTTTTTGATGAAGTTGGCGTACGCCGCCGGCGTCGGCGCGACGAACGGAAAGCCGGCCGGGTGCGGCGTTACGCCGCCGGTTGGCGGCGGGCTTGGTGAGGGCAGCGGCGAGGCGATCGGCGACGGCACCGGAGCCGGCGGTTGCGCGCGCGCGCCGCCGGCGAATGCTACGAGCAGCCCAGCGGCGACGAGCGCTCCGAATGCAATCCGCCGATGGATCACGCCGGCGGGACCCGGGTGGCGCGAAAGCAACCCGCCAGATGGTCGTCGACGAGGCCGGCCGCCTGCATGAACGCGTAGCAGATCGTGCTCCCGACGAACCGGAAGCCACGCGCTTTCAACGCGGCGCTCAGCCGATCGGAAAACCCGGTGTGCGCCGGAACGTCGGCGGCACTTGCGGGCCGATTGACGATCGGGCGCCCGTCGACGAACGACCAAACGAACTCGGCGAACGAACCGGGTTGGGCCAGGAGCGCGCGCGCATTACCGATCGTCGATTCGATCTTGCCGCGATGGCGCACGATGCCGGCGTCGGCCAACAATCGCTCGACGTCGCTTGTCCCGTAGCGCGCGATTCGCTCGGGTTTGAACCCATCGAACGCGCACCGAAATGCGTCGCGTTTGTTCAGGATCGTCGCCCAGCTCAATCCGGCTTGGAACGCTTCGAGCGAGAGCAGTTCGAACAGCGCGCGGTCGTCGTGCAGCGGAACGCCCCACTCCTCGTCGTGATAGCGCAAATAACCCTCGTTCGTAGGGTCGGCCCACGCGCAGCGCGAGGGAGGATGCATGGACTGACCGCTTCGCGAACCGTTAGCGGAGTCACTCTATCGCACGGCGAGGTTCACCACAATGAGCGAGATCGCAACGTTCGCGGCCGGATGCTTTTGGGGCATCGAAGCCGAGTTTCGCAAACTTCCCGGCGTGATCGAGGTCACATCGGGCTATACCGGCGGCAAGACGGAGAACCCGTCGTACGAGGACGTGTGTAGCGACACGACCGGCCATGCCGAGGCGGTCAACGTCGAGTTCGATCCGCAGAAGATCAGTTACGACCGGTTACTCGACGCGTTCTGGGCGATGCACGATCCGACGACGCCGAATCGCCAAGGGCCGGACACCGGCTCGCAGTACCGATCGGCGATCTTCTTTCACTCCCAAGAGCAACGGGCCGCGGCGATCGCTTCAAAGGAACGGGCAGGTTCCAAATTCAAGCGTCCGGTCGTGACCGAGGTCGTTCCGGCCGGCCCGTTCTACGAGGCTGAGGCCTATCACCAGCGCTATTTCGAGCGGCGCGGCGTCAGGCACTAACGGAGCGCGGCGCCGTTCGCTTGCGACGCCAGCGAAATCGCTTGCGCCCACTGTTGCGTTTGGCGTTTGCGCCGCGCACGGGCGCAAATAGCTCGCCCGACTGACGACGCTGATCGATCTGATGCATGGCGGCGGGCAGGCTTTTCGCCCGAACGATCTCGCGTGGCGGGGCGTCGCCGATGCGCATCGACCCCACGTATTCGTCGGCGCTGGGCGCGATGTCGAGCTGTAGCGATGCGACCTTCATCGTGCGACGGTCGGCGCTCAGCGAGCGAAGCGCAAACGCCTCGGCGTTTTCCCGTGGCGCAATCTTGCGAGCAATCGCCTTCAGACGCTCGAATTGGACGGCAAAATGAGGGATCAGCCGGCCATGACGGTCACATGCAACCAGTTGGTCCGGTTCCTCCCAGTGCCATTGATCAGGACCAACCAACCTCCACACCGGCTTCTCAGCGGTCGCTTCGTCGAGCTCGATGAGCGCCGTCTCGATAGCCTCGGCGGTCCGGACACGGGCGGCTTCGCGCGGCGACCGTTCGCATAATTCTTCGTACCGCTCCGCGACCTCGCTGATCGGCTGGCCCTGCGCATCGATCTGCGACGGCAAACCCCACAGAGCGGGCAAGGTTACGAGTTGATGGCGCCGGACTTGATCGACGATGTCGATGATGATCGCGTACGGCTTGCGACTCTGCGCGATGTACTCGCGGCGCGGTTCGGCGCTGGGAATGTTCGAGAGCACGAACGACAATTCGTCGAGCGGGCGGAGGCCGCGGCCGGTGATCTGCGTGTAGAGCGCGGTGCTCTTGGTCGGCCGGCCGTTGATGATGACCTCGATCGACGGCACGTCGAAGCCTTCGAGATAAAGCCCGCAGTTGACGAGCACGTCGATGTTCGCGCCGCGAAAGCCCGCGACGATCGCCTCGCGTTCGTCGTCCTTGGTCTCACCGCTGGCGAACGCCGCCTTGACGCCGGCATCGACGAACAGCAGCGCGACGTTGCGCGCGTGATCGACCGAGGCGGTGAAGACCAGCGCCTTAGCGCCCGGCGTAAATTGCTGATACGCCTCGAGAATTAGCCGGTTGCGCTCCTCGGTGTCGACCGCCTCGGCGAGGGCGCCGAGCACAAAATCGCCGCCGCGCGAAGCGACGGCGTCGAGGTTGGTCTCCGAGCCGACGGCATACGACCGAACCGGAACGAGGTAGCCGGCATCGATCGCCGCGCGCGCATCCATCGCGTAGACGGTCTCGTCGAATATCTCGCTGAGTTTGGTTCCGTCGCCGCGCTGCGGGGTCGCCGTAAAGCCGATGACGAGCGCGTCGCTGCGTTTGGCCGTGATCCGGTCGAGGATCGCACGGTATGTCGGCGCGGCGGCATGGTGCGCCTCGTCGATGATGAAGAGCGCGATCCGCCGGCCGAACCGCGCCGCAAACTCTTCCAGCCGCTTGCCGGTCAGCGTTTGAACGGTCGCGACGACGATCGAGCAGCCGATCGAGGCCCGGTCTTCGGCCTTCTCGATTCCGACCGTCGCGCCGGGATTCTGCGCGCGCATTTTATCGACGATCTGTTGAATCAGCTCGTCACGATGCGCGACGACCAAGGTTACGTCGGTCGGTCGTAGCTCGAGAATGCGCGGCAACGTCGCCAGCACGACGGTCTTGCCAAGGCCCGTGGCCATGGGGACGAGCTGCGATTTGATGCCGCGATCGCGGGCCGCGACAATGGCTTGTTGCGCCTCGATTTGATACGGGCGCAGACGGAGCGTCTCGAAGATCACGTTAAAGTTATGTCGCTCACAATCGGAGGCGCGTCGCGGTCCGGCGCGCGCATGCACGAATGGCCGGTTCGGGCCAGCGACTCGCGCAACGGCGAGCGCGTGGCTCGGGTGTCATCGAATAGAGCAACCCCACCTTGCCAAAGGGACATTCCCCCGGCCGGCGAGCATATCCGCACCCGCACCTCCTACATTCACAAGTGATCGACAAAATCCCCCGGATCGTGCAGTCGGCGGGGACCGCGGTCAGGAGCGCCGTAGCCAAGCCGTCATGCCGAACCGCTCCCAGACCGTCGAAATCGCCCCAAACCTGCCCGGCTACATGGCCGAACCCGCCGGCCCCGGCCCCGCGCCGGGGGTCTTGTTGTTCATGGAGGCCTACGGGGTCAACGACTATATCGAAAGCGAGGTGCGCCGGCTCGCCGGCCTCGGCTACGCGGCGATCGCCCCCGACTTTTTCCGCGGCGAGACGTTCGCTTACAGCGACGGCGCTCGCGCCATGGCCAGGGTGGTGTCGCTTTCCGACGACGAGTTGCTCGCCGACGTCCGCGCCACGATCGCGTTTCTCGACCGGCATCCCGGCGTGCGGCACGACCGTTATGGTGCGGTCGGCTTCTGTATGGGCGGCCGGCTGGCGTTCTTGACCGCGGCGGCGTGCGCCGCGAAGATCGGCGCCGCCGTCGCATTCTACGGCGGCCACATCGCGCCCGACCAGGCGCGGATGGGCCGCAAGGTCATCGTCGATCGGGCGCCGGACGTGCAAGCCCCGCTGCTCTTCTTCTACGGCGCCGACGACGGCTCGATCACGCCGAGCGAGCATGCCCGCGTCGCCCATGCGCTCTCCGAAGCTAAGAAGGCGTACACGTTGACGGTCTTCCCCGGAGCCGGCCACGGCTTCGCATCCCGCGATCGCACCGATTACCGGCCCGCCGCCGCCGAAGCGGCGTGGGCCGACGCCGCCGCATTCTTCGGGCGGTTGATCCGAGAACCCCGCGAGGGTTGCTCGCGGGGCTCTCGTGGGGACGGCGACTAATCGAGCTCGATTAGATCCACCAGTGCGCGCCGAGCGACAGGTTCAGCGTGACGCCGTAGGTGAGGTACATCAACCAGATGCCCGTAAGGAACTGCCACAGACCGACCCAACGATGCCCTGGGAAAACGTTGAACCGCGTGGGAATCTCGAACAGGTAAATCAAGCAGAGGCCGATGAACAGGATGCCCGCCGGCGCGTCGCCGGCGCCAAAGAAAACGATCGCGCCCAACAACGACAGCAAAAAGAATGGGATCGCCATCCAGGCGTCGGGTTCGGTGCTCGTTCCGTTGATCCGGCGCCAGCCCATGGCGAACCAATGCATGCCGAAGGCCGTGAATGCCAACGCCGCCATGTAGAGCGGCGCCGCGTTGCTGAAAACTCCAAACCAGCTCATGCCGACCATCAGGTAGATGCCGGTGATGAGTTGCATTGCGCCGTTCATCCAGATGCCCCACATCCCGATGCTCCTGTTTACTTCAGGACTGTCTTTAGGCCAACCGAACAGCGCCGAACCACCCCA
>JBOHTW010000445.1:0-1953 GCA_050733835.1 Vulcanimicrobiaceae bacterium | reverse complement strand
GCGCTAGTAGGTTGTCAGGACGTGGATGCGGTTAATCGGCCAGAAGACCAAGAATGCGTGGCCGGTGAACTCGGCGCGTTGCCCTTTGAGCGGCCCGGCGAAAAACGTGCCGTCGGGTTGCGCAAATCCCCAGATGTGCGAGTCTTCCGAGTCGTTGCGGTTGTCGCCCATCATGAAGTAGCAGTCTTTGGGAATTCGGTCGGGGGCCGTCCAATCCGCCCGGGGCGGGATGTTCGCCACCGTCGGGTCGAGCGGCTGGTTGTCGACGTAGATCGCGTAGTTCTTGACGACCAGCTCGTAGTCGGGTTTGGCCGCGATGTACGGCTCGGTCAGCGCCACGCCGTTGCGGTAAACGACGCCGTTATGGATTCGCAAGGTCTGGCCGGGGCTCGCCATCACCCGTTTGATAAAATCGTTCGTCGACGGAATCGGTGGCTTGAAGACGACGATGTCTCCGTCGCTCGGTTTGTGAAACCGGTATTCGAATTCGTTGGCGAGCAGCACGTCGTGAATCTGCAACGTCGGTTCCATCGAGCCCGACGGAATGAAGAACGTGCGGACGACGAACGTAATGAGAAACAGCGCGACCAAGCCGGCGACGATGAACGCGTCGAGGTACTCGCGGATGACGGCGACGGTCGAGCCCGAACTGGTGGTGGCACTACCGCCGCCGCCGTCGGGTACCGATACCGGTCGCAAGCTCATTGCCGCGCGCACGACGGCGAATACGCAGATCAGCCCGAAGAGTTCAAGTGGCGTCAACGTGCGGGCCCGGCGCTACTGCGCCACCTTTTTCTCTTTGATTCGGGCGGCTTTGCCGATCTTCTCCGACAGATAGTAGAGGCGGCTACGGCGCACAATTCCGCGCTTGGCGACTTCGACGCGTTCGACCCGCGGACTGTGCAGTAAGAACGATTTTTCGACGCCGACGCCATGCGAGAGACGCCGCACGGTGATCGTTTCGCCGGCCCCGCTGCCCTTGCGCACGGTGACGACGCCTTCGAACATTTGCACGCGCTCTTTGCCACCCTCGACGACCTTCGAGAAGACCTTCACGGTGTCGCCCGGCCGAAAAACGGGGACCGACTCCTTGAGATTCTCGCGGTCGATCAGGTCGATGACGTTCATGACTGCTCCATACCCACGCAGGCCACGGCGAGTGTCAGCCGGCCTTGCGGACAACCCTGCAATGGTATCATGCGGCCAGTCGGCAAATCAATCCGGTTTGTGGTTGGGTTCGCCGGGGAGGTCGGGGCGGCGCGCCGCGGTCCGGGCCCGCGACTGCGCCCGCCGCCAGGCCGCGATCCGGGCGTGGTCACCCGAGAGCAGGACCTCGGGAACGTCGAGCCCGTGAAACTGCGGCGGCCGCGTGTAGGCCGGACCTTCGAGGCTCCCGGCGACGAACGACTCCTCCGTGCGCGAGCCCGGCCGCAAGGTCCCGTCGCGCAGCCGGACGACCGCATCGACGAACGCCAGCGCCGGGATCTCGCCGCCGGTCAGCACGAAGTCGCCAAGCGAATACTCCTCGGCGCCGTAGTGCGCGACGATGCGCTCGTCGATCCCCTCGTAGTGTCCGCAGACGACGATGAGCCGGTCGAGTGCCGCCAGTCGCTGGGCATCGGCGTGCCGGAACGGCCGGCCGGCCGGCGACGGCACGACGATTGCCCGGCGCTCGCCCGCCGGCGAGCCGGTCAGCAGGTCATCGAGGACGCGACCGATCGGTTCGGGGCGGAGAATCATCCCGGGGCCGCCGCCGTAGGGGCGCGCGTCGGCGCGCTCGCCGGGATCGAGGGCATCTAGCAGGTTGTGAAGTTCGATTCGGACGACGCCGCGTTCGATCGCCCGGCCCAAGATCGAGAGCCCAATCACCGGCGCGAACATCTCGGGGAAGAGCGTAACGACATCGACGGTGAACATGGCCGAAGTGTCCTTCCTGCGCCGGTGGCTCGCGTC
>JBOHTW010000444.1:0-8243 GCA_050733835.1 Vulcanimicrobiaceae bacterium | reverse complement strand
CGCGCGTAGAACCAATCGGTCTCGCTGAACTCGTCGGGGGCGCGCGCGGCGAGCGCGGCGTTGCGGCGGGAGAGCTGGTCGCCCGGATGCACGTGCCAAAACTCGCCCCACGCGCGCGCCGTCGTCTGAACGCGGCCCGCGCGCTCGGCGCGCGTGGTTTGATATGCGCGCAATGCGGTAGCGAAGTCGTCCCGGTCGGCGGCGACGGCGCCGGCGAGCGCGAGCGCGTCCTCCAACGCCTGGCACGCGCCCTGTGCGAGATATTGCAGCATCGGATGCGCGGCATCGCCGAGTAGGGTGATGCGGTGGCGCGTCCAGTTTGCAGCCGGCAGCCGGTCGAACATCGGCCACCGCCGATCGCGCTTGATCTTCGTCAGCGCGGCTTGAACCCGCTGCGCGCCGGCCCCGAACCGCGCATCGAGTTCGTCGGGCGTTCCCCAGTCGTCGGAATCGGGCCGGTACCGCGCGCTCTTAAAGACCGCGACTTGATTGTACAGTTCGCCCCGCCGAACGGGGTACTGCACCAAATGCATCTCGGGCCCGGTCCACAGCACGACTTCGTCGAGTTCTGCGCTCGCGGAGACTTCGGCAATCGGAATCGCGCCGCGGTACGCGACGTACTCGCAGCAGATCGGGTCGCCGTCGTCGATGACGAACCGCCGAACCGTCGACCACAGGCCGTCGGCGCCGATCAACGCATCGCACGCGTACGACGTTCCGTCCGCGCAGACCGCGACCGCCGACGCGACCCGGTCCTCGACGGCGACGACGTCCTTGTCGGTTTCGAGCGCGATCAGCGGATGGGCGCGACACGCCCGCAGTAGCGCGGCCAACAGATCGCTGCGGTGCATGACGATGTAGTCGTACCCGTAACGCGCGCGGAAGCGCGCGCCGAGATCGAGCGACGTCAACGGCTCGCCCGAGATCGCATCCAGCCAACTGATCCGCTTGGGGAAGACCGCCAGCGGCGCGATCGATTCGAGAATCCCCAGCCGGTCGAGCACGAACGAGGCGTTCGGAGCAAGTTGAATTCCGGCGCCGAGTTCGCCGAACTCCGCCGCCTTCTCGATCAGGTGAACCGCTACGCCCCGGCGCGCGAGCGCCAGCGCGGCCGCGAGGCCGCCGATGCCGCCGCCGACGATCAAGAACGAAATCCGCGTCACGCGACCGCGTCCACCGCGACGACGACCTTGCCGAACTGCGCGGCGTCGTCGAGTTGCGCCAGCCCCGCGTGAATCGCTTCTAGAGGAACGACGCAATCGACGACCGGTCGAAGCCCACCGGCAAACAACGCCAGCATCTTGGCAAAGTCGTCCGGACTACCCATCGACGTACCCATCAGGGTCAAGTGTTTCCAAAAGAGCGCGTATGGTCGAATCGTCGCGTCGCCGGTCGTCCCGCCGTAGGTGACGATGCGCCCGCCAACCCTGGCGATCTCGAGCACGCGCGCCAAGGTCTCGCCGCCGGCCGAGTCGACGGTGAGGCTCGGGCCGCCGCCGGTCGCGTCGCGCGCCGCCTTGTGCCAGTCGGGCGTCGTGCGATAGTTGATCGTCACGTCGGCGCCGAGCGCGCGCGCGCGGCTGAGCTTTTCATCGCTGCTCGACGTCACGACGGTGCGCGCGCCGGCGTGCTTGGCGTACAGCAAAACGAAGCTCTGGACGCCGCTTCCGATCCCGGTGATCAACACGGCATCGTCGGCACGCAAGCCGCCGCGCGTGAAGACGGCGCGGTACGCCGTCAACCCCGCAAGCGGAATCGCCGCCGCTTCGTCGGCGGTGAGCCCAGCCGGGCGCGGATAGACGTTGCACGCGGGCACGCAAATGAACTCGGCGAACGTGCCGTCGCCCGGCATTCCAACCAATTCGCTGCGCCGGTTGAGAATCGCGGGATCGTCGTCCCATCCGAGTTGCGGATCGATGACGACGGGGCTGCCGACGGCGGGCGCTCGCACGCCTGGACCGTGCGCCGCGACCGTCCCAGTGCCGTCGGATCCAAGCGTGCACGGCAGCCGAATGCGCGGATAGAGGCCGCGCGTGATGTAGAGGTCCCGGCGGTTGAGCGCGGCGCGCTCCAGTCGAATCAGCACCTCGCCCGGTTGCGGAATCGGTTGTGGAACCGACTCGATCTGCAGTTTTTCCGGACCGCCGATCTCGGTTAGCCGAGCCGCCCGCATCAACTCGCTACGAGCGTGGGCGCCTCGGTCGGCGCCTCGGTCGGAATCTCCGTCGGCGTCGCAATCGGTGCTTGCGTCACGTCGATGACCGGCGCCGCCGGCGTCGCACTCGCCGGCGCGCCGTTTGGGATCAGTAACCCGAGCGGCGCGCCGACCTGTTGGATCACCGTCGGGCCAAACCGCGCGCCGAGCGCGCTGACGCTGAGCGCCGTCGTCAGACCGCCGCCGTAGCTGTACTGCGCGAATGCAATCGCACCGAGACCGACGATGCCGATCAACGACGCGAACGGTCCGAGCGGGCTGCGCGAAACGACCGTGCCGCCGAGCAGATCGCCGAGGCGCTGATGACGCGGCGTTACCAGCGCCAACAGCGGACCGATCAGCAGCGCGTCGATCGGCCGTAAGATCCCACGCACGAGCGCGCGGCCGAAGCCTGCCCAACCGCCGCGCCCGTTGCTGATGCTCAAACCGAACAGCAGCTTGCCGAGCGTCGAGCCGAAGATCGCCTCACACAGATAGATGAACAGCAGCGCGCCGCCGAGGCCGATCGCCGCGAGCGCCAGGAAACCGCCTTCATTCTTGGCCGCTACCGCCGCCGCGCCCAAATTGAGCGGATTGCCGCCGGTTACGCCGTCGTAGACGAAGCTCGCGATGACGAATCCGATTCCAAACACGTCGATCAGAAACGCCAAGAACCGCCCGATGAGATACGCCCCGAAATGACCGAAGCGCGGCCGGAACCCGACCGGTTGCATCGGCGGCGGGGTGACGGGAATCGGCGCCGTCGGCGGACCGGACGGCGGTAGGAGCGGGCCGCCCATCAGTCCGCCACGCTAGACGTAGCCGCTGGCGGCCGACGCGCCCTTTTTGCGCAGTTCGGCTTGACGCAGTTCGACCCGCCGGATCTTTCCCGAGCGCGTCTTGGGCAGTTCGTCGACGAACTCGATCTCGCGCGGATACTTATACGGCGCCGTGACGCGTTTGCAATGTTCTTGCAGTTCCTTGACTAGTGCGTCACCGGCTTGGTAGCCCGAGCGCAGCACGATGAACGCTTTGACGATGTTGCCGCGATCGGGATCCGGGCTGCCGACAACCGCAGACTCCATCACGGCGGGATGTTCGAGCAGCGCGCTCTCGACTTCAAACGGACCGATGCGATAGGCGCCCGACGAGATGACGTCGTCGGCGCGGCCAACGAACCAGAAGTAGCCGTCGTCGTCGAGTTGCGCGCGATCGCCGGTGAGATATATGCCGTTGCGCCGCGAGTTACGCGTCTCGTCGTCGTTCTTATAGTAGCCGATGAACAAGGTCGGCGGCTGGCCGCGCACGCCGATGTCGCCGACCTCGCCCGGTTCGCACGGTTTGCCGTCGGCGTCGACGACGAGCACGTCATGACCCGGAGTCGGCTTGCCCATCGAGCCCGGGCGAACGTCCATGCCGGGCAGGTTCGCGACCAGCAGCGAGTTTTCGGTCTGCCCGTAGCCGTCGAGCACCATGATGCCGAACGCCTTCTTCCAGATCGCGATTACTTCGGGATTCAGTGGCTCGCCGGCCGAGACGCAGTGCCGCAGCCGCGGCAGCTTCCAGCGGTCGCCGAGGTTCTCCAACTTGACTTCGAGCCGGTACTCCGTCGGCGCCTGACACAACACGCTGACGCCGAGGTCGCGGATCATATCCATCCGCTGCGCGGGATCGAACGCGCCCTCATGCAGCACGATCGGCGAGCCGCACGACCACGGCCCGAGCAAGACGTTCCAAAGCGATTTCGCCCAGCCAGTGCCGGCCGTACACCACACGAGATCGTCGGGCTTGGCGTCGAGCCAGAACTGCGCTTGCATGCGCTTAGCGTACGTGTACGCGTGGTTGTGTACGACGCCTTTGGGATCTTTGGTCGTGCCGCTGGTGTAGACGATGTACGCGAGGTCGTCGTTCTGGGTCGGAACGCCGGCAAACTCCGGCGCCTTCTCGGCCAGCGAATCGAGCGTCGTCCAGTCCGTCGCTTCGCCGCCGACCAACAAGAAGTGTTTGACGCCGGGCGCGCTCGGACGCATCCGATCGACTTCGGGATAGTTCTTGACGTGCGCGACGATCGTCGTCGCTTCGCTGTGATTGCAGCGAAACGCGAGGTCTTTGGCGCGCAGTTGCTCGGCGCTCGGCACGACGACCGCTCCGATGCGGTCGAGCGCCAACATCGTGAACAGCCACGCCGGAATCTTCGGGAGCACGACCACGACGCGTTCGCCCGGTTGAATGCCGAGGTCGCGAAACACCGCCGCCCACTTGCGCGAGATTGCCGCGACTTGCGGAAACGAGTAGTCGGTGCGGGCGCCGGCCGCGTCGACGAACAGCAGGCCCAGCCGGTCTTCGGTCCCGAGCACGTCGATCACGTCGCGCGCGAAGTTGAACGCCGGAGGCACGGACCACGAGAAGTTCTCACGTGTCAGCATGGCGCAAACTTCGTAGGCCGCCGCGGTTTCCCCGCGGGCGCGAACGTGGTAGCCTGGACCGCATGGACTGGTCGGAGATTTTCGGCGGGCGGCGCTTGGTCAAGCTGGCGCGCGGCTCGCGCCTGTCGTTCGGGCAGTTCGAAGCGCGCGGCGTGCCGGCAATCCTGATGGCGGTGACCGGGATCGTCATCGCCTCGGGAATCGCCCGCGCGATCGCCGAGGGGGCCCAGGCGATGCCGGACTCGCTACGCGAGGCCCGGCTCTTGCTTGAAGCCACCCGGTCGTCCCAGGGGGGCCGGACGCTGCCGCGAACCCCCGATTCGCGATGATCGATGCGACCGGGCTGAGCGCCCTGATTCGGCGGACCGTGCCCGACGCCGAGGTCCGGGTAACCGACCTGACCGGCACCATGGACCACTATCGCGTGTTGGTGAAGTCGAACGCGTTCGCGGGTAAGTCGCTGATGGACCGTCACCGGATGGTCGAGGCGGCGGTTCGCGATGCCCGCGCCGATGGGCGCTTACACGCGCTCGAGATCCGAACCGAACTTTTGGAGTAGCGATGTCTGACGAACTGCGGAGCGAGATCGAACGCGAGATCGCCGCAAACCCGATCCTGGTCTACGGCAAGGGCACGAAAACGGCCCCGCGCTGCGGCTTCACCTTGGAGACGATCCAGTTCTTCCACCACTTCGGCTACCCGTTCGAAGTGGTCGACGTGCTGGAGAACATGCCCAAGCGCGAAGCGTTGGCCCAGTTGACGAATTGGCCGACCCTCCCGAAGGTCTTTATCAATGGCGAGTTCATCGGCGACACCGATATTCTCGGACCGATGCACGAAAAGGGCGAGCTCGAACCGCTGCTTGCCAAGACCTTCGAAGGCAAGCCGAAGCCTGCCGGCGTGATCAAGCTGCACTAGCATACGTGCTCGAACTGTTCGAAGCGGGGAGCGAGGCGGAATGGCTTCGCTCCTTTCGCGTTCGTCACGAAGTGCGGCCGCGGTACTGCGAGGCCGACGCGCTCGGTCACGTCAGCAACACGGTCTATCCGGCGTATCTCGAACTCGGGCGGTTGCAGTACTTCATCGCGGCCGGCGACCCGGAGCCCGGGCCGTTCGCGTTCGCGCACGTAACCGCCCAACTGACGCTCCGGTACGTCGCCGCCTGCTTCTACGACGAGCCGCTGTGGATATGTTCGAAGCTCAGCACGCTCGGCCGCAGCAGCGCGACGATGGAGCAGGCGATCGTCGGCGCCGGCGAGTCGCTGCGCACGATCTCGGTCGTCGCGGTCGTCCGGTACGACGGCGCGGCAACCGCGCCGTGGACGCCGGCGCAACGCGCGGCCCTCGAACGATTCGAAGGGCGCGCGTTTGGCTACGAGTCGCGCAGCTAGCGCGTCGGCCGGGCGGCGAGCGCCGGGCGCGGCGGCGGGGCGCCGTCGGGGTCGATGTAGTCCCCGGCGGGGCCGGCGGCCAACTGCGCAATCTCGCCGGGTGAGAGCCGCTGCGAGACGTCGCGGGCGGCGGTGACGATGCAGAAAAACCCGAACGTCTCGGCGCCGCGATTGACGAATTGGTGCGGTTCGAGCGGCCCGACATAAACGACGTCGTGTTGGCGGATCTCGCGGACCTGATCGCCGACGAGCGCGATGCCGGCGCCTTCCCCGACGATCACGAAGTGCTCGTGCTCGTGCTTTTCGAGCCGGGTCACCCGGCCGGGCGGAACGGCGAAGTAGCGGACCTCGAGCGCGGGTCCCGGATCGCTCGGCGCGGTCTTGCGCTCGCCGATCAGCGTGTGCCGAACGACCGCCGTCTTCAGGCCGGGAACGTAGCCCTCGGGTTCGACTCCCTCCCACCCGGTCTCGACCTTGCGAACGATGCGCCGCTGTGTCATGCCGATTCATTCGGCCGCCGTTCGCCCGCTCCCGCGCGCCGGCCACGGAGCCGGCGACCGCGTTCGCGAAGCGGCGCGCATGAACTACTGGCTGTTCAAGAGCGAGCCCGACACCTACGGGTTCGACCGGCTGCAGCGCGAAGGGCGCACCGAGTGGAGCGGCGTGCGCAACTTTCAGGCGCGCAACAATATGAAAGCGATGCAAGTCGGCGACCTCGGCTTCTTCTACCACTCGAGCACCAAGGTCCCGGGGATCGCCGGCATCTGCCGCGTCGTGCGCACGGCCTATCCCGATCCGACCGCGTTCGACTCAACCAGCGACTACTACGATCCCAAATCGAATCCCGAAAAGCCGGTCTGGAAGATGGTCGACGTCGCGTACGAAGCCGCGGTGCCGCGATTCGTTTCGCTTGCGGAACTCCGCGGCGACCCGCAACTCGCGGAGATGGTGCTCCTTCGGCGCTCGCGCCTATCGGTCCAGCCGGTCACCACAGCACAGTGGCGGCACATCTTAAAGATCGCCGCCGAGCCGGAGTTGCGGCTCGTTTAGCGCTTCCGCCTGCTTCAGAGCAACCCCCGTTCGCGCGCAACGCTACCGACTGCGAGGGTTGCCGGCGCGAGTCCGGCGCGCGGCGGCCGGGCGAAACCACGGTTGATTCCGTCACCGCGATTATCCCGCAGCCGACGAACGCCGTCAATCGTCAGAATCATTTGCGATGCGTTCGCGAAACCAATCCGCGAGTTGCGCCTCATCGAGCGCACCAGCCGCGAGCGCTTCAATTGTCTTGATAGCGTCAACCGGATCGAAGCGCAGGCGGGAGCCATTGTCTGCCAGGAAGACGCGAGCCAGAATCCAGGCCGTGCGTTTGTTCCCATCGGCAAAGCCGTGATTGCGCGCGAACCCGAACGCGTACGACGCCGCCAGAGCAGCCGCGTCCGGTTCGCCGTATGCCGCGAGGTTCTGCGGCCGGCCCAAGGCCGACTCTAGCGCGCCTTGGTCGCGGACGCCGTCCAAGCCGCCGTGCTCGGCGAGTTGGCGGTCGTGGACAGCGTAAACGACGTCCTCCTTGATCCAGCGCCAGACCGTCACTTAGCCAGCGCGCGCAGAATCTCGCGGTCGTCGTGCATGATATCTTCGGCCAGCGTCATCTGCCGCTCGAAGTCGGGGTTATAGGGCGTTAGCCGGTAGCCGCCGCCTGGGGCCTCGGTCAGGTAGACGAGGTCGCCTTTCTTGACCTTGAGCGTCACCATCGCTTCCTTGGTCAAGATGAACCCCGCCGAAGCACCAACGGTCGTCACTTTGAACGAGAGCATTCCTCACCTCACTATATAATCAAGATTATATCAATCCTCCGACCAACGCAAGGCCCAAGCTCTGCCGTTCGGACCGCCGAAGCACCGACTCGCGAACGAAATCCGAAACGGTGATCCCTTGAGCCCCAGCGGCAATGTCGGCGCAGGGCCGCGGCCACGTCAGGAGCGGTACGTTGCTCGCAAGGGGACTGCGGCGTCCGGCCGGCGTCCGGCGTGACCCAGCGCCTTTGGGTCAGGGGTCGCCGGCGGCGGCGAGTGCGAGCAGCTTTTCTTGCGCGGTGACTAGCGGTTCGCCGGGGACCGGGGTTCGGCGGGCATAGCTGCCGTCGGGTTGCATCCAGCGGGTCTTGGTGTTGTCGGCGAGCAGCGTGCCGATGATCTCGTCGCAGAGCCGCGCTTGCAGCACGGGGTCTTCGAC
>JBOHTW010000443.1:0-2257 GCA_050733835.1 Vulcanimicrobiaceae bacterium | reverse complement strand
CACTTGGGGCGGCGTCATCGGAATCAATCCCTATCACGACCTCGTCGATGGCACGACGACGACGCAACCGGAGTTTTCGTTCTGGTTCGTCGACGTCGGCTGGCAGGTCGAGAACTACGGCACTGATCCCGATTACGACATCGACATCGCCCCCCACGACGTCCGCGCCGGCCACGATCCGCAGATGGAGAAAGCGCTCGAACTGATCGCCGACATGCGCGCGAGCGCGCCGCCGGCCGGTCCGCAATTCGATCCGCGGCCGCGGTTGACGATTCCGACGAGCTTATCGTCGCCTACTTGAAGATCGCCTGATCGACGCCGGTCGCCGAACCGAGGCCGCGCATGCGGCTTCGGCCGGTGACGTGAATGAACCGCGCGCCGGTGAGATCGGCCTGTGCAAAGTCGGCGCCGCTGACGTCGGCGCCGGTGAAGTTAGCGCGACCGAGGTTAGCCATCGCGAAGATTGCGCCGCGCAGGTTTGCGCGGGCGAAGTTTGCGCCGGAGAGATCGGCCGACGTGAGGTTTGCGCCCGCCAGGTTGGCGCCGGCGAGGTTCGCCTCGCTGAAGATCGTGTGCAACTGCCCCATCGGCTGATTGCTCATATCCGGATTCAAGTGTGCGCCGACGAACGTCGCGCCGGCAAAGTTCGCGCCCGGTGCGATCAAGTAGCCGCTGGTTCCCGCGAGGTCGGCCCGGCTGAAGTTCGCGCCGGGCGCCGTTGATAAGACGGTCGCGTGGTCGAGCTTTGCGCCGGTCAAGATCGCGTGGTCGAACTTCACCAGCGCGAGGTTGGCGCGCGTGAAGACCGCGCCGGCGAGGTTCGCGTTCTTGAAACTCGTCTCGAGCAGATCGGCGCCGGTGAAATCCGCTCCGGCCAACACCATGCCGTCGAGATCCAGATTATGCAAGGTCTTGCCGGCAAATCGCGGGTGCGCGCCGTGCGGCGTTGCCGCGACGATCGCGCGCACTTGCGCAATGGTCAGCGACGGCGGCTCGGCGACCGCGCGACCGGCCACGGTTGCAACCAGGGCGGTCGCGATCAATCCCGATAACCAACGATGAGCGACCATAGTGAACGAGCTTTTCACGATGCGGGTGGCTTAGACCGCCATCGCCGCCGAACCTGGAGTGACGGGCCCGTGTAACCCTTGAGCAATTCGGGTAGTCACCTCAGGACGGCTTTTGTTTGCTTTATTGGTTTGCTTAAGGAGATCACCATGAACCGTTTCCGACGCTCCCTCGGCGCGGCGTTCGCGCTTGCCGCAGTCCTCGCAACCGCGCACGCTGCCAGCGCGAACACGTCGATCGGGGCCGGCGTATTCTTCCCGAACGACGGCGACTCGACGGTTGGGGTCGTCGGAACACTGGGCCTTAGCTCCGTTCCGCTGCTGCCGGTCCGGCCCCAGATCACCGGCGCGTTTCTCGGCGGCGACGGCGGCCGGTACGCGTTCACCGGCGAGGCGGAGTTCCAAGCGAGCAAGGGGTTCCTAGGCGTCGGGGCCGGCATCGGCAAGATGAACCGGTTCGGTGATTCGGGCTTACTGTTCGACCTGTTCGGCGGCTTCCCGATCGCCCCGCACGTGAACGTGGAGGCTCGATTCTACGGGGCCGGCGGTAATAACGTGGGTTCGGCGAGCTATCTCGGCCTCTCGCTAGGCTTGTAAGGCGGCTTTGCCTCGAGGTCGACCGGTGAACAAATGGGTGCTCGGCGCGCGGCTGCCGACGTTGCCGGCTTCGATTGTGCCGGTACTGGTCGGAACCGCGACGGCGGGTGGGCCGGTCGACTGGCTGCGGGCCCTGCTTGCCGGGGTCGTGGCACTCGCACTACAGATCGGTTGCAACTACGCTAACGACTACTCGGACGGGATTCGCGGGACCGATCGCGAGCGAACCGGCCCGGCGCGCCTCGTCGCCTCGGGGCTGGCAGCGCCGGCCGCCGTCAAACGAGCGGCTTACCTAGCGTTTGCGACCGCCCTGGTCGCCGGGGTGATCCTGTCGGCGGCGACTGACCTGCGGCTGATCGTGATCGGCGCGGCGGCGGTCATCGCGGCCTGGACCTATACCGGCGGGGCGCGCCCCTACGGCTACCGCGGGTTCGGCGAGCTTGCCGTCTTCGTCTTCTTCGGTTTGGTCGGGACGCTCGGGTCGACGTATGTGCAACATGGGTCGCTGACCGGTGCGTCGCTCGTTGGCTCGTTGGCGGTCGGCGCCCTCGCGACCGCCCTGCTCGTCGTCAACAACCTGCGCGATATTCCGA
>JBOHTW010000442.1:0-8546 GCA_050733835.1 Vulcanimicrobiaceae bacterium | reverse complement strand
GTTATCGTTTGCGCGCTTGACCTTCGGGGGCAGTTGCACCGGGCGCATGGGGCTGGGTTCGCCTAACGGCTTGCCGAACGCTGCTCGGCCGCTCCAGCTTCGCATGGTACATCCGCGCGTCGGCCGGTGTCCATCATACTCGGTATCGGCGGGCGGGCGGCTTAGGCCGAACGGGCATCACTGCTTGCCGCCGTTTCGATCACCCGTTATCACTTGCGGCGTAGGGCCAGGGAAGGGCGATCGCGCGGGCGAGACGGCGCTCGTGGCGGCGCATCGCCGTGGCGTCGGCCGGCGCTTCGTGATCGTGGCCGAGCAGGTGCAAGATGCCGTGGATCAGGAGCCGGTCGATCTCGGCGTCGAGCGTCGCTTCGTACCCGCGCGCCTGACGGGCTGCGGTGTCGAGGCTAATGACGATATCGCCGAGCAACGACCCGGCTTGCTCGCGCCGCACGCGCGCAAGTTCGGCCGGCGCATAGAGCGGAAAACTCAAGACATCGGTGGCGCGATCGCGGCCGCGATGAACCCGATTGAGCCGGCGCATCGCCCGATCCCCAACCAAACTCAGCGACAAGTCGGCGTGCGCGAAGCCGGCCGCGCCGAGGAGGTTTTGAGCGCGTTGCGCGATCCGGCGGCGGCGCAGCCGAAAGCGCCGCGTCGTCACCCGGATCGCGACGCTCATTTCGTCGTGTCGAGGCGGCGGTAGGCGGCGACGATCGTCGCGACCAGTGGATTGCGCACGACGTCACCCTCGTCGAGTTCGACGATCGCGATCTCGTCGATGCCGCCGAAGAGCCTGGGCACGTCGACCATGCCCGACGGGATCGCGCGCGGGAGATCGATCTGGGTGACGTCTCCGCCGACGACCATCTTCGAGTTTGGACCGATCCGCGTCAGGAACATCTTGAGCTGCTCGCGCGTCGCATTCTGCGCTTCGTCGAGAATGATGAACGCATCGGCGAGCGTGCGCCCGCGCATGTACGCCAGCGGCGCAACTTCAATCGTGCCGCGCTCGAGGTATTTCGCGACGACGCCGTCGTCCATCACCTCGCCCAGTGCGTCGTAGAGCGGCCGCAGATACGGATCGACCTTCTCGCGCAGATCGCCGGGCAAAAAACCGAGCTTCTCACCGGCTTCGATCGCGGGCCGCGAGAGCACGATCCTCTGGACCTGGCGGTCGCGCAGCGCGCGGACCGCCATGACGATCGCGAGGAAGGTCTTCCCGGTTCCCGCCGGACCGATCGCGAAGCTCAACGGATGGCGCTCGATCGCATCGACGAGCCGGCGCTGGCCATCGGTCTTCGGCCGAATCTCCTTGCCGCGTTGCGTGACGAACAACGTCTTTGGGAGCGCCCGCGGAGTCTCGCCGCCGGGCTCGGCACGCTCGGTGATCGTATCCCGCGCGGCCAACGCGACGTCGTCGGGCGTCAGTTGTGCGCCGCCTTTGGCCGCGTCGAGCATCCGCCCGAGAATCGCGTGCGCCGATTCGACGGCGGTCGATTCGCCGCGTAGCCGGATCTGGTCGCCATCGACGCTGACCGAGACCGGGACGAGATCCTCGAGCGCACCAAGGTTGCGGTCGAGGTGACCGCAGAGACTGAGCGGGTCGTGCAGGCCGGCAAGCTCGAATACACGCTCGGTCGTCAACGCTCGACGGTTTCGCGCAGCGCCAGCGGCGGGGCAAGTGCCTCAGACGCGATCAGCGCCGCCAGTAGACCGCCGCGATTTGCGAATGCGGCCAGCAGCGGGCTGGCGATCGGCGGCGCGGCATGGTCGAGCGGTGGCGCACGGCGCGGATCGCTCGGCATCTACGATTTCGTCTGCGGCGGCGGAGTCTGCGGCAACGTTGCGGTTGGCTCGGGGGCGACGCCGGTCGAGATCGCGCCCCGCATCTCGGTGTCGGCCTTGATATTGTTGAGCCGGTAGTAATCCATAACGCCGAGATGTCCGTTCCGAAACGCCTCGGCGATCGCCTGCGGAATCGTCGCTTCGGCCTCGACCACCTTGGCGCGCATGCGCTGCGTCTCGGCCTTCTGCTCTTGCTCGGCGGCCAGCGCGCTATACTGCCGTTCCGCCGCCTTCGCCTGCGCAATTCGGCGATCGGCTTCGGCTTGCGAGGTTTGCAGTTCGGCGCCGATGTTCTTGCCGACGTCGACGTCCGCGATGTCGATCGAGACGATCTCGAACGCGGTCCCGGCATCGAGACCCTTGGCGAGCACGGCTTTGGAGATCCGGTCGGGATATTCGAGCACTTCCTTATGATCGGTGGCCGCGCCGACGGCCGAGACGACGCCTTCGCCGACGCGCGCGACGATCGTCGGTTCGCCGGCGCCGCCGACGTAACGGTCGAGGTTGGAGCGCACGGTGATTCGAGCCTTGACGTTGAGCTGGATGCCGTTTTGAGCGACGCCTTGGAAGATCGGCGTCTCGATGACCCGCGGGTTGACCGACGTCTGCAGGGCCTCGAGCACGTCACGGCCGGCGAGATCGATCGCGGCGGCGCGTTGCCACTCGAGCGGAATCTGGGCGCGTTGCGCGGCGATCATCGCGAGCGTCACCCGCTCGACGTTGCCGCCCGCGAGATAGTGCGATTGCATCTGATCGACGGTGAGCGGCAAACCGGCCTTACGGGCGCGTACCAGGTTGGTGACGATGACGCCGGGCTGGATTCCGATCAACCGCATGCGGATGAGCGAGAGCATCGAGAGCGGCACACCGGCGGCGACCGTGCGGATCCACAGACCGAGCGGAAAATAATACAAGAAGATCAGGATCCCGACGATGATCGCGAAGACGACGAGCGTACCGAAGACGGCGGTCATGAAGCGCTAAAGCTCCTTTGCGAGCGGTTGCACGAAGATGCGCGCGCCCTCGACGCGCGTCACTCGAACGGGCGTTCCGGCGGGGACGAAGTCCCCTTCGGTGAGGACGTCGACGCGTTCGCGGCCGAATTCGGCGACGCCGGCCGGCCGCAAGGTCGAGCGGGCGATTCCTTCGGCGCCGAGCAGCGACCGGTGATCGGCGCTGGCGACGAACTCCGGCCCCTGCGCGTTGGTCAGCGCCAATCGCCGCACGAACGCGTTCTCGGGAAAGATGCGCCACGACAGCCAGAACGTCAGCGCGGAAAGGACGATCGCGATCGACAGCGCCTGCACGGCGACAAAGACGAATGCGAACCCGAACGAGAGCATGATGGCCGCGAGCAGCGCGATCACGCCGAGCGTTCCGGCGAGGCCGTGGCCCGGCAAAACGTGCAGCTCGAACACGATCCCAAAGACCCCCAGAATGGCTAGGCCGATGACCAGCGGGTCGCTGAAGCCGGCGTACACATGCGACCCGAAGAACAGCGCAAGCGCTCCGACGCCGACGAGCCCGGCGATTCCGTGAAGCGTTTGCAGCTCAATCAACAGCCCCAAGAAGCCGATCGACAGCAGCAAGCCGCTGACCTCGGGACTGGTTGCAAACCGCGCGAGCCGCTCGCCGAGCGTGTAGTCCGCGGTGCGTTCGCCAGCGCCAGTGATGCCGAAGGCGCGCAGTGCGTCGCCCCGTGTGGGAGCGATCGCATCGGCGAACTTCGCGCGCAGCGCATCTTGGGCGGGCAGCGCAAGAATCGCGCCGGCCTTCTTGTAACCGGGCGCATTGACGTTCACATCGACCATCGCGGCGGCCAGCGTCGGATTGCGATGATTGGTCGCCGCGGTCGCTGCAAACTCCGAACTCAGCGCGGCGACGGTTTTGACGGTCTTGGGGATCGGTTCGGCGGCGCCGATGCTGGCGCCGGGAGCCATCGCGATCTTGCGCGCCGACAGCGTGATCAGCGCGCCGGCCGAGTAGGCGCGCTGCGCGACGTAGGCGATCGTCGGAACGCGCGCGCCGACCAGCGCGTCGCGGATATCGAATGCCGCACTGACGAGCCCGCCCGGCGTATTCACGTCGAGCACGATCGGTTCATGGCGGGCCTCGGCATCGGCGACCGCGCGCTGGACCATGTGCGCCATCCCGGCGTCCACCGTCCCGTGGATCGGGACGACCTCAACCTCGGCCGGCGAGGCGGCGCGCACCAAACCGCCGCCCGTCGCAATCCCGGCCAGGAGGATCGCCGCCGTGGCGAGCAGGCGGAGCCCGCGTTTCATATCCCTAGCTACCGTCCCGCACCGCGGGAGGTTGCGCCCGGAACCCAGCCGCCCCTAGGACCCGGCGGCCAACTCCTCGAGCACCAGCCGGCGAACGGTGGCACCGTCGGCCTCGCCACGTAATTTCGGCATAAGGTGCTTCATCGCACCGCCCTCGGTGCGCTGCTCGAACGGCAGCCCGGCCAGCGCCGCCCGAACCGTCGCGCGCAACTCGTCGAGATTCTTCTGAGCCGGCAGGTAGGCGCTCAAGATCTCACGCTCGCGCGTCTCCTTGGCGACCAGCTCCGTTCGACCGGCCTTTTCGAACTCGCCGATCGAGTCGGTCCGCTGCTTGACCTGCTTGCGAACGACCTCGACCTGGTCGACCTCTTCCAGCTCGCGGCCGGCTTCGATCTTTTTGTACGAAAACGCAGAAAGTGCGGATCGCAACGCGTCGATCCGCACTCGATCTTTCGCCTTCATCGCCTCTTTGAGGTCGGCGCTGATGCGATCTTTGAGCACGCGAACTCCTCTGTGAGTTACGAGCGGCGCTTGCGCGCGGCCGCGGATTTCTTCTTCTTGCGGACGCTCGGCTTCTCGTAGTGCTCGTGCTTGCGGGCTTCGGCCAGGACGCCGGCCTTTTGGGTGGCCTTCTTGAAGCGCCGCAGTGCACTCTCGATCGTCTCGCCGGGGGCAACACGAATCTCCAAAAAAATCAACCCTCCCTTCAAGCCCGGCGCTCGCGCGCACGGTGAATTTGTCCGCCCGGAGCCCGAGCGAACCGTCCGAGAGTACCACAGAGCCGTCGGCAAGGTCAAACGGCCGCCGGCTCGCGAGTTAACCCGGCGGCCAGGTCATCCGACGGCCGGCGAGGATATGCCAGTGCAGGTGGTAGACGGTTTGCCCGCCGTCGCGGCCTTGGTTCGAAACGACCCGATAGCCGCCGGCGGCGCCGATCTCGCCACCGATCTTGCCGACCGCCCGCATCAATTCGGCGATCTCTTCGTCGGGTGCGGCGGCCAAAAATTCGGTCAGATTGTCGACGTGCCGCGTCGGGATCACCAGCACGTGCGCCGGCGACTGCGGGTTCAGATCGCGGAATGCGACGACCCGTTCGGTGCGCATAACCTCGGTTGCGGCGATCTCCTTGCGTGCGATCTTGCAGAAGATGCAGTCGGTCATCGGTTCGGCTCCGTCGGCTTCATCAGCTCGAAACTCAAGTGGGAGTCGGGGTTCGGAATCACGCCCGCGATCGACGCTTTCATGGCGAACTCGTCGGTCGAGTGCGTCAGCGAGATCGCCGGCACCTGATCGTGAATCATGGCGTTGGCGGCCTGGTAGATCGTGCGGCGCTTGGCTTCGTCGACCGTCTGCTGGCCGGCGATCATCAGCTTGTGGAAATTCGGATCTCTCCAGAACGAGTAGTTCTGCGCTTGGCCTTTCACGGCACTGTCCTGGTCGAGCAGCGGATACATGAAGTTATCGGGATCGCCGTTGTCGCCGGTCCAGCCGATCAGACACATCGGGTGCTCGCCGTTGCGAACTTTTTGGAGAAACACGCCGAACTCGAGTGGTTCGAGGGTGACGGCAACGCCGATGGTGCGTAGGTTCGCCTGAATCGCTTCGGCGACGCGTTGCGGTTCGGGCATGTACGGTCGCGGCGTCGTCGGATAATAGAGCTCGGTCGAAAATCCATGCGGAAAGCCGGCGCGCGCGAGCAGTGCGCGCGCTTTGGCGGGATCGTAGGCGTACGCTTTGACGGCGGGATTGTCGCCGAGCATTCCAGGCGGCGTCCAGTTGCCGGCGACGATAGCCCCCGCCCCAAAGAAATCGTTCGCAATCGCCGGTTTGTCGATCGCGTAGGCGATCGCGCGCCGAACCTGGACGTCGCCGAACGGTTTACGCTCGACGTTGAGCGCCAGATACATCAGATTGTTGCTGGGTTCGTGATAGATTTTGATGCCGGCCTGGTTCGCGAGTTGTTTTGCATCATCGGGCCGCGGGCCGACGAGCCCGTCGATGTCGCCCTTCTGCATCGACAGCACGCTGGTCGACTGATCGGGGATGTCGCGGATGATTACCCGTTTGTACGCGGGCGCCGGGCCTGCGAACCGCGGATTCGCAACCAGCGTGATGTGGTCGTCCTTGACCCACTCGGCGACCGTATAGGGGCCGCTCGCAACCGGTTGGCGGCCGAAGCCCTGCGCATCGTTCTTAATCGCCGCCGGCGAGCCGATTCCGAACGACGGCATCGCGAGATCGCGCAAAAATGGTCCAAACGGGGTGCGCAGCACGAAGCTGACCTGCGCCGGCGAGTTGACCTCCACGCCGGCGACGACGCCGGGAAATCCGCCGAACATGCTCGCCCAATAGGGATACGGGACGGTTCCGTGATTCGGATCGGCCGTCAGGCGCCAGCGATCGAAGTTGAACTTGACCGCCGCCGCATCGAGCGGCGTGCCGTCCGAAAACTCGAGATCCGGCCGTAACGTAAACGTCCAATGCGTTCCGTCGCGACTGCTCGTCCACGACGTTGCGATGCCCGGTTCGACGTCGAAGGTCCCCGGCTTGAACCGTACGAGGTTGTCGAACACCTCTTGCGTCACGTTGAGCGACATGCCGTCGTCTTCATGCGATGGGTCGAGACCGACGGCATCTTTGACGCGCGCGATAATCAGCTGTGGCCCGGCCGTCCCGGCCGAACCGCCCGCGCCCCCGCAGCCGCCAAGCGTGCTTGCGACCAGCCCGCAGATGCACAACGCCGCGACCCGGTTGATTCGAACCGTCGACTTTAAGCCGCTCATCGCGTGGCGTTGGGACCGATCACGAACGACCATGACTTGGTCGCCGCGTTGCCGGCCGGGTCGCGCAGCCGCAGGGTAACGGTGGTCGCGCCGGCGGGCATATCCTGCTGGGGCGTGTAGATCACGAACGTCGGCGTGCGTGTCGCCTCCGCGCTCACGTTGCGGCCACCGACGCGGAGTTCGATGCTCTGCGGATCGATGCCGAGTTGCGCCGGCGTCGAAAATGCGGCATAGATCGTCGGCCGCGAATTGTTGACGACGTTCCCCGGTCGCGGAGCAAAATCGTCGATCTGCGGCGGAGTCGTCAACGTCGTTACGCGCGCCTGCGCTTCTGCGCGCGGCGCCTGCGCGCCGGCCACGTCGAGATGCCCGTAGACCGGCACTTGGGTCAGATTGAAGCGGTCGGGGACGACGAAGTTCGCACGATACTCCCCGGCCGACGCTTCGCGCATCGGCACGGCGACGAGATACTCGCCGATATCGAACGATGCGTGGCCGCCCGGCGTTCCGGCCATCGTCACGTCAAAGGATTCGCCGGCCCGCAGCGGCCGGGCCGACGAGATCGCGAACGCCGAGATCGCGGCCCCCGTCGACGCCGGCGCTGCGGTCGGCGGCGTCGAGCGGTTGGCGATGATCTGCCGCAACTCGCCGGTCTCCGGATTGCTGCGAATCGTCACAAAATCGCCGATCGCCAGGTCGCCGATCGCCGCCGGCGCGTCGTTGAGAACGACCACCGTGTCGCGACCCGGCCGAACGACCAAACCGCTTTGCAGGACCACGGCGGTCGGCGACGCCGCGGCAACCGCGCTGCTCGTCGACTTGAAAAAGTCGTGAACCGAGAGCACTCGCCCGTTCTTGGCCAAGACAGCGTGAACCGCGTCGCCCGGCTGGATCTGCGCGACGGCGCCGGGGACTTCGGTGCGGATCGAGACATCTTCGAACGAGATCTTCGCCGCCGAGGTCAGCGCGATCGTTCGCGGGTTGCCGCCGGCCACGATCGTCAGGGCGTTCGGTTCGGAACTACGGTCGACGGCGGCGACCGTTCCGGTGACCGCCGATCCGCCGGGCGGCGGCGCATCGACGAAGTATGGCGAAACGATCTCGATCGTAGCGCCGCGCTGATCGTACGAGATCGCGCCGGCGAACGCGCGCTGCATCAACCCATACGGCACGTAGGTCACGCCGCGGTGCTCGATCACCGGCGCCTCAAGGGCAACCGGCGCGCCGTCGATCGTCGCCGTGCTGCTGCCGACGCGCAGCGCCATTGCGCCCGCCGGTAATCCGGCAGTCAATTTGCCTTCGATTCCGACCAACGGTATCCCAAGTGCAGTGAGAATCGAGCGCAGCGGCAGGTAGAGGCGTCGATCGACGACGATCGGCTCGGCCCCTAGCGTGACCGTCGATCCGTTAACGATCACGGCGATCGTTCGCGTCGGGCGCTCGGTGGGTAGGCGGTGCCGAACGACGGTCGCCGCCAACGTCGCGCGGCCGTCGCCAAGCGCGCCTGCGACGAGCGCGGCGACGAGCGCCAGGGATCGCAGGCGTTCGGTCTTCAAATTGGCGTGATCTCCGAGAGCAGTTCGCGGTAGACCGCCGCGACGGCGGACGCGAACCGGTCCCAAGTATACGCGCC
>JBOHTW010000441.1:0-19118 GCA_050733835.1 Vulcanimicrobiaceae bacterium | reverse complement strand
GTACCTTGATGCCGTACGATTCGCTGGCCGATGCAATCGAAATTGTCCGGCGCGGCGAAGGCAGCCTGGTCGCATCGATCTTCACCTACGACCCGCGCGTCGCGAGCGAGTTGGTCGCCGGAATCGGGGCGTTTCACGGCCGCATCCTCCTTGTCGACCGCGACTGCGCGGGAGAATCGACCGGTCACGGCGCGCCGCTCCCGCTGCTCGTGCACGGCGGTCCGGGGCGCGCCGGCGGCGGTGAAGAGTTGGGCGGCATGCGCGGCGTCGTCCACTACCTGCAGCGGACCGCGCTGCAGGGCTCGCCCGAGCGAATCGCGTCGCTCACGCACGCCTGGAGCCAAGGTGCGCGAGAGATCGAAAAGCCCGAGCACCCGTTTCGGTTTACATTCGACGATCTAGCGATCGGTCAAACGATCCGCACCGGCGCGCGGACGATCACGCTGGACGATATCGAACACTTCGCGCGGTTTACCGGCGATACGTTTTACGCGCACATGGACGATGCCGCGGCCAAGGCCAATCCGTTCTTTCCGGGACGCGTCGCACACGGCTATTTGCTGCTGTCGTTTGCGGCCGGGCTGTTCGTCGAACCGGCGCCGGGACCCGTGCTTGCAAACTACGGGCTCGACAACCTGCGCTTCTTCAAACCGGTCGTCCCGGGAGACGCCATCGCCGTTCGGTTGACCGTCAAGCAGAAGACGCCCCGTAATCCTGAGTACGGTGAGGTTCGTTGGGACGTCGAGATCACCAATCAAACCGGCGAGATCGTCGCAGCCTACGAACTCTTGACGATGAATGCGACCGCCGGGGCGGCCGAAGCTGCGCGCGGACCGGTTGCGACGGCGGCACGCTAGGGTGAAAGGAAGAGTAGAGCATGTACACGCAGATGGTCGGCGTTTCGGAGGCGGGACTCGACGACGCGAGCCTCGATCAACGGGTGTTCGACGACAAGATCGACCGTTCGGTTACGATCGAGCCGAGCGACTGGATGCCGGCGGGCTATCGCGAAACGCTGCTGCGCCAGATTTCGCAACACGCCCACTCGGAGATCGTCGGCATGCTGCCGGAGGGCAACTGGATCACCCGCGCCCCGTCACTGGAGCGCAAGATGATCCTGATGGCCAAAGTCCAGGATGAAGCGGGTCACGGCCTCTATCTCTACAGCGCCGCCGAGACGCTCGGCGTCTCGCGCGATGCGATGACCGAAGCGCTGCTCGCCGGGCGTGCGAAGTATTCGAGCATCTTCAACTATCCGACCCTGACATGGGCCGATGTCGGCGCGATCGGCTGGCTGGTCGACGGTGCCGCGATCATCAACCAGATTCCGCTCACGCGCTGCTCGTACGGTCCGTATGCCCGTGCGATGGTGCGCATTTGCAAAGAAGAGAGCTTCCATCAGCGGCAAGGTTACGAGATCATCACGACCCTAGCGAACGGAACGTCCGAACAGCGGGCGCTGGCGCAAGACGCGCTCGATCGCTGGTGGTGGCCGGCGGTCATGATGTTCGGCCCGCCGGACGCGGCCTCGCAGCACAACGAACAATCGATGCGCTGGAAGATCAAGCTCTATACTAATGACGAGTTGCGGCAGAAGTTCGTCGACCAAACGGTGCCGCAAGCCGACATCTTGGGCTTGGTGATGCCCGACCCCGACCTCAAGTGGAACGCCGAGCGCGGTCAGTACGATTACGGAACGCCGGACTGGGACGAGTTCTACAACGTCGTTCGCGGGAACGGCCCGTGCAACCGCGATCGCCTGCAAACGCGGATTGCGGCGCACGAAACCGGCACGTGGGTTCGCGAAGCGGCGCAGGCGCACGCCGCCAAGCGTGCGCGGCGCGCCGCCGAGGCCGCCGCGTGAGCGAGGCCGCCGGCGAGTCGAGCGGCTGGCCGCTGTGGGAGGTCTTCATTCGCAGCGGGCACGGTTTGGCGCATAAACACGTCGGCAGTTTGCACGCCGCCGACGCGGCGATGGCCCTTCAAAATGCCCGCGACGTCTACACGCGCCGGAACGAAGGCGTGAGCGTTTGGGTCGTGCTCGCCACCGATATCGTCGCGAGCAAACCCGACGAGCGTGACATGTTCTTCGCCGGCGCCGAGAGCAAGCCGTTCCGCCAGCCGACCTATTTTACCGTTCCCGACGGGGTCAAGCATCTCTGATGGACGGCGACGCGACGCTCGCCGAGTACGGGTTGCGCATCGGCGACAATGCGCTCGTGCTCGGGCAGCGGCTCGCCGAGTGGACCGGTCACGGACCGGTTCTCGAAGAGGATCTCGCGCTGACCAACGTCGCGCTCGATCTCATCGGCCAGGCGCGGCTGTGGTTGTCGTATGCCGGTGAGGTCGAAGGCCGCGGGCGCGACGAAGACCGGCTCGCGTACTTCCGCGGTCAAGGCGAGTTCCGCAATGTGCTGCTCGTCGAACGGCCCAACGGAAACTATGCCGATACGACGGCGCGCCAGTTCTTGTTCGACACCTGGCACTTCCATTTGCTGTCGGCGTTGTCGGCCTCGAGCGACGGGCGGATCGCGGCGATCGCGCGCAAAGCCGTCCGCGAAGTCGCCTATCACGTGCGCCGCAGCGGCGACTGGGTCGTTCGGTTGGGCGACGGCACCGAGTTGAGCCACCGGCGCATGCAGGCCGCGATCGACGACTTGTGGCCGTTCACGGGCGAGTTGTTCGCCCCCGATGCGGTCGACGTTGAGTTGGCCCGGCGCGGCGCCGGTTGCGACCTCGGCGCGCTACGCGAACCGTGGCTCGGCCACGTTACGAGCGTGCTCGCCGATGCGACCTTGACGGTCCCGACGGACGGCTGGATGCACGCCGGCGGCAAGGCGGGCCGTCACTCCGAGCAGCTCGGCTATCTGCTGGCCGAGATGCAAGCGGTGCCGCGCAGCGTTCCGGGCGAGCGCTGGTAACGTGACGCCCGACGTTGCGCAGGTGTGGGAGTGGCTAGCGACCGTGCCGGACCCCGAGATTCCCGTGCTCTCCGTCGTCGATCTGGGCATCGTGCGCGACGTCGCCTGGCGTGGGGGGAACGGCGAGCGCGGCCTGCGCGTGACGATCACGCCGACGTATTCGGGTTGCCCGGCGATGCGCACGATCGAGCGCGAGATCGAGCGCGTGCTCCACGCGCGCGGGGTCGAGCGAGTCGCGCTTGACGTTCAATTGGCGCCGGCGTGGACGACCGATTGGATATTGCCGGCCGCCCGCGAGAAGCTGCGCGCCTACGGCATCGCTCCGCCGGACCGGACCGCCGGCGACGCGCTCGACATCGGCCGGTTCGTCGAGACCGGCGTAACCTGTCCGCGCTGCGGATCGACCGTCGTAACCTTGACGAGCGCATTCGGCTCGACGCCATGTAAGTCACTCTATCGCTGCACGACCTGTTTGGAGCCGTTCGACCATTTCAAGTGTCACTGAGCCGCGCGAGTCGCAGTCACGGCGCGCCTTCCACTCGCTGACGGTCAAGCGCGTCACGCGGTTGACGCGCGACGCGGTCGCCGTGTCGTTCGCCGTACCGGCCGAACTGCGCGAGCGCTTCCGGTTTACGGCGGGGCAGTTCCTTTCGCTGCAGGCCGAGATCGAGGGCGAGCAAATTCGCCGTTCGTACTCGATCTGCGCGGCGCCGCAGGATGACGACCTGCGGGTCGCGATCAAACGCGTCGCCGACGGCCGGTTCTCGCGGTGGGCGCATGACGCGCTCGTGCCGGGGACGACGGTGGCGGTGGCGCCGCCCGACGGCCGGTTCTTTGTGCCGCTTTCGCGCGAGCACAGCAAGCACTATCTCGGGTTCGCTGCCGGCAGCGGGATCACGCCGCTGCTGGCGATCGTCAAGACGACCCTCGCGGTCGAGCCGGCGAGCCGGTTCACGCTCGTCTACGGTAACCGCGCAACGTCGAGCGTGATGTTCCGTGAGGAGTTGCAGGACCTCAAAGATCGGTATCTCGAGCGGCTCGCGCTGTTGTTCGTGATGAGCCGCGAACCGCAGGACGTCGAACTGTTCAGCGGCCGGATCGACCGCGCAAAATGCGACGCGCTGTTCGAGCGCTGGATCGACCTGCCGAGCGTGGACGAAACGTTCATCTGCGGTCCCGAAGCGATGACCGCCGAGGTTTCGGCAACGCTCGCCGATCGTGACTTTCCGCGGGGACGCATCAAGACCGAGCTATTCGCGGCCGGTCCGCGGTCGGCGCGCACGCGAGCGATGGTTCCCGCGGTCGAGCGCGAACCCGCCCAGTGCGCCGCACGGGCGATCGTCGACGGACAACTGCGGACATTCTCGATCGAGATGGGGAAGGAGACGGTCCTCGACGCGGGCTTGCGGCAGGGCATCGACCTGCCGTATTCGTGCAAGGGCGGCGTGTGTTCGACGTGCCGCGTCATGCTGACGGAAGGAGAGGTCGAGATGGACGTGCACTACGCGCTCGAAGACTACGAGATCGCGCGCGGCTTCATCCTGATGTGTCAAAGCTATCCGGTGACGGCGACGCTGGCAATCGACGTCGATTCACACTCGCATGTCTAGGGACATGGATGTCCCTGTGCCGCGCAGCACAGGAGGTGCGACAGCGCGGCCCAAACTCGATCCGATCGAGACGGCGAGCCGCGACGAGCTGACGGCGCTGCAGTTGTCGCGTTTGCAGTGGTCGCTGCAGCATGCCTACGACAACGTCGCGCACTACCGCTCGAGCTTCGACGCGTGCGGCGCCGATCCGCGCGACGTCAAATCGCTGGCGGACCTTGCCGCGTTCCCATTGCTCACCAAGGCCGCGTTCCGCGAGAACTATCCGTTCGGTCTGTTCGCCGTGCCGCGCGAACGGGTCGCCCGCATCCACGCGTCGAGCGGAACCACCGGCAAACCGACCGTCGTCGGCTACACGCGGCACGACATCGATATCTGGGCCGAGGTGGTCGCCCGGTCGATCCGCGCCGCCGGCGGGAAACCGGGCGACATCGTCCACGTCGCCTACGGTTACGGGCTGTTCACCGGCGGCCTCGGCGCGCACTACGGCGCCGAACGGCTGGGCTGCACGGTTATCCCGATGTCGGGCGGCCAAACCGAAAAGCAAGTTCAGCTGATCCGCGATCTCGAGCCGTCGATCATCATGGTGACGCCGAGCTACATGCTGGCGCTGCTCGACGAGATGGAACGTCAGTCGCTCGATCCGGCAAGCTGCAGCCTAAAGATCGGCATCTTCGGCGCCGAGCCGTGGACGGAGGAGATGCGAGCGCGGATTGAAGCGCGCGCGGCGATCGACGCGGTCGACATCTACGGGCTCTCCGAAGTGATCGGCCCCGGGGTCGCCCAAGAGTGCGTGGAGACCAAAGACGGCCTCCACATCTGGGAAGATCACTTCTATCCGGAGATCGTCGATCCGCAGACCGGCGCCGTGCTCCCCGACGGCGAGCGGGGCGAACTCGTCCTGACGTCGCTCACGAAGGAAGCGATGCCGGTGATCCGCTACCGGACCCGCGACCTCACGCGGTTGCTGCCGGGCACAGCGCGAACGATGCGGCGGATCGAGAAGATTACCGGCCGATCGGACGACATGTTGATCGTGCGCGGCGTCAACGTCTTCCCGACGCAGATCGAGGAGCAGATTCTGCGCGACCGCCGGCTCGCGCCGCAGTACCAGATCCGGCTGCAACGCGACAAAAATCTCGACGAGATGACCGTCGTCGTCGAGCCGGCGATCGGAATCGACGATCCGGCCGACGCGCCGGCACTCCTGCGCGACCGCATCAAGACGCTGGTCGGCGTCACCGCCCGGATCGAGCTTGCCGCCAGCGGCACGATCGAACCGTCACAAGGCAAAGCCAAGCACGTCTTCGACCTGCGTCCGAAGTAACGAGCTTTGCGCCGGCATTTTTCCGAGCCGGCACGCACAAGCATCGGCTAGGCGGCGAACAGCGTCTTCGTCGTCTCTTCTTTACGGGGCGCCGGCATTCCAAGCCATCTGGAACGTGCGGCCGAGCAGATAACGGATTCGCTTTTCGCCAAGATCGAGGTCGCCGCCGTCTGTCACCGTGGCGGCGGGGCATGCGGTTTCAAGTGGCCGTTGGGAGGGATGATTCGAACGTCGTCAGGGCCGCATCCAGCCGTTCGGTCAGCTCGTCGATTTCCGTCTCTGCGATTATCAGCGGTGGCGCGACCATGACTTGATCGCGATGCGTCGAAGCGGCTCCGCCGGCCGGGTAGAGAATGAGACCGTTCGCGAAGGCGATCTCGACGAGCCGCTTCGCTGCGCGCCGGGCGGCGGGGAACGAGGTCCCCCGTTCTCGATCCTCGACCAACTCGATGCCGAGCATGAGCCCCAGGCCGCGGACTTGACCAATGCATGGATGCCGCTGCGCAAGTTTGTCCAAACGCGCGTGAAGGATCGCGCCTGCGGATCGAGCCCGATCGCACAGTGCTTCGCGTTCGTAGACATCGAGAACGGCCGAGCCGATCGCCGCACTTACCGGCGATCCTCCATAGGTGAAACCGTGCTCGAAGGTGCGCGAATCGACGAATGTTTCGAACACGTCGTGCGCCGCGATCACGGCCCCCAGCGGCGTATAGCCCGACGCAAGTCCCTTGGCCACCGTAATGAGATCTGGAACGATCTCATAGTGTCCGATCGCAAAGTCGTAACCACAGCGACCGATGCCGCTCATGACCTCATCGGCGATGAACAGCATGTCATAGCGATCACACAGTGCGCGCATATCGCGCATGAACGGTTGCGACGACACGTAGGCGGCGCAGGCGGCGCCGACGACGGGCTCGACGATGAAAGCGCTGATCGTCGCCGGATCAGTTCGCACGATGACGTCGTCGATCGCTCCGATCCAGGCCGAAATGCAAGCGTCGCATGAGGGGACGTACTGGCACTGCTCGCACGGCGGGGCCTCGACCGGGATGCCGATATCGGAAAGCAACGTTTCCGATTCGCGGCGCCGGCCGAGATGACCCGAGACCGAGAGAGCGCCGAGGGTGTTGCCATGGTAACTCGGAATGCGGCTAACGATTCTCGTCTTGCGAGCATGGCCACGCCGCGCGTGGTATTGGTGCGCCATCTTTATCGCGGTTTCAACAGCTTCGGAACCGCCGGAGACCAAATACACTCGGTCGAGCCCGGGTGGTGCGAGCGCGGCGAGTTGGGAGGCGAGACGCTCCTGAAATGGCGTTGTGAACTGAGAGGCGTGCGCAAAGCTTAGCGTCCTTATGGCGCGCGCCGCTGCATCCGCGATCTCGGGGCGAGCATGGCCGATCGAAGCCACCACCGCGCCCGACGACCCATCCAGATAGCGATTTCCACCACCGTCGAAGAGATATACGCCTTCGCCACGCGTTGCGACGGGATAGCGGCGACCGACGTCGCGATAGAAGACGTGGTCCTCGCGGTCCGGCTGAGTCATGATCGTCCCTTGTGTTTGGCCAGGCGAAAAACCGCCGATTCGCCGGCCGAGTCTTCGGAGTAGGTTTCGAATTCGCGCAACGCGCGCTGCTGGCTGCGAAGCGTATCCCGCGCATCCTGACCGAGTGCCAATGCGACTTCCGAAGCGAGCGTCTCCACCAAGCTGATCAGGGCGGTCATGGAGCGCATGAGCGAACCCCCGATCGCTTCGAAATACAGGGCCTGGACCGTCGGGCCAACCAGTGGGGAGGCGGCATTGTCGGTGATGACGATGGTGCGGGCCTCGCATTCGGTCGCGAACCGCGCAGCCGAGACCGTCTCTCGCGAGTACGGATGGATGGAGATGGCGACGAACGCGTCGCGCTTTCCGATGCCCCGTAGCGTATCCGGCAGCAATCCGGCGCTCGGATTGACATGCACGACTCGTTCGCGAACCAGCGACAACAGGTACGCCAACAAGAAGCTACCGCTATGACAGACGCGCAGTCCCATGACGTATGCCGTTTGCGCCGAGGCGAGCACTTGAACGATGCGCTTCCACGACTCGAGTTCGATGCGTCCCAGGGTGCGAGCGACGTTGCGCTGGTCGTTGGCCGTGACGTGCGCGAAGATGTCCTCATCGGCGGAACGTCGATGCGAAAGGCTGTCGAACCGCCCGAGCAACTGCATGTCCTCCCTAAGCTTGGCTTGGCACAGCCCAACTAGAGCCGAGTACCCGCCAAGATTTAGCGCAGCGCAAAAGCGCGAGACCGTCGCCTCGTTAACTTGCGCCGCCTCCGCCAGCTCGGAGATGGACATGAACGCACACGCCTCGGACTCGCTCATCACAAAACGCGCGATGCGCTCTTGGCTCGGAGTCAGCGGACGGGGGCGCGTCTTCACGGCGTAGACGAAATCGGCGAATGTTTTCACCGCGGTCGCCCGTGTGAGCCGCTTGAGCAAACCTTTTTTGACCTCCTATCCGGAAAGGAACCCGGTGCGATGATAGCATAAGAGATTTGCAAGTATCAACTCTTACACAAAAAAATTTGCAGCATTTGGAGGCCACCATGGCGCAGTCGATATCTCTTGCGCGACTCACGAAGTCCGAACACCGGCCCGTTACACTGCGTCGCGCCGTGTCGCTCGCGGGGCTGGTTCTGCTAATGGCGCCGCTGGGTGGGTGCCCGGCGGCTTCCGCCGATGCACCGCCCATCGTGATCGGTGCGGTCGGGCCGCTGTCGCAACCCGGTGCCGTTCAATCCGGCTTGGACATGAAGTGGGCGATGGCGCTTGCCGTCTCCGATCTCGACGCCAGAGGTGGCGTGCTCGGGCGTAAGGTCGCCCTCGATTTCGAAGACACGCAGGCGACGCCGGCAACTGCCGCGGCGGTTGCGAAGCGGTTAACCGAAGACAAGAACGTCGTGGCCGTGGTCGGCGAGTATCATTCGAGCGCCGCACTTGCCGCCATCCCAACTTATTCGCAGGCGGGAATGCCCGTTTTGTTCACGGAGGTCACGGCCAACGCGATTACCGGCGGCGATCCGAAGGCACCTGATCTACCACCGAATCCCAAGACCATCTTTCGCGTTTCGCCAACATCGACGCAGATCTCGCAATTAATAGGCGACTGGCTCGTGCAGAGCCGACATGTCAAGAACGTCGTGCACATCTACGAGGCGACGGACTATGGCAACGGCCAAAAGGCCGCTATCAAGAATGTCCTCGATCCCGCCGGCGTAAGACTCACTCAGGTTCAAGTCGAGCTCAATCAATCGGACTATTCGAGCATTTTGCTGCGCTTGGCGCAGGAGCATCCAGACGCCGATGGCGTCATCTTCGACGTAACCGGCGAATCGAGTTTCGTTGTCGAGGAAAATGCGTTCCAGAGCGGCCTGCTCAAGAAGAGTATGGCGTGTTTCGTCAACCAGGTTGCAGCCGACTCGAAGGCGTTTTGGCGCGCCGTGCCCGACGGTACCGGCTGCGTGTTCCGCTACACGGGGCCGATCCCCGGCCGTTACGACCCGCTGCAAAAGTCGATTGCAGACCGGTATCAGGCACAGTTTCATGAGTCGCCCAAGGCGTGGGTCTTCAGCAGTTACGACGCGATCATGGTGGTCGCCGACGCGCTGAAACGCGCGAAGTCGACGGACCACGCGAAGGTCGCTAAAGCCATCGAGAGCGCACATTTCGCCGGCTCCGCGGGGACGTATGCGTTCAAGTACGGGTCGAGCAATCCGGTTCCAACCGGCGCACCGTCGTGGGAGTGGCACCAGTGGATGACTCCGCCCGTGACGTTGCTCCAGTACACGCAAAAGAATCAGGTGTTGGGTCGAGCCGCAATCGTCTGGCCGCCGCACGAGTAAGTCCTGTTCGCAGCGATGACCCTGTTGTTCGTGTGGCTGCTGTGCGCCGGCGTCGTCTGGGGGATAGTTGCGGCCGCCCTAATTCCGGGGCGCTACCGCAAGCGCGCGCGCGACCCACGGTTGGCAGCGGTTTCGAGCGCCGTCGGCGCGATGGCACTGGGGCCGCTGTGGCTCGGGTATTTGTGGTTCACACCCAAGCTCGTCGCGCCGCTTCACGTTGCGGCCCCGCTCGCGCTTGCGCTGGCGGAACTCGGTTATTTGTTCGCCGCGCTGTTCCCGCAAAACCCGTGTGCGACGAGCCCAGGGTACGTCGCGGACATCGCCCAGACGGGTTTGGTCGTCGGTTGTGTCTACGCGACGATCGCGGTCGGTCTTACGCTCATTTTTTCGGTCCAAAATGTCATCAACTTCGCGCACGGTCAATTCGTCATGTTCGGGGGTGTTGCCGCGTATTTGCTGCTCGCACGAGTCCCCGCGATCGGCCCGTTCTTGGCGATCCCAATCGTCGGGGTTGTCGCGTTCGCGATCGGTTACGCGATTGATCGCACGCTGCTCGACCCAATGTATCGCGGACGGGTCGAACGAAAGGACGAGTACGCCTTGCTGGCGACCTTCGCGTTCGGCACGCTCTTGCAGTACGTGGTGCTCGGCGGGATGGGGCCGACATCGGGGATCAAAGCGCCGGGGTACACCGCGGCGCTTTCCGGCTTCGTTACGATTCCTGCGACGTTCACGATCGGGCCGCTGCACGTACGCAGCGATTTCATCGTCGCGGCGATCGTCGGACTTGGGTTGTTTGCGGTGCTGGCGTGGTTCTTGAATTTCACCTGGACGGGTCGCAGCTTTCGGGCCGTCGCAACCAACCCGGTCGCGGCCGCCGTCGCCGGCATCAATAGCCGCAAGACCGCATCGCTGGCGTTCGGGATGGGCACGATGCTCGCCGCGATGGCTGGTGCGGTGATCGTTCCCATCGTCACCCTGCCGATTCCCGAAGCAGCCTACGAAATGGGCCTGCGCTCCTACGTGATCGTCGTGCTTGGCGGCCTCGGCTCGGTGTCGGGCGCGCTGCTCGGCGGGCTGGTCGTCGGAATCGTCGAGTCGCTGGGCGCAGGGTGTTATCCCGACCCAAGCAAGGGCGCAACCTACCAGGTTGCCTTCTCGCTGTTGGCGTTCGCCGTCATTTTGCTCGTTCGCCCCAACGGTCTGTTTGGCCGCCGAGCCGCATGACCGGCCCGCGAATCATCCAGGGGGCAGTCGTTCTCGCCGTCGTCTTGCTCCTGGTCGGTCCGTTTGTCTTGTTCACGACGGGCTACAGCCTCGACGTTGCCCGGCTCGCATTCTATCTTGCTGCCATCACGATCACTTGGTCGCTCCTCGCCGGCAGCGCAGGCCAGTTCTCGTTCGCACAGATTGCAATCGCGGTCCTGGGCGCATATGCCGGCGCGATTTGGAGCATCGCGTTGCGACCTACTTCGCCGCTTTTGAGCAGCGTCTACGTCGCCGTCATCGTCGCTATCGTATTCTCAACGGGGCTGGGCCTGGGGCTTGCGCTGCTGCTCTCGCGACTGCGCGGTGCGTATCTTGCGCTCTTCACAATCGCATTCGCGGAGATCGGCCGGCGCGTCGTCGTCGCTGAATACAATCTAACAGGCGGCCGCGAGTCGCTCGCGGTCCCCCAATGGCCCGGAGATGCAGCCGGGCACTACTATATTGTCCTTGCAGCCATGCTCGGCGTGGCCCTCGCCGTCTGGCTGGTCTTGCGCTCGCATTTCGGCTTATTCTTTCGCGCGATGCGCGAAGACTACGATGCGGCCGCGGCGCTTGGGGTCGATGTCGTGCGCCTAAAGGTATTTGCCTTCGTCGTAACCTCGTTGCTTGTGGGGATCGCCTCGAGCGCATACTTTTACACAAACACGCGAATAGCCCCGGAGGATCTCGATCTGTTCGTGATGACCCAAGTCATCGCGTTTGCGGTGATCGGTGGCATCGAGAATCCGCTGGCCGGCGGCGCAACGGCCGTCGTGCTCGTGCTCGTGCTCGAGAGCCTACGCCGCATCACGATTCAGCTTCCGGGGCTACCGCCGACAACGATCGAACCGGGTGTGTGGCGACTTGCGCTGTTCGCCGCCATCCTTACGCTGGCGGTGCGGTTCGCGCGTAACGGTGTGATCGCACCGCTCGCCGAGCGATTGGGCGGGCGTGGCATGATGGTTCGGCGAGCGGCGCAGGTTCGACTCGACGAAACGGCCGGCGAGCCACGCCGCGCGCAATCGGTGCCGTTTCCGGCGGCCGAACCTGCGACCAGCGCGCAGCGCGAGCGCGGCGTCACCTTGTGCATCGACGGCCTACGCGCGGGATTTCGCGCAAATCCCGTGTTACGCGGGGTCGACTTGACGCTCGATCGACCGCAGATCTGTGGCGTAATCGGCCCCAATGGTGCCGGGAAGAGCACGCTGGTGAACGTCGTGTGCGGAGTCTACGCCCCGCAAGGTGGTGCGATTCTCGCCCATGGCGAGCGGATCGACGGCTTGGCGCCGTACGAAATTGCTCGCCGCGGGATCGGGCGAACATTCCAGGTTACTCGCCCGCTGGGGCGGATGACGGTCATGGAGAACTTGCTGGTTCCATTGTACGCCTCCCCTTCACGCGGGCGGCGCGCGGCGATGGAGCGACGGGCGCGAGCGCTGCTCGAGTGGCTAGGATTGTCACATCTTGAACACGAGTACGCGCGAGCGCTGTCCGGCGGTCAGCAGAAGTTGCTCGAGCTAGCCCGCCTCGTGATGCGCGATCCAGAGATATTTTTCTTGGATGAACCGTTCGCGGGCGTGCATCCAAATTTGCGCGCGCTTATCTGCGACTTCGTCGTCCATCTGCGCAACGAAGGCCGCGCAATCGTCATAATCGAGCACGACATCGAGACGCTGTTCGCGCTGTGCGATCGCCTCGTCGTGTTGGCCGAAGGACGAATTATCGCCGACGGGCGACCCGAGGTCGTGCGTCAGGATAGCGCGGTGATCGCCGCGTACCTCGGGTTGCCGGAAAGGCCCGCAGCGGCCGAACCGACCGCACCCGGACCACAGAATGCTTGAGGTCACGGGCCTGCAAGCAGGATACCAGGCGGATCTGCAAATTCTGCGCGGCGTCGACCTGCGGGCGCGGACCGGTCAGATTACGGCAGTGCTCGGCGCCAATGGAACCGGGAAGTCGACGCTGCTCAAAACCGTCGCCGGTTTCTTGAAGCCCGTGGCCGGTACGATTCGTTTGGGGTCAACCGATCTCACGGGAACGCCCGCGCACGAGATGGTGCGTAATGGGCTCGTCTACGTGCCACAAGAAGCCGGCGTCTTCATCGACATGTCGGTCGAAGAAAATCTCATCCTCGGTGCTTGGCCGTATCGGCACGACCGTGCGCGCATTCGCGAACGGCTCGAACGGAATTTCGGACGCTTTCCGGTGTTGCGGGAGAAGCGGTGGCAGCGTGCCGGCGAACTCTCGGGTGGACAGCGCCGGATGGTCGAACTCGGGCGTGCGCTGATGACCGACCCGCGCTTATTGCTGATCGACGAACCCACTGCGGGTTTGAGCCATCGGATGTCCTACGAGGTGTACGAGATATTGGCCGCTTTGCGCGCCGAGGGACGCACGCTGTTGCTGGTCGATCAGCAGATTCGCGATGCGATCAAGCTGGCCGATTACGTCTACGTTCTCGACGCCGGCCGCAACCGCCGCGAAGGCCCAGCAGCCGACTTCTCCGACGTGGAAAAGTCCTTTTGGTGGTGATACGCCAGCGGCACGATCGATCCGCGGCAAGGCAGAAACCAAATACGTCTTCGATCTGCGCCCGAAGTAGCAAGCGGGTCCCGGCGCTCGGGGAAGCGTCGACGGCTATGTCAAGGACGACCCGGGCCGAAGTGACGAGAACGCTCAATTCGTGGGCGCGATCACGCGCCGAGAACGTCGGCGGCCGGTTTGATCTCCTCGAAGCTGTCGTTGAGGCGGTAGCCGACGTGCGGCTCGGTGATGATGTAGCGCGGATGCGCCGGTTGCGCCTCGAGCTTGACGCGTAGGCGCCGGACGACGCCTTTGACGTAGTCGGTTTCGCTGCCGTACTCGCGGCCCCAGACGCGCTGGAGCAACAAGCGGGTCGTGAGCACGCGGCCGACGTTGGCCGCGAGTTCGGCGATCAGCGCGTACTCGATCGGGGTCAGCGCCACCGCCCGGCCGTCGACGCTGACGCGATGCCGTTCCGTGTCGATCTCGAGACCGCTGCAGACGATCCGCTTGGGCACGGTCTTGCCGGCGCGGCGGAGCAAGGCGCTGACGCGTGCGCGTAACTCGGCAAGCCGGAACGGCTTGACCAAATAGTCGTCGGCGCCCGCGTCGAGCGCGTTGACGATATCGCGCTCGCTGCCCTTGACGCTCAGCACGAGGATCGGCGTCGCCGCGGTCTCGCGAATTCTTCGGCAAACCGGCAAGCCCCCGAGGCGCGGCATCATGAGATCGAGCAGGATCAGGTCGGGCTCTTCGCGCTTGAAGGCGTGCAGCGCTTCGATTCCGTCGGCGGCCGTCGTGACGCTGTAGTCGTGGGCGGAGAGCGCCAGACCAACGGCGGCGGCGATTCCGCCGTCGTCGTCGACCAGCAGGATCCGCTTGCGGGCAGCCGCGCTTTTCGGCGTTCGTTCGGTGTCGCCGTGATGCATCGAGCTTAACATCAATGCACGCCTCCGTTTGCGCGGTCTCTGACTCGCGGCACCGAAAACCGGAAGAAACTGCCGCCCCCGGGGCGATCCTCGAACCAAATTGCCCCGCTGTGCGCTTCGACGATCCCGCGGCAGATGGCGAGACCCAAACTGGTGCTGCGCGCCACGCCCGCCCGCGCCCGCGGCCGATAGAACCGGCGGAACACGTTCTCGCGCTCGCTCGGCGGAATCCCCGGTCCGCGGTCGGCGACGCCGATCGTGATCTGATCGTTCGTCCAGCTCGCGTCGATCTCCACCGGTGCAGCCGACGGCGCGTACTTACACGCATTGTCGAGCAGATTGTACAGGACTTGAACGAACCGGTCGTAGTCGACGAACAGCAGCGGGACGTCAGGCGGCACGCGCTGACGAATGCGGCTGGCACCATAGAGCGCTGCGATTCCGCCGGCAGCCGCGTCGACCAGCGCCGGCAGCTCGAGCCATTCGCGGTCGAGGCAGAGCGCGCCGGCTTCGATCTGCGAGACGTCGAGGAGCCGGTCGACCAGCCGGCCAAGCCGCGTCGCTTGAACCGAGATCGTCAGCAAGAGATCGTGTTCGCGCGCCTGGAGCGGCGAGCGCTGGTCGAGCAAACCGTCGACCGACGCGCGGATTGCCGTCAACGGGGAGCGCAAGTCGTGCGAGACGGTAGCGAGGAACTCGCTTTTGAGCGAGTCGGCCTGCCGGAGCGCTTCGATCTCGCCCGCCACCCGGACGAGCCGGGCGTTGGTGAGCGCAACGAAAAGCTGATGGCCGATCGCCGCAAGCGTCGCCAGGTCGTCGTGGTCTAACCAGCCCGAACGCAGGCTTCCCAGTTCCAAGACACCGAGTTGAGACTCGCCGTCAGCGAGCGGAACCGAGAGCACGTCGCGACACTCGCCGACCAACAGCGAGCGGTTAGGGTGGCCGTTGTCGCCTTCGAAGACCCGGGTCAGCTGCGGTTCGAGAACCGGGCGGCACAGATCGCGGCGCTCGTAGCGCGCTGGCTCGGCGACGCCGTGATGAGCGACCAATCGCATGCGATCGACCTTGGGCTCGTACAGGTAGATTAGGCCGGCGTCGAGCTCCATGATCTCAGCGATCGAGCGCAGCAGCGCGTCGAGTTGCCGCGTCGGATCCTGCATGCCGCCCAAGAGTTCGGCCACCGAGTTGATCGCTTCGATGTGGCGGTTGTGTTTGCGCAGCGAGTCGAACAACAGGGCGTTGTCGACCGCAGTCGCCGCCTGGGCCGCGAGCGCCGACCCGTAGCGGAGTTCGCCGATCGCCCAGTCGTGCGGCTCCTGCCGGGTGGCGGCAATGAAGCCGATGACGCCACGCGCCGTCGTCAGCGCGAGCAGCGCGACCGATCCAATCCGAAGATCGCTCGCGAGCCGCTGCTCGAACAGGGTCGAGCCGAGCACGTCGGCGACGATCGCCGGCTGGCCGCGTTCGCGCAGCAAGGTGACGGCGTCCGAGCGCGCGAGGAACGAAGCGAGATCGGTGCGGACCGCGGACGACTGCGGAGCGAGCGACCAGATGCGGAAGATGAGATCGTGATCGCTGTCGTCTCGGAACAGGCAGACGACGCCGCGTTCGCCGCCGAGGAGGGTCGCTGTCTGTTCGGCGACCGTCTCGAGCGTCAGGTTCAGGTCCAGGCTCGAACTGATCGCGCCGGTCGCCAGCGCGAGCGCCCGCGCGTCGGAGGATTGGTCGGCGGCGAACGGCCGGCGGCCGGCGGCGGCGGCGAAGTGGTGGCTCGATCCGGCGGAGTGCGGTTTCGATGGCTCGCCGCTTCCGAGCATCGCGCGCAGGCGCGCTTCGATCTCGAGCGCGTGGATGGCGAGCAGCGAGGTCAGGTGCGAACGGATAAGGCGGTAGTCGCCGGTGATGTCGAGCACGCCGACGATCTCGCTGCGGTACGGGTGGTTGATCGGCACCGCCGTGCACGTGAGATTCGTCCAGCCGTCGCAGAAGTGTTCGGCGCCCATCAGTTGAACCGGCCGGCGATCCGCCAGGACGGTACCGATCGCATTGGTTCCGGCGGCGTTCTCGCTCCAGGCGCCGCCCGGCAGAAAGTCGACCCGAGCTAGCCGCGCCCGGACCTCCGGGTCGCCGTCGATGTCGAGGATGCAGCCTTGCGCATCTGCGACGACCACGACGTAGCCGGAGCGCGACAAATGGTCGGTTAGCCGTGCCACGATTGGGCGCGAAGCCCGCAACAGCGGCTCGTTTGCGTCGCGGAGTTCGTCGAGCTGCGCGTCGCGCGTGATGAACAGCGGTGCGGCGCGGCGTGACGCGTCGACCTGCATCGCTTTGCAGCGTTCCCACGACCGGCGGATCATCGGCCGGCCGGCTCGCGACGGCGCGGCGTTCCCTAAGAGGAACCGTTCGCGCAACGCGGCGAGCTCCCGTGCCGTCCGCTCAATGTCCGACAGGGACGCGATCGACCAGTGGAGCGCCTCTCGTACGGCCGCGATACTCCCCCCTTCCGATCCCGCGTGGTCTGGGTGCTTGCCGCGGAGGGCGAGCCGCGCCCTCTCCGTTTCACCGCTTTTCTACCGCGCAGCCGCCCAATTTCACCCTTGCTTCACCCGGGCGGTGCTACCTTTTCCCTATCGCGGACGCCCGCGGTGATTTTTTCTATCGCACTGTGTGGGAAAGGTTGGGCGGCATGAAGGGTGGCTCGTTCGTGCTCGATGCGCACACCGGCGTCTGGGACGCCAGCGCAAAGAACTGCAAGAACCGCTTCGGCGACGCGTTCATCGAGACGTTCTACGCGTTTCACACGGGCTTCAACCCGCCCGATCCCAAGTGGAAGATGGACTATGAGACCGTCTTCCGCAAGGTCGACCCCGACTGGTACCTGGATACGATGTTCGTCAAAGGCGACGCCGACATGGCGATCCTATCGACGCAGGTGCTCAAAGATTTCTACCATGAAGGCTTTGTAACGGCCGAGAGCAACGCGCGGATGGTCAAACGAGCGCCCGAACGGTTGATTCCGCTCGGCGGGGTCGATCCGCGGATGCCCAACGCCGCGGCCGAGGTCGAGCGCCAGGTCAAAGAGTGCGGCGTCAAGGGCTTCAAGTGGTACACCGCCGAGTGGCGCGGGGCGTCGCGCGGCTGGAATGCCAACGACCCGATGGTCTTTCCGTGCTACGAGAAGTGCATCGAACTGGGCATCAAGAACATGCACTTCCACAAGGGCCCGGCGGTCGAGCCGTTGATGCTCTCGAAGTTCGACGTGCGCGATCTCGATGAGCCGGCGTGGCTGTATCCGGATTTGAACTTCATCGTCGATCACATCGGCTTGCCGCGGCTGGACGATTTTTGCTGGATGTCGGCGCGCTGTCCGAACTTGTACGGTTCGCTCGCGGTTGCGCTGGCGTTCATCAGCAGCCGGCCGCGTTACTTCGCCGAGATGATGGCCAACCTGTTGTTCTGGCTCGGTCCGGACCGGATTGTCTACGGGACGGACTTCCCGATCTGGTATCCCCAGTGGCAGTTGGACATGTTCATGGAGTTCAAGCTGCCCGACGACATCAAACAGCAGTACGGCGTCGATTTGACCGACGAGATCAAGCAAAAGATCATCGGCGGAAACATCACGCGGCTATACGGAATTGACGTCGAGAAAAAGAAAGCGGTTCTCGCCAACGACGAGTTCTCGCAGAAGAAGAAGGCCCTGGTGGGCGCTCGCTGATGGCGATCGACATCGAGCAGGTTCGGGCGGCGGCCGGGTCGACGCCCGACCCCGAGGTCCGGCGCACGATCGCGCAGTTGGGTTTGCTCGACGACGTCGTGGTGGACGGCGGCAAAGTCACGGTTCATTTTCACCTGACCTCACCGCTGTGCCCTTCGCAGTTTGCGACCAAGATCGGTCAAACGATCCGCAAACGGGTGGAGGCGGTCGCCGGCGTCGAGTCGTGCGACGTCGTGCTGCGGGACCACTTCGTGCGCGACGAGATCCAAGACCTCATCAACGTGCGGGTGCTGTCGTGACGGCGCGGCATCGTGCTCGGCGCATCCTCACCGGGCGGCGCGAGGTCGCGCTGCTCGCGTTGCCGTCGGTTGCGCGGATGGCGGAGACTCTGGCGCGACGCTGCCGCGAGCCGTCGTGGGTTCGGACGACGGTCGCGAGTTTGACGCGGTTCGCCGAGATGACCGGCGCCGATCTCGAAGGGTTGCTCGCTGCTGCAGCGCGCGATCCGGAGTGCGCCGATCGAGCGCTGGCGGCGTTTGCGGACCGGCTCGCCGGCTATACGCAGAGCCAAGTAGCAGCGCTCGCGATCGGACCCAAGCTGTGGTTTACGCTTAACGGGATCACCGTGCGGTGGCGGCCGTTGCCGGGCGCCGCGCGAGCGCCGGTTCTTAGCTCGGCGGCAACGTCGGCGACCGACCGGTTCGTGCTGCTCTGTATGATCGGCAGCGGTCTGCAGCGCGCCGAGCTGTTGCGGCTGAACGTTGGCGACGTCGGTTCGCTCGACGCGAACGGCGCACTGGTGCCCGACACCGGCGCGGAGCCGCTGGCGCTCGAGTTCGAGTCGCACCGCGGCGGCCGCGAGCGGAACTGCATCACGTTTCTGACCCTCGAAGCACGCGATGCGCTGCGCCAGGATCTGGCGCTGCGGGCCGCGGCCGGCCGGCCGGCC
>JBOHTW010000440.1:0-6649 GCA_050733835.1 Vulcanimicrobiaceae bacterium | reverse complement strand
GCGGGCCGCGGCGCGAGCGTTTCGCGAACCGGATATTCGTGCGGCTCGCGCGGCCCGTAGACTTCGCCCGAACTCGCGTAGACGACCAGCGGTAGAGCGTCGTGGGAATAGGCCCCGCGCACCGCCTCGAACAGGCGCGCCGTGCCGAGCGCATTCGTATCGTACGCGGCCAGCGGGTCGCGCGTCGCCGCCGGAACGAACGCTTGCGCCGCGAGGTGAAAGACGACGCCGGCACGGGCAAACTCGACGACGCCGCGCACGTTTTCGAGATCGCCGAGTTCGAGCGGAAGATCGACGTCCGACAGGTCGGCCGTGCGGCCGGCGACGACGACCTCGTCGCCGCGCGCGCGCAGATGGGCGACCAGATGGCGGCCGACGAACCCGTTCCCGCCGGTGACGAGCGCCCGCATCACATTTAGCGCGCGACGAACGGTCGCAGGCGGGCGAGGTCGGCGCGAACCATTTGGTCAACGAGCATTTCGAACGATACTTCGGGCTGCCAGCCGAGCCGCTCGCGCGCTTTGGCCGGGTCGCCGATCAGCAGATCGACTTCAGCCGGGCGCATGAACCGTGGGTCCTGCACGACATACCGTTCGTAGTCGAGGTCGGCGGCCGCGAACGCCAGCCGCACGAACTCGCGAACGCGATGCGTCCGCCCGGTCGCGATCACGTAGTCGTCGGGCTGTTCTTGTTGCAGCATCGACCACATCGCGCGTACGTAGTCGCCGGCAAACCCCCAATCGCGTTGCGCATCGAGATTCCCCAGCGCAAGCGAAGTCGCCAACCCGAGCTTGATGCGCGCCACGCCGTCGGTAATTTTGCGCGTAACGAACTCCTTCCCTCGCCGCGGGGAGTTGTGAACGACCAGTTCGCCGACGCCGGCGGCGAATCGCCCGGACGCCGTCGTGAGGTCGTATAGCCAACCGGCGAACTCACCGTGCTCGACGATTCGCTTGACTTCAGCCAGATCGCGACGGAGGTGGGCGCCCGTTGCACCGACGGGGTTCGGCGACCGCAGGTTCAACGAGTAGAACGGCCCTGGACGCTCGACCGGGCCAACCTCTACGGTTAAGACGAGATCCTGTTTGAGCGCAACCTTCGCCAACCACCACAATCCCATCGCAAGCACGGGCGAGTTCGTCTTGAAATTTTTGTACTGATAGGTCGCGTTGCCGGCTTTGAGTCCGTCGGTCGCATTGTAGCCGGCCAAGAACGCGCGCCAGACCGCTTCGTCGCCGTTCAGGATGATCCGCGGAACTCGCTTGTAGCCGTTGCGGGTGTAGCACGCGTCGCGCAGCCATTCGACATAGGTTGGCGCACCGTTCAACGCGAGCGCACCAACCGTCCGGCCCGGGACGAAACCGGACGACGTCGCCGAGTAGCCCGTCGACCCGCAGGTTATCCTTTCCCAGGTTCCCGCGAAGAACTCACGCAGCCGCCGATCGCTATTCGTAAACCTTGCGGCGGCCCGCCCGCCCGACACATAGGCCGAACCGTCGCCCACAAACGCGCCGAGCATCCACGCCGTCTCGAGGCTCACGGTCGTGTACGACGGCGCCTCCGGAAGGCGGCCCCGCCGGACGCGGTCGCCGGCTACGACGTCGCGCGCCCGCGCCTCGCGTTCGTCAAGAAAAATTTCATGGTCCCCGGTAGTCGTGACCGTTCCGCACCGTGCTTCAACGCGCCGCACCGCTTTATTCTCGATGTGCGGCCGATGCTTGTACGCCGACCCGCCGACGACGTCGACGAAGTCGTCGCCATCCCAGACCTTGAGATCGTCGAACGCGAAGTCTTGGTAGGTCTTCCCCTTCTCGCGCACGCGAACGACTTCACCGATCGGAACGACGTCGACCAGATTCCCGCGCTTGACGATGATCGGCGTGTTCGCCGGAACCGACTCGTGGTTAAAGAGTATTCCGCTGACCGCGAACAGGTCGTACGACTCGCGATAGTTGACTGTGATCCAGTGGCCGTAGACCTTTGCGACGCCGTACGGGCTGCGCGGATAGAACGGGGTGCGCTCGGACTGCGGCGACTCGTGCACCTTGCCGAACATCTCCGAACTCGAGGCTTGGTAGAACCGAATCCGCGGATCGGTCGTTCGAATCGCTTCGAGGATCCGGGTGACGCCGAGCGCGGTGAACTCACCGGTCAGCACCGGCTGCGTCCACGAGGTCGGCACGAACGACTGCGCGGCGAGATTGTAGACCTCGTCGGGCCGAACTTGGGCGATCAGATTCGTCATCGAGCTTTGGTCGAGCAGATCGCCCGACACGATCTCGACGCGGTCGACGATGTGTTCGATACGTTCGTGCACGTCGGTGCTCGAACGCCGCGTCATCCCAACGACGTGGTAGCCCTTTTCGATCAACAGCTCGGCAAGGTAGGACCCGTCCTGGCCGGTAATTCCGGTTATCAGCGCAGTTTTCATGATCGGCCGGTTCTCTTCGCGCGCGACGGCGCGTGGGGCCTGTGCGCGTGCCACCATTTCCGGCCCATTGGGGGTTCCAGCCGAGGATGACCTACGATTACCTCGTCGTCGGCGCCGGGTTCGCCGGGGCGACGGTCGCCGAGCGGCTGGCCTCCCAACGCGACGCGCGCGTATTGGTCGTCGACTCCCGCCATCACCTCGCGGGCAATGCTTACGATCCGGTCGACGAGCACGGCATCCGGATCCACCGCTACGGCCCGCACGTCTTCCACTCGTCGAGCCGCCGCGTCATCGACTATCTCTCCGAATTCACGGCGTGGCAACCCTATGAACACCGCGTCCTGGCATCGGCCGGCGACCGGCTCGTCCCGATGCCGATCTGCGCGCAAACGATCGAGGCGCTCTACGACTGCAGGCTCGACGAACGCGCGGCCGCGGCGTTCCTAGCCACCCGCCGCATCGCACTGCCGGTCATTCGCAACTCCGAAGATGCGATCGTCTCCAAGGTTGGACACGAACTCTACGAGGTGCTGTTCGCCGGCTATACGCGTAAGCAGTGGGGCGTCGACGCGCGCGAACTCGACGCGAGCGTCTGCGGCCGCATTCCGGTGCGGACCTCGCGCGACGACCGCTACTTTTCCGATTGGTTTCAAGCGATGCCCCGCGACGGTTACGCCGCGCTCATCGAGCGAATGTTGGCGGACCCGCGTATCGACGTCGCCCTCGGAACGAGCTTCGCCGCCGCGGCCGATCGCGCGCGCTTTCGCAAACTCGTCTACACCGGACCGATCGACGAGTTTTTCGGTCACTGTTTTGGGCCGCTGCCGTATCGGTCGCTCGAGTTCGTCTTCGAGACGTACGACTGCGAACGCCATCAAGCCGCCGCGGTCGTCAACTACCCGGGGGCGGAAGCGTACACGCGGATCAGCGAGTTCAAGCAACTCACCGGGCAAACGCATCCCAAAACGACGATCGCCAAGGAGTATCCGCGCGCCGCCGGCGATCCGTACTACCCGATCCCGCGCCCCGAGAACCGCGAACTCTATAAGAAATACGCGGCGAAAGCCGCGACCGAGCCCAACGTCAGCTTCGTCGGCCGGTTGGCCGAATATCGCTACTACAACATGGATCAGGTCGTCGCGTCGGCGCTGGCGACGTTCGACGCGCTCGCCGCCGAGCGCGTCGCGTAAGCCGCGGCGTCGCGCCTAGCCGTCGAGTAGCGCTTCGAGAATTTGCGCGCGCAGGCGGGCGAGCGCGGCGTCGTCGATCAGCGCGTCATCGGCGAGGATGACGATCGTGACCGGCCCGTGCGCGCGGGTCGCGAGATAGCCGGCGACGTTGCTGACGTGCCACATGCTACCGGTCTTGGCGAATAATCGCCCGACGAGCGGTGTGCCGAGATCGCTGTGCGCAAGCGTTCCGCGCACGCCCGCGACCGGCAGCGCGTCGAGCACAACCGCTCGATTCGGCGATTGCCAATCGTGGTCGAGCACAGCCGCCAACGACCGCGGCGTGAGCAAGTTCTCGCGCGAGAGGCCCGAGCCGTCGACCAACTCGACGGCGCTTGGGTCGACCCCGATCGAGCGCAGGAAATCGCGTTCGACGGCGATGCCCGCGGCCGCGCCGGCGGGTGCGCCGCTCGCCGCCAGTCCGACGTTGCGCAGCAGCATCTCGGCGATCAGGTTGTCGCTGGGTAACCAGCAGTCGGCAAGGATCGCGGCAAGCGGCTTCGATTCGTGCGACCACAGCACCGCGGCAACGCTCGAGCTTTCCGCCGCTGGCGGCGACGGCTCGACGACTACGCCGGCCGATTGCAGTGCGGCCTGGAGAATCGCGGTGGCATAGGCAACCGGTGACGGCACGCTGACGTCGATCTCGCGTGACGCCGAACCCAACGGCAACGCGCCGGCGACGCCGATCGCGCCGTCGGCGCCCCAGAACGCATCGGCGGTCGATGCGCTGCCGCGCGCGCCGGTCGTCACGCGATCGACGATCGAAATCCGGTCGGCGGCCCCCGGCGGCGCGATCCCGGCGATCGTCGCCGGCGCACCAGCGGCCGCCGCCGGCGCCACCGTAACGTGCACGACGTTTTCTTCGATCGCAATCGCCGAGATCGGCGCCGAGTACGCAAACGGGAAATCGTCCCACGACCAGCCCATGCCGTAGCGCGTCGGGTCGTACGCCGAGACGTCGACGACGAGGTTGCCGCGCACGACGGTGATTCCCGTAGCGCTGACCGCCGCGGCGGCCGCGGTCAGATCGCTCGCCTGCAACTCCGGGTCGCCGCCCGCGCGCAGGATCAGATCGCCGCTCAATGCGCCGCCGGCGATCGGTCCGCGCGCATCGAGTTCGGTGTGAAACCGGCCGGCCGGCCCGAGCCGTTCGAGCGCCGTGCTTCCGGTCACCAGTTTCAAGGTCGAGGCCGGGATGAACGCGTCGTCGGCGTCCCGCGCATAGACGACGCGACCGGTTTCGGTGGCGATCGCGAGTATGCCCAGATGCGAGCCGGCGAGCGGCGCGCGATCGATCGCCGCATCGATGGCCTGGTCGACGTGCGCGATCTGCGCCGCCGACCACGGCACGGCGGCCCCAGTCGGAAACGCGATCACGCGATCGGCGCGCGGTCGGCGATGCGCCGAGCGATAAAGGCGGCGACGTCGCTCGGCAAGGTGCCCCGGCCGAAACCGGCATCATATCCCAGTTCCGCCGCCAACAGATTCGTAACGCGCGGACCACCGCAGACGAGCACGATCTGGTCACGCAGGTCCTCGGCTTCGACCAGTTCGACCAGCGCGGTGAAGTTCGCTATGTCGCTGCCCTTTTGGGTGACGACCTGCGAAACGAGCACCGCGTCGATCGCCTGCGCCTTGACGAACGCAACCAAGTCCTCGACGGATATCTGACTGCCGAGGTTGTAGGTGACGAACTCTTTATAGCGCTCGAGGCCGTAGTCGCCACGATAGCCCTTCATGTTCATGATCGCATCGATGCCGACCGTGTGCGCGTCGGTGCCGATGCAGGCGCCGGCGACCGCAATCTTGCGGCCGATCCGGTCGCGGACGAACGCATCGATCTCGTCCAGCGTCATCGCGTGCGCGGTGGCCGTTACCGCGATCGCGTCGACGTCGACGTCCGCCGGTGTCGTCGCATAAACGACGAAGAACGAGAACCCGGTTGCGATCCGCCGGCCCTCGGCGACGGTGATCGCGGTAAACCCCATCGACGCGACCAACCGGCGCGCGGCTTCGTCGGCCGCTTCGCTCCACTCGATCGGCAGCGTAAACGACAGCTGGATCTTCCCGTCGTCGACGGTATCGCCGTAGGGCCGGACGATCCGGCTCATCGCGTTCGGGCTTGCATCACCGGAACATCAAGATTGAGCAACGTGGCAAGCCGCAGCGTCAAATCGCGAAAGTCGGCGTAGCACTTTTGAACGGCATCTTGTTGCGCCCCGAGGGCGCCGTCCGCGACGCACAACATGAACATTGGCTTGCGCGCCTCCATTGCAAGCGGCATCAAGCTTCGATAGTTTTTTAGAGTAGCGATGCACGAATCATCGAGTCTCGGGTCATCCGGCGTATCGTCAGTCTCGCCAAGAATGCGCATATGGTATGCGTTGGGAATCAGCTTCATCCACTTCCCGTACGCAAGCACAGGACGATCCAACCGCATTGCGTGTTGCATTATCACGTAACCAATTGGGGTCATCGCCCCTTCTGGTAGCGGTCCTAAGTTCTCAGGGAGCTGGCTTAGTCGTTGCTTCCAGCCCTCGCGCCACTCAAGCAAGCTGGGACCTAGATTCCGGAGGCCCTGCAAGGAGAACAGGTCCGGCGCGAGCGGCACCACGACATCGCTGGCGGCCACCAGCGCGGAACGATTCAGCGCACCAAGATTTGGCCCCACGTCAACCAAGACAACCGAAGCTTCCCAACTGTGTGCGGCGATATTGATGAGCTGCGAAAACGTAGCGGTTTGGCGAAGCCCGGTCTCGGCTGTGATTCCCTTATTCGAGGCATTCAACCATGCCTGGGCGAGCATGTCTTCAAACGAAGATAGCGCTAGATCACCTGGAAGCAGGCCAAAATACTCGTCGATTCGTTCAACGTGAGGCTTACTTTCGGTCCCGCGGATTGTGCTCTGAACGGCACCGAACACTGTACTGGGATGGTCTCCGTCAGGCCAAAGCTCCAGGAGTCGCTCCTCCGGTAGGCACATGGC
>JBOHTW010000439.1:0-37506 GCA_050733835.1 Vulcanimicrobiaceae bacterium | reverse complement strand
ATCGAGACGCCGCGAAGCGCGAGCGTCTCATCGTCGCCAACGTGGTAGAAGCGATAGATGTCGTGCGCTTCGAGGAGCGGGCGCGCCGCTATTTCCAATGGAAGCTCTGCGATATTTTGCGCCACTGATCGACGTTGTCCGAACCCTGTGGGGCCCACAGGCTCAAGACCGCTTCGTGCGTTCCATGCAGAAACACGAACGACTGATTCTCAAGCGTAACGCTTCGACCGGTGACCGCATTGGAGTTCGAATGCGACCGAAACGACACGAGCGTTGCTGGGGTCCCATGCAACGTGACGTGCGTGACCTTCATGTTCGCTGCGCTTGGGAAAAGCGCGCGCACGGTTGCGTTCGGATCGGACTTCGAGCGCGTCGTGATTTGCTCGCCGTCGTAGTTCGATCTGAACGTCACCGTCGATCCGCTGCTCGCACGGCTCCAACCCTCCGGGAACAGCACCGAGTAACCGTTGGCCGAGCGGTACGTCACGAACAACTGCGTATCGGGAATGTCGCCCGGCGGATTCGTCTGCACGACATTGGGGACAGCCGGCGGCACCGTCGCAGCTGAGGTTGCTCCCGGTACGGCCATCGGCGGGCTAGCCGTCGCCGAAGTCGTCGCTTTCGTACTACTTGCGCACCCTGCAAGCAGCATTGCGGCCAACGCTCCACAAGCGAGCAGGCGCGCGATCGTCGTCGTATCTTTCACGCAGTGAGCCTAGTCGAGCCACCTGAATGCCGGATGAATGTAACCGACCGCCCGCCGCGGGATTAATCCGCGTCCCCGCGAAGGCGAGAGCGTCGCCCAACGCAGGATCACACGAATGAAACCGCTCGATCTTCGAAAGCAGCCACCGCGGGCCGCCCATGAGACGCTGCTCGGTTTTTACCTGTTACCACGAACGGTCGACAAACTTCGCGCGGAGCTGCCGGGCGGCGACATCGGCGAGTATCTCAATCACGAGACCGGGTTCAGTGCTTACGTCGTTCGGCGACTGGGACTGGACATGCGCGAGTTCCGCACCGCGGTTGCGAATGCCGACAACGAGTCGGCGATCGTCGAGTGGCTCGCCGCCCGGATCGACCCCGCAATGGCACCGGCACTAAACGCGAAACTCGAGACGTTCGTACTCGAGCGAATGTCGCCCGCCGATCAGCTTGCGGTCCGCGAGCGCCATCCGGTGATGACCGTACGGCCGGAGCTGTCAAAGATTCTGGACATTCTCGACGCCGATGACCGGTACCGGTTCGGCTAGGACGACGGGACTGATCGCGTCCGTCGTGAAGAAACTGCCTGCGAAGCTGGCGCGACGTTTGGAAGGGGTGAGGGATGAGCGCAGTGCGAGTACTGGTCGGCACGCGCAAGGGCGCGTTCGTCCTGGCGTCGGACGGCAAGCGCGAACGGTGGGACGTCAGCGGCCCCCACTTTGCGGGCTGGGAGATCTATCACCTCAAAGGATCGCCGGCTGACCCGGACCGGTTGTACGCGTCGCAGACCAGCGGCTGGTTCGGACAGGTGATCCAGCGCTCCAACGACGGCGGCAAGACCTGGGAGCCGGTCGGCAATCAATTCGTATACGACGGCGTCCCCGGCACGCACCAGTGGTACGACGGGACGCCCCATCCGTGGGAGTTCGCGCGGGTCTGGCACCTCGAACCATCGCTGACCGATCCGGAGACCGTCCACGCCGGAGTTGAAGACGCTGCGCTGTTTCGCTCGACCGACGGCGGTCAAACGTGGCTGGAGCTCGCCGGCTTGCGCGGTCACGGATCCGGTCCGTCGTGGCAGCCGGGTGCCGGTGGGATGTGTCTGCATTCGATCGTTTTGGATCCGAGCAACGCCGAGCGGATGTTCATCGCGATCTCGGCCGCCGGCGCGTTCCGCAGTGACGACGCCGGCAAGACGTGGCGGCCGATCAACCGGGGGCTTACATCCGGCCAGATTCCCGATCCGACTGCCGAGGTCGGACACTGCGTTCACCGCATCGCGATGCATCCGTCGCGTCCGGGCGTGTTGTTCATGCAGAAACATTGGGACGTGATGCGCAGCGACGATGCCGGCGAGTCGTGGCGCGAGATTAGCGGGAACCTGCCGTCCGACTTTGGGTTTCCGATCGACATTCACGCGCACGAGCCGAACACGATCTACGTCGTGCCGATCAAAAGCGACTCCGAGCACTTCCCGCCCGATGGAAAGCTGCGCGTCTACCGAAGCCGCGCGGGCGGCCACGAGTGGGAAGCGCTGACGCGGGGCTTGCCGCAACGCGACTGTTACGTCAACGTCTTGCGCGACGCGATGGCCGTCGACTCACTCGACACGTGCGGCGTTTACTTCGGGACGACCGGCGGTCAAGTGTACGTCTCGGCCGACGCCGGCGACAACTGGACGTCGATCGTCCGGGATCTTCCGGCCGTGCTGTCCGTCGAGGTCCAAACTCTGCCTTGATTCGAGTCGAACTCCCGGCGCATCTGCGGACGCTAGCGCGCGTCGCTGGCGAGTTGACGCTCGACGTCGACGGCCGCGCGACGCAACGCGCGGTTCTCGATGCGCTCGAGACCCGCTATCCCGTGCTACGCGGAACGATCCGCGACCAGGTTACTCAGAAGCGGCGACCGTTCGTGCGATTCTTCGCGTGTGAGCGCGATCTGTCGCACGAACTGCCGGACGCCCCACTGCCAGATGCGGTCGCGACCGGCGCCGAGCCGTTGCTCATCATCGGCGCCATGGCCGGCGGCTGACCGATCGGGCTCCGCAACCTGAAGCACGATCGTCGTTCTATCGCTCAAGGTGGGAGACGCGGCGTTCGAACTCGACGCGGAACCCTCGCAAGTCGCCCTCGATGCCCTCGACGCGCGTCTCGACTCTTCCGAGGCGGCGTTCGACCCGCTCGAAGCCGGCGCGCGTTTCTCTGCGAAGCTCCGTAGTCTCTCTGCGAAGCTCCGTAGTCTCTCTGCGAAGTTCCGTAGTCTCTTTGCGAAGTTCCGTGGTGTCTTTGCCAAGCTTCGTAGTTGACGTTCCGATCTTTGCGACTTCCAGCGACAGTACATCAAGCATGCCAAAAAGCTTGGCTTCCGACTTCGGGTCCATCAGAAGGGGATCTCGTCTTCCATGCCTTCGGGTTCGGCCTCGGTTTCGTTTCCGGCGGGGCGGGTTGAGCCGCGTTCGTACGAAGCGCCGCCCTCGGTGCTGCGAGCGCCGCCGCCGCCGCGGCTGTCGAGCATCTGCATGTCGCTGGCGACGATCTCGACCGCGGTTCGCTTCTCGCCCTCTTTGGTCTCGTACTTTCGAATCGAAAGCCGGCCCTCGATCAGGGTCGACATGCCCTTCTTCAAATACGTGTTACAGATCTCGCCGAGCTTGTCCCAAGCGACGACGTCGATGAACATCGTTTCGTCGCCGCTCTTGCGCCGCGTGTTGACCGCGAGCGCGAACTTGGTCACCCCCGACCCGTTGGCGACGTAGCGGATCTCCGGGTCGCGGGTCAGATTCCCAACGATGACGATCTTATTGTAGTTTCCGGCCACAGCCGTGCCTCCCGAATAAAGCGATCAGACGTCGAGCTTGATGAGTAGGTGGCGCATGACGTCGTCGTGCAGGCGCAACTGGCGCTCCAACTCCCTGGCCTGCGCAGCTTCGCTCTGGAACTTCATCACGACGTAGTAGCCTTCGCGCAAGTCGTCGATTTCGTAGGCGAGCCGGCGCTTGCCGAGCTTTTCGATCTCGCCGGGCTCGCCGCCGCCGGACTTGAGGCCCTCGGCGATCTTTGCGACCCGGTCGTCGGCGTCGGCCTCTTCGAGCTGCGGGCGGATGATATACGTGACTTCGTAGGCGGTGCTCACAAAGCTCCCTCTGTGGACGCCGCGCCTCCGAGGGCGCGGACGACCCGCATAGCGCGGGTAGCGGGTGCCGCGGCGGCGGAAGGTCCGCGCCGCGCCCGGGGGCTGAGCCCTCGGAAACCCGTCGAGTCTATCACACCTAAAAGCCGAGCAGCAAGGGCGAGTCGCGGGGCGCCGAGTCAAAATCGGGGTAGCGGACGCCGACGAGGTAGAGCCCGTGCGGCGGAGCGGTCGCACCGGCCAACCGCCGGTCGCGCGCGGCGAGGATTGCCGGGATCGCGTCGGCCGGCCGCCGGCCGGCGCCGATCTCCAGCAACGTGCCGGTCATGATCCGAACCATCCGGTGCAAGAACCCGCTGCCTCGATAGTGGAACCGAACGATCTCGCCGGTGCGCGCGATCGCAATTTCGTGGAGCGTCCGAATCGTCGGCCCACGGTCGGGCAAAACGCCGCAGAAGCTGACGAAGTCGCGTTCGCCGACCAGGTCCGCGGCCGCCCGGCGCATCGGTTCGAGTCCGAGCGGCCGGTATTCGTGGTGCACGAAGCGTCGCAACACCGCCGACGGCGCCGGCCGCGACAGCACCGCGTAGGTGTAGCGGCGCTCCATCGCGTGGTTGCGCGCCGAAAAGCGCGGCGCGACGCGCGCGGCCTCGCGCGCGCTCAAATCGTCGGGCAAATTGCTGTTCAGCGCAATCGCGAGCCGGTCGATCGGGAACCGATCGTGGGCGGTGAACGAGACGACCTGGCCGACTGCGTGCACCCCGGTGTCCGTCCGGCCGGCAGCCGTCAACTTGATCGGTTCATCGAACAGCGTCGAAAGCGCGCGCTCGAGTTCGCCCGCGATCGTCCGTAGCCGCGGCTGAAACTGAAAACCCGCGAAGTTGGTCCCGTCGTACTCGACGACGATGCGATACGTCGCGCGGCCGGAGTCGCCGTCGGTTTGAAGCACGACGCGACCCTTTGGGAACGCTTACCAGCTTTCCCACTTCCCACCGGCTGCGCGTCATTTGCGAGCGCGCAGCCGGCGGGTCAGAGGTTAAGCGGCGAGGCGCTTAGGAACCGCGCGTTTCTCGTCGAGGTCGAGCAGATCGGGCCAGGCGGTCACGTCGGTACGATCGGGGGCAACCTCCGAGCGCAGCTCGAAAAAGTACTTTTCGCCTTCGCTGCCCGGCTCGGGTTTGTAGCTCGCAAATTGCTTGTTCCAGGCTTCGAGTTCGGCCGGCGGTTTTTTCGCCGTGAACTCGCGCACGTAGGCCTCGATCTCCGCGTCGCCCTTGGCGGTGCGAACTTTTTCGAGAAACTTCTCGTGGTCGATTCCCAAGAATCCGAAGACCGCTTTGTCCATCGGACAGTTGTAATGATACTCGCCGACGTTGCCGTTGGCTTCGGCCTTGGCTTTGTCCGCCGTGCGCGCGATCATCACCACGCCGGCGATTTTCTCATGCACGCTTCGCGGATACGATTTGGTCAGATCCATCCCCACTCCTCAAGTTCCATTGAACGATGCGGTCACCTCGACCACACATCATCGGACACTGCACGCGTCGAGGAGGTTTCAGCCGGGAGCAAACTCGGCGAGGCGTTCGGCTAGGGCAAGCAACTGAGCGTCGCGTCCGCGCGCCGCGACGATCTGGACGCCGATCGGTAACCCCGCGGCGCTACGCGCGATCGGAAACGTCAACGCCGGTACGCCGAAGAACGACCAAGGGCCAAGCGCGCTCGGCTTTCCGGTCGTCTCGCGACCCGGCGCCGGTCCGACGCAGATCAACGCGAACGCATCGACCTCGGCGAAGCTGCGCGCCAGTTCGGGCCGCATCGTTTCACGTTCGGCGAGCGCAGCGCGGTACGCCGGTCCGGCAACGAGCGCCCCGCGCCGCACGAGCGCGACAACCTGCGGCGGAGTATGGCGATCGCGCAGAAAGCCGTAGCTCACGTGCGCTTCGTAGGCGAGAATCGTGTCGAGCGCGGCGAGCGCTCGGCTCGCGATCGGTGCAAGATCGCCGCGGACGACCGATGCGCCGCCGGCCGCACAGCGGGCCGCGAATGCCTCGACCGCGACCCGCGCTTCATCGCCATAGTCGCCGGCGAACAGCGCCGAGTCGACGAGTAGCCGGGGAGCCGCCGGGACGGTTACGGATCCGAGATCGGGCATCAGCACGCGCGCGACGCGCGCGGCGGTCGGGACGTCGCACGCAATCACGCCGACGTGATCGAGCGACGGCGCTTCGGGCGAGACGCCCGCCGTCGCGATGCGGCCGTGCGTCGGCTTGAATCCGACGACGCCGCAAAAGCTCGCCGGCCGTAACACGGAACCAACGGTCTGGGTGCCGAGCGCAAACGGGACGTGGCCGGCGGCGACGGCGGCAGCGCTGCCCGAACTCGAACCACCCGGCGTGCGCGTCGGATCGTGCGGATTCAAGGTCGGCGCGGGATCGATGTAGGCGAACGGGGTCGTCACGGTCTTGCCGACGATCGTCGCTCCGGCGGCGCGCAGCGCGGCGACGCAGGCGGCATCGACGGTCGGATGCGTGTCGCGAAAGTCGACGCCAAAGCGGGTCGGCATCCCGGCGACGTCGATGATGTCTTTGATGCCGCAGGCGAGGTCCGCCAGCGGCCCGCTCGATGCATCGGCATCGGGCGCGATGTAGGCCCACGCGCGGATCGCGTCGTCGCCGATGTGGGCACGCGCGGCGTCAAACGGCGCGACGTTCACCGCCGCACCTTACGCATGGGGCCGCTGCAACGGAAACAGAATCACTTCGCGAATCGACTGCTGGTTCGTCAGCAGCATGACGAGCCGGTCAACGCCGATGCCGATGCCCGCCGTCGGCGGCATGCCGTACTCGAGCGCGGTAACGAAATCCCAATCGGGCGGCGGCACCTCGTCGTCGCCGCGGGCGCGCTCGGCGATCTGCGCCTCGAAGCGCACGCGCTGATCATCGGGATCGTTCAGCTCCGACAACGCGTTGGAAATTTCGAAGTGGGCCGCAAACAGTTCGTACCGGTCGACGATCTCGGGATCGCTGGGTTTGCGCTTGGCGAGCGGCGAGATCACGGTCGGATAATCGTAGACGAAGGTCGGATCGTTCAAATTGGGCTCGACGATGCGCTCGAATATCTTATCGAGCGCGTGGCCGTGCGATGGTGACTCGGGCATCCCCAAGCGTTCCTGCGCGCGCGCGGCGCCGGCCGGATCGAGGAGCCCGGACCGCGTCAGCCCGCCGAACCGCTCCATCGCTTCGAAATAGCCGATCCGCGCGAACGGGCGCTTGAACGAAAGCATGCGGTCGCCAAAGACCAGCGTCTCGGCGCCCCCGGTGATGAACCGGACCAAATGCGCGAGCAGCTCTTCATTAAATTCCAGCATATCGGCGCGCGACCAGTACGCCGCGTACAACTCGAGCATCGTGAATTCGGGGTTGTGGGTCGTGTCGATGCCTTCGTTGCGAAAGATGCGCCCGATCTCGTAGACGCGTTCGAGGCCGCCGACGATCAACCGCTTGAGGTTCAGTTCGGTCGCGATTCGCAGGTCGAGCGGAATGTCGAGGGCGTTCAAATGGGTGCGGAACGGCCGCGCGGTTGCGCCGCCGGCGATCTGCACCAAGGTCGGCGTTTCACACTCCAAGAATCCGCGGGCGTCGATGAAGCGGCGCATCTCGGCGACGATCCGGCTGCGCCCGATGAAGACCGCGCGCACGTCGTCGTTCATGACGAGATCGACGTAACGCTGGCGATAGCGCTTTTCAACGTCGACGAGGCCGTGCCACTTGTCGGGTAGCGGCGTCAGCGCCTTGCCGAGGACGACCAACGACGCAGCGCGCAACGTCAGCTCGCCTTTCTTCGACCGAAAGACGTGGCCCTCGACGCCGACGATGTCGCCGATATCGAGATTATCGAACGCGGCAAACGTGGCGTCGCCGACGGCATCGGCCCGCACATAGATCTGCATCCGGCCCGAGCGATCCCACAGATCCGCCCAGATCGCGGCCTTGCCCATCTTGCGCACGGCCATCAGACGACCCGCAAGCGCATACGCCTCGACCGTCGGCGGCTCGTCGCTGGTGTGGGCGGCGAGCCGCTCGGCAATATCGGTTGCATGCGCGGTGACGTCGTACCGCAGCGCCGCAAACGGATCGACGCCGCCCGCATGCAAAGCGGCGAGGTTCGCCCGCCGCGCCGCTTTCAACTCGAGCTCGCGCTTACCGAGATCTTCCAACGCCGCTCCGATCAGGATGCCTTCTTCGAGGCCGCCTTCTTCTTCGTGGAGCTGATCGCCTCGATCTTGTACATCGTTAGCCCGCGCGGCGTCGTCACCTCGACGGCGTCGCCCTTCTTGCGCCCGATCAACGCGCGGCCAAGCGGTGATTCGTTGGAGAGACGATGGTTAGTCGGGTCGGCTTCCATCGAACCGACGATCGTGAATTCGTGTGAGCGACCGCTGGCGGTCTCTTTCACTTTGACGGTTGCGCCGAGATGCACTTCGTTGGCGACGACGTCCGAATCGTCGATGACGCGCGCATTGCGAATCATCGATTCAACTTTCAGGATGCGGCCCTCGACGAACGCCTGCTCTTGTTTGGCGTCTTCATACTCGGCGTTTTCGGAGATGTCACCGAACTCTTTGGCTTGCCGGATGCGTTCGTTGACTTCGCGCCGATGGACGCTCTTTAGGTCCTCGAGCTCGCGTTCGAGCTTGACCAGGCCCTCCTTGGTCAGCAGGGTCGCTTTGTCGTTCACGTCGTTGGAACCTCAGAGGATGCCGGCATATCACGAAGACGCGAGCAGCGCTCGCGTCAGCCCCGGTTGTTCGGCCCCGCCCGGCGTCGACACCTGCGCCTGGCCTCGGGCGGCGATCCTAGGCGGCGGTTGGGTCGGAACCGAGGACCGGGTCGGGCCGGCTGCGCTCGCGAGCGGCGCTGTAGAACTCGCTTCGGTACTTCGCCCGGTAGTAGGCCAATGGCACGAGCCCAAGCAGCAGACCGAGCAGCGGAATCGCGTCGACGTACCAGGCCAATTGCGTCGCTTGAACGGCCCCGACGACCCACAGGAAGGCCGCCGAGAGTCCGGGCCACGCGACCCGCAGCCCAAAATCTCGCGGCCGGCTGAGTGGGATTCCGCGGTAATACCAGGCGCACGCGAACCCGGACAATCCATAATAAAACGCGATCAGCAGCCCGATCGCGTTGATCAATTGCGCCATCAGCGCGTTGACGGTCGGGCTGAACGCGGCGACGGCGAACTGGACCAAGCCGATCGCGCCGACGATCGCCGTCCCGAGCCACGGCGTCGCAAATCGGGGGTGCAGCTCGCCAAAGCGGGCGGCGAGCACGCGGTCGCGCGCCATCGAAAACAACGTGCGGCCGACTTGAATGAGCTGGGTTTCGAGCGTCCCGATAACGCTGACGATGACCACCAACGACGCGAGCGACGCCCACGGCTGCGGTAGCACGGCACCAGCGATCGCGCCGATCAAATTGGTGCCTGCGTCACCGATTTGTTTTGGCGTCAGGACGAGCTGCATCGCCACTTGGATGAACTCGAACAGCGCGAGGATCGCGGCCATTCCGAAGATCCCGCCAAGGCCTGTCGTGCGGCCGCCGGCGCGCGTCTCTTCGTTCAAGTTCGCGGTGACGTCCCAACCCCAGAACAAGAAAACCGCGACGACCATCCCGCCGATGAACGTTCCGATGCCGCCGCTCGGAAGCGGCGCAAACCAGGCCCACGAGAATGCGGCGACCGGGTGCGCGAGGCCACGCGCCAGGACGGTCAGCCCGAGCGCCAGCAGCAACAGCACTTCGATCGCCGTGACGGTCTGCTGGAAACGCGCCGTCACCTTGATGTTGAGAACGACGAGCAGATTGACGGCGACGAACCAGCCCGCGCCGACGAGCGCATTCGCCTGGACGTTCTGCGCGAGCGCCGGCGCAAACAGCGCTAAGGTCGACGAGGCCGCCGGCAACGAGGCCGGCACCGCGAACAGCGCCGACGCCACCAGGAGCGACCAACCGGCCAAGAAACCGAGTTCGGGACTGAGCGTCCGGCCAACCCAGGCGTAGCTGGCACCCGCGTCGCTGCGCCAGCGCGAAAGATAGGCAAACGCTAGCGCGATTCCAAACATCGGAACCGCGCCGACCAAGATCGCGCCGGGCGACGCGATCCCGACCACGGCAACCAGCGCCGCGATGCTCGATGCGATCGAATACGCCGGGGCGGTGCCGGAGACGCCGATCATGACCGCGTCGATGACGCCGAGCGCATTCTTGCGGAGTTCGTGCTGCGCCGGTCGCGGCACGGCCGTCAACCGTTGAGGTCCACGACCCGAGGTCGAAGGTTCAGCTCGCGCAGCAGCCGCGCGTAATCCGCGTCGGTTACGTCTTCCCACCGCTTGTCGAGCAGGGCGACCAAGGCCGCCTCGACGACGTTGGTGCCGAACGAGCGGCCGCCGAAATCCGGCGTCGTCGTCACCAGTCGCGCGACGCCGTGCGCCCGCAGTTCGTCAACGTCGCGGGCGGTCAGCGTGTTGGTCAGCACGAGCTTTCCGTCAAGCCGGTCGGGCATGAACTGGCGCATGAAGTGGAAGTCGCCGGCGATGATCTCCGCCTCGGCATAGTACTGCGGATATTTCGGCTGCGGCGGGCGCTCTTGCTTCTTGCCGGTCGGATAGAAGAATTGAAACGGAAGTTTGCACGCGTCGGGCAGATAGCGTTCGGCGAGCGCCTCGAACTCGGCGAGCCCGCGCACCGGCTTGTCGAGATCGAGCGCAAAGATGAAATCTCCGAACAGCACGTCGGCGCCGGCATCGACCAGTGCTTGGGCCATTCCGAACCGGTCGAGCGCGCTGACCATCAGCACCTTGCGGTCGCGCAACTCGACGCCGAGTTCGTCGTGCAGGTAGGCGACGGCGGCGCGTTCGAGCGTGTTCTTCAGTCCGCTGCCGTCGACGACGGGCGTCCGAGTGACCGCCTGCAGCAGCCGGATTCCGTCGCGTAGCGCGAATCGCCGCTTCCCGGCGTAGAGGTAGACGTCGATTCCGCCGAGGCCAATGGCGTCGACGTTCCCATCGAGTTCGTGGAGCTTCGCCAGCGCCCGGTCGATCGAACCATCCATGCCGATGCGTTCGATGTCAAACTGCTCGCCGAGCAGTTCGACCCGCGCGCGATGGTCCCGCGTCGACGACCCGAGTGAGACGGAAACGACGTGTTTGGGCATTATGCGTTCACGCTTTTCGGTGCCAAAACCCTTGCGACGGAATGCGGAGCGCGCGGTTGAACTTGCTCGACGCATTCTCCCAAGCGATCACCTCGGTCAGCTCGACGAGCGCGTCGTCCGAAAATTCCGTCCGGAGCCGCTCGAAGAATGCGTCGTCGACATCCCGGCCGGTAATCGTCATGCGCTCGGCATATTCCAGCGCCAAGCGCTCGCGCCCGTCGAACAGCGGGCTGCCCGCATGCGTTTGGAGCGCGTCGATCTTCTCGTCCGAGACTCCCAGTTCGCTCGCGACCGCGGCGTTGATATCGCTTCAAAACGCACAACCGTTGATCAGCGCGACCCGCCGGTTGACCAGCGCTTGCAACCGTTCGTCGATCAGACCGGATGCCGCGATGCCGCTCCACATCGCGCGCGCGCCACGAAAGATCGTCGGCCGGCGCGCGTAGACGGTGTGGTTCATCAGCGGCGCGCCCCAGCGCGCGGTCTGCGCGTTGAAGACGGCCGCCGGTTCGCCGGTCGCTGCGGCCGGGTCGACGCCGGCAATCCGCTGGCTCATCGGGCGACCGGCGCGGCGCGGCGTTCGCGCGCCGCGGCCTTGGTTGCGGCCAATTCGCGCGGCGTGATCGCCCGGTCGAACGCGCGCATCTCCGCGATCTCAAACCCCGCGCGGGCGGCGAGGCCCTCGATCTCGCGCACCTTCTCTAAATCGATACCGCGCCCCAGCGTGTAGTGCGTCGTGCGATCTTCGAGCGCCAACACCATCGTCTCCGACATGCAGGCGAGCGCGCATTCGGGCGGCAAGCCGAGGTCGAACGGTTGGCCGGGCTCGCGGACGCGTTCGAAGCGGGGCTCGCCGGGGAGGCGAATGATTCCGCCCTCGACCACCAACACGTCGGGCCGCTCGCGACCGACGCGCGCGCCGACATCGTGCGGTAATGAGAGTTCGCAGACGACGGCGCCGGTCTGCAGGTCTTCGGGCTCGATCAACTCGTGCGTCGAGGTCGTCGCCGTCAGAACGAGCCGGCCCTGCGGCACCGCGGCGCGGACGTCGGTTGAGATCGCGGTCGTACACGGCAACCGGCCGGCAATCGACGCGTGAAACCGCTGCAAGCGCGTCAAGTTGCGCGCGACCAGTACAATGTGGCGAACGTGCGGCGCGAGCAACTCGACGCAGGCCGAGCCGATCGAGCCGGTCGCGCCGATCACGACGGCGGTCGCATCGGCGAGTTCGATCTCCATCTCGCGCGCGCCGCGCAACAAGCTCTGCACGCCGGCCGCGATCGTGAGCGAGTTGCCGGTCGTCACGCCGATTGGCGATCGTTCGGCGATCGTCAGTCCGGCATCGCCGACCACGCCGGTGAATGCGCCCAGCCCAACGACCTGCGCGCCGAGGTTCGTGCCGATCTCGATCGCACCGAGAATTTTCGCGTAGACCGCTTCGCGCGGAAGCGTCAGCATTTGTTCCGGCATGTAGGTTGCGGCAACGAACCAGCCTTCGGTTTCGCGGCCGTCCGGCGTGCGCACGCCGGTGATGTGCGCGGCGGCGTACGCCGGCATCCATTCCATGATCTTCTCGATGATCGGCCGGCCCTTGCCGGCGGCGCCCGGTTCGTACCGGACGACGTCGTCGAGCGATGTCGGGTGGATCACGAATGCGAACTTTGCCATCCGCTCGGTTGGGTTCGATGTAGGTCCCGTACGGACCCCGCCGCGAAGGGTGGTGCATGGCGTCCTCCGCGCTCCGCCCCATGGAGGAGATCGTCCGGATCCCCTCGCCCGCGCCGGCACCGCAAGCCTTGGTGCACGACGGCGAGCATCTCTGGATGGGTTCGTGGGAGACGCAGCGGATCTACGGCCTCGACCCGCATCAAGGCACCGTCTTCGAAGAATGGGCGGCGCCGGGCAAACCGGTCGGCGGAACGGCCGTCGGCGACGATCTGCGATTCGTTTGCAGCGAAGCCGCCGACTCGCGGTTCATCCGGCGGTTGGTTCCCGGACACGGCTTCAAGCACGAAGCGATCCCATGCCCTGAGGACACGGGTTCGTTCCTCGCGTTCGACGGCGAACGGCTGTGGCTGAGCCAACGGTACAACAAGCGCGTCCTCGAACTCGACGCCGACTACCGGGTCGTTCGCACCATCGAGATCGGCGAGCAGATCATCGGTTTGAGCTGGTTCGACGACCGGCTCTATCTCTCGACGTGGCTCGGCAAGGATCGCGGTGGTTGCCGGATCGCGTATATCGAGCCGGGGCTGACCACGCCGCCGGTTATCTTTGCAACCGAAGTCCCGTTCGTCGCCGTCTCGCTCGCGCGCGATGGCGATCGTCTATGGACCAATGATTTCAAAGCCAACGCGATCGTCGCGTTCGCGTTGCCCCCCTGAGTTCGCGACCACACTCGCACCGCTACCCTGGAAAGGGATCGCATATGCTCGAAACGATCGCCCCGATCGAAGAACTCCTCCGGCTACCGTCGCCCGCGCCTGCGCCGCAGTCGCTGTCGTGCGACGGTGCGATGCTGTGGATGGGTTCGCGCGACTCGTCCCGCGTCTACGCGATCGAATCGCACACCGGCAAGGTTCGCGAAGAGTCTCAAGCTCCGGGCATACCGTGGGGCATGGTCGTGATGGGCGACGAGCTTCGCGTGACCTGTGGCGAGGGTGCCGACGACGACCGTTACATTCGGCGGTTCGTTCCGGGCCACGGTTTCAAGTCGAGCGAACGGATCGCGTGCCCCGACTTTACCGGCTCGTTCTTGGGCTACGACGGCGAGTCGCTGTTTCTCAGCCAATATCACAACAAGCGCATCTTCAAACTCGACGCGGCCGGCAAGGTGCAGCAAACGATTCCGATCGAGCGGGAGATCGCCGGCTTCGTGTTCGTCGACGGCAAGATCTACGTGCTGCGCGGCGACACCGATAGCTGCGATTGGCGGCTCGCGCGGCTCGATCCGAATGCCGAGTCGCCGGTAATCGAAGATCTCGCGGCGATCCCGTTTCAGGGGCGCTCGCTCGGCTACGACGGCTCGCGGTTTTGGACCAACGACCGCGATGCGAACACGATCGTCGCGTTCGCAAAGCCGTAGCGATTCCCCCCGCTAAGCGCCGAGGCCGCTTAGCGTTCGGCTTCGCGCTTGAGGGCCGCGAGCATCATCTCGGAGTTCTCGCGGACCTTTTTTTCGAGCGTCGGGCCGATCAGTTCGGCGAGCGTCGGAACACCGAAGTCGAAGTCGACGCCGAGCGTGACGTGCGTCCGGCCGTCGCCGTCGACGAAGGTCCACGCCCCTTCGAATTTGTCGAGATCGCCTTCGAGCAGCCGGTAGTCGATACGAAACGCCGCATCGTCGAACCGGTCCTCCTCGATCCACTCGATCGGCGCCTCTTCGACAAGCGTCTTCCAGCGCGTGATGACGCGATCGGCGTGGCGTTCGAGGACCGCGACCGACTCGACGTCGGGCATGAAGTCGGGGAAACGGTCCTGTTCTTTGGCGAGCGCGTACACTTCGTGCGCGGGCGCGTCGATCACGATCGACAGCTCGACGTACGGCATCCGCGGCCGACCTACGAAGCCGGCGCCAGCGCGCCAAGCTTCTCGCGCGCGGTTCGGACCCCGGCGCCAAGCGCCGCGAGCGCGCGCGCCACTTCGGTGGCCGTCACGATCAGCGGCGGCTCCAACCGAATGACCCGCTGCATGTTCAACGTCCAGGCGGCGGTGACGCCGTGCTTGACCATCTCGGGGATGATCGTTCCGCCGTAGCCTTCGTTCGTAAGCTCAACGCCGACGAGCAAACCCGCGCCGCGTACTTCGCGGACGACGTCGGGAAACGCTTGCGCGACCGCGCGCGCGCCGGCGAGCAGTTCCGCGCCGCGGTCGCGCGCGTTGGTCACCAGGTCTTCGTCGCGGAGGACCGCGAGCGCCTCGAGCGCAGCGGTGCACGCCAGCGGGTTGCCGCCGAAAGTCGAGGTGTGCATCAGTGGCGCTTTCGCGTACGCCGCGTTCCAGACCACCGGCCGCGCGATGTACGCGCCGATCGGCATGATGCCGCCCGAAAGCCCCTTTGCCAAGGTCATTACGTCGGGAACGATTCCATCGAAGTCGCACGCGAACAGCCGGCCGCAGCGCCCGAGGCCCGTCTGCACTTCATCGGCGATCAGCAGTACCCCGGCTGCGTCGCAGATCGCGCGCGCCCGCGCGAGATAGCCGGGCGGTGGAACGTTGACGCCGCCTTCGCCTTGCACCGGCTCGACGATGAAGGCGGCAGTCGTTTTGTCGATCGCGGCCGCCAGCGCATCGGCGTCACCGAACGGGACGTGCACGACGTCGGCGAGCAGCGGCCGGTACGCTTCCTGGAAATACGGGCGCCCACTCACCGACAGCGCGCCGAACGTCTTGCCGTGATATCCGTCGTGCGTGCCGACGATCTTCGCGCGCTTGGTTGCAGCCCGCGCGAGCTTGAGCGCGCCTTCGACCGCCTCGGCCCCGCTGTTGGCAAAAAACGCGATCGACAGATCGCCCGGCGCAATCTCGGCCAGCGCGCGCGCCAGCCGGCCCATCAACGGGTTGAACATCGTGCGCCCCGAAAGCGCCATCCGGTCGAGCTGGGCCTTGACGGCGGCCACGATGCGCGGATGCGAATGGCCGAGGGTAAAGACGCCGTAACCGCCGGCAAAATCGAGATATTCCTTGCCGGTGTGATCGACGATCGTGCAGCCGTGCGCGCTCACCTCAACCGGGCTTCCCGAGAGCTTCATCACGCGCGCCAGCGGCGGGTTGAGATGCAGCTTGTAATTCTCGTAGGTTTCGTCGAACAACGTCCGCGCGTCGTCGAGCGCCTTCATGCCGCGACCACCTCGCCGGATTGCAGGCGCGCGATCGCCGCTTCGACGTGGGCCAGCGTTTCGGCGGCGGTCGCCGTCCGCATCACCCGTTCGCGTAACTCGCTCGCGCCGGCGAACCCCTTGAGGTAATAACCGAGATGCTTACGCATCTGCGGCACGGCGCGCGCTTCGCCCCATTCGGCAACCATGACCTCGTAGTGATGCACGGCGAACCGCAGCCGCTCGGCGGCCGGCGGATGCGGCGCCGGTTCGCGACCTTCCATCAGGGCGCGCAAGCGGGCGATCAGCCAGGGGTTGCCAAGGGTCGCCCGACCGAGCATCACGGCGTCGACGCCGGTTTCGCGCATTCGGGCCAGCGCCTCGAACGGATCGCCGAGATCCCCGTTGCCGATGACCGGAATCTGCACCGCGCGTTTGAGTTCGGCGATCTGCGACCAGTCGGCGCTGCCCTTGTAAAATTGCTTGGCGGTTCGGGCGTGGAGGGTAACGGCGCGCACACCGACCGCTTGCGCGCGCTGCGCGACCTCCGCAAAGACGAGCGCATCGTCGCTCCATCCCAAGCGCAGCTTCACGGTTACCGGGCAGTCGACGGCGTTGACGACGGCACGCATGATCGCTTCGCAGCGATCGACGTCGCGCAAGCAGGCGCTGCCGCCTTCGGTCTTGGTGACTTTGGGCGCCGGACAGCCGAAGTTGATGTCGACGATGTCGGCGCCGCACTCGCGAACGACCGTCGCCGCGTACGCCATCACCGCCGGGTCGCTGCCCCAGAGCTGAGTCGAGACCGGGCGCTCGACGCCGGCCTGATCGATCATCTCCATCGTGCGCCGGCTGCCGAACTGCAGCGCATTCGACGAAACGAACTCGGTTACGGTCAATCCGAACCCGAACGGCTTGTAGAGCGCCCGCATCGTGCGGTTCGTTACGCCGGACATCGGCGCCAAAACGATCGGGGGCCAGATCGCGATATCGCCGATCTGCAGCGGCGCAACGGCTGGGGTCATGACGCTTGAGTATATCACGTCGCCGCCGTGGCGCCGGCCGCAACCACGTTGCGCTCGTAAAAGACGCGCAGGCCGTGCAGGATCAGGTGCGGGTCGACCGAGTCGATCGCCGCCGTGTGGCGCGCGATCACCTCGGCAAAGCCGCCGGTCGCGACGACCCGCGCGTCGTCGCCGAGTCGCGCCCGCAGGCGCGCGATCAACCCTTCGGACTGGCCGACGAAGCCGTAGACGATTCCGGCCTGCAGCGCGCTGATCGTATCGCGGCCATAGGGAGCGTCGGGCGGATCGAGGGCAACCTGCGGTAGCTTGGCGGTCCGCGCGACCAGCGCGTCGATTGAGATCTGGATGCCCGGCGCGATCGCAACGCCGAGATAGACGCCGGCGCGCGAGATCGCGCTGAACGTCGTCGCGGTCCCGAAGCCGATGACGATCAGCGGTGCGCCGTAGCGGTCGCGCCCGCCGATCGCGGCGGCGGCGAGGTCGGCCCCAACTTCCTTTGGACGCTCGGTCTCGATTGCGATCAACGTCTGCGTCGCCGCCGTGAACAGGTGGGGTTCGACGTCGAAATATTGCTTGCAGGCGTCGATCAACGCCCGGTCGGTCTGCGGAACCACGCTCGACACGACGATCGCCCGCACCTCGTCGAGCGGAATCTCCGCCCGCCGAAACAGCGCCGAGAACAACACGCCGAACTCGTCGGCGGTCCGCCGCCGGGCGGTCGTCACGCGCCAATCGCGCATGAGTTTGTGCGCGACGCCGCCGCCGGTGCGCGCAAAGAAGCCGAGTTTGGTATCGGTATTGCCGACGTCGATCGTCAGCAGCACGCGCGCCGCAGTTCCAACAGCGCATCCCACATGCGCTGCGCCAGTTCGCGCTTGCTGCCGCGACCGAGCGGAACGCGACCATCCGTGCCGTGCAGCAGCACCAACTCGCTCTCGCCCGTCCCAAACCCGCGCTCACCGCGCGAAACGTCGTTGACCGCGATCGCATCGAGTTGCTTGCCGCGCAGTTTTTCGCGCGCGTGCGCTTCGTGCGATTCGGTCTCGGCGGCGAACCCGACGAGGAAGGTGCCGTTTTTGGCCGCGCCGAGCGCGCGCAAGGTATCGGGCGTCCGTTCGAGTTCGACCCGGTCGCCGCCGTCGAACTTCTTGACCTTCTGGTCGTGGGTCTGCGTCGGCCGCCAGTCGGAGACCGCCGCGGCCGCGATCGCGATGTCGGCGTCGCCGGCGGCGGCCAAGGTCGCGTCGTACATCTGCTGCGCGGTCGTCACCCGCGTGACCCGCGCGCCGGCCGGCGGATCGAGGAGCGTCGGGCCGAGCACGAGATCGACCGCGGCGCCGCGCGCCAGCGCTTCGCGCGCCAGTTCGATGCCCATCGTTCCGGTCGAACCGTTGGAGATGAAGCGCACGGGATCGATCGGCTCGCGCGTCGGGCCGGCGGTGATCACGACGCGTTCGCCCACGAGGTCCCGCGGCCGCGCGAGCACCCGATCGATCGCGCCAACGATCGCCGCTTGGTCCGCGAGCCGCCCGATGCCGTGTTCGCGCTCGGCCAAAAACCCGACCCCCGGCTCGACGACTTCGTAGCCGTGCGCGACGAGCGCGCGCAAGTTCGCGCGCGTCGCCGGATGCGCATACATCGCCGCATTCATCGCCGGCGCGATCACGACCGGAATCGTCGCGGCCAACGCGCAGTTGGTCAGCAGATCGTCGGCGATGCCATGCGCAAGTTTCGCCAGCACGTTAGCGGTCGCCGGAACGATTGCGAAGACTTCGGCCGCCCGCACCAACGCGATGTGCGGAATCGACTCGGGCGCATCCCAAAGCGATGTGTGGACCGGTCGCCGCGCGAGCGCCGCAAACGTCAGCGGTCCGACGAACCGCTGCGCCTGCTCGGTCATTACGACGTCGAGTTCATCCCCGCGCTGCACGAGAAAGCTCGCCAGCGCCGCCGCTTTGTAGGCGGCGATCCCGCCGGCGACGCCGAGCAGAACGCGGCTCATCGCTGGGCCGTTCGACGCTCGCCGACCACCGGCGTCAATACCGGATCGGTGCCATCGAGCGCCGGAATCGTGACGTTGTCGAGCAGCCGCCGCTCACCGGCCCGCGCGGCCCCGATGACGATCGCCGGCCGCGCCGGTCGGTCGAGCGCAACGAACGTCATCGGATCGACGACCTCGAGATACTCGAAGGCAAACGGCGGCAGCAACTGGGCGCGACCCGCAGCCTTGGCGTCGGCGATCGACGCGCCGCCGGCCAGCGCCTCGCGCGTCGCTGCCAGCGCGCGCTGCAGCGACGGTGCCGCGGCGCGCTGCTCGGTCGTCAGATACACGTTGCGGCTTGAAAGCGCCAAGCCGTCGGGTTCGCGAACCGTCGGAGCGACGACGACGGAGACCGGCAGGTCGAGGTCGGCGATCATCCTGCGCAACACGACCGTCTGTTGCGCGTCCTTCTGACCAAGATAGAGACTCGTCGGCTCGACGGCGTGCAGCAACTTCGCGACGATCGTCGCGACCCCGGCGAAATGTCCGGCGCGGACCGCGCCTTCGAACTGCGCGCCGCGAACGCCGACGTCGACCGTCGTGGAAAAGCCGGCCGGATAGATCTGCGCGACCGCCGGGGCGTACAGCAACTCGACCCCCGCGGCCTCGAACAGTGCAGCATCGCGGTCGAAGCTGCGCGGGTAACGCTCGAAGTCTTCGTTTGGGGCGAACTGCAGCGGGTTGACGAACAGGGACGCCACCACCGCAGCGTTTTCGGCTCGGGCTCGCCGAACCAGCGCCAAGTGGCCGTCGTGCAGGGCACCCATCGTTGGTACCAGCCCGACCGGGCGAGGAAGCGTGCGGGCGACGGCGCGCACCGAGTCGGGTCTCCGGACGACCTGCATGATGGTTAGGCCCGGATCACCCGTAGCACGGTCCGGCCGACGAGGAACGACTGGCCGGCGGCTAGCGGCAGCCGCGGGTCGACCACGTTCCCTTCGACCTGGGTCCCGTTTCGGCTGGCGAGGTCGGTCAGGACCAAGGTCCCCTCCTCGTCGCGGAGTTGCGCGTGCTTTCGCGAAACATAGCGGTCGAGGGTCAGACAGGCATTCGCGACCGAGTCATCCCGCCCGATCGTGATCTCTCGCTCGAACTCCCAGCGCTTGCCGTCCAGAGGACCACTGACGACTTCCAGGATATACATGGGCACTCGCAAGGTTGGACCGGCGCCCGCCGAAGTCCCCTACATCACACTTCAGGCCGCCAACGCCGAGAACGCTAAACGCCTTCGTCACCACGGACGATGATAGAGAGGAGTGACGATCATAAGCAGCGGGTCGCATGAGATAGATCTCGAGAAGCTAGCCAACATCGACGATCTGATGGATCTCATTGAAATCGAACCCGACGCGCTTCGAGAGGCGGAGTTCGTGCAGGCACAAGCGATTCTGGAAACCCTACACGGCAAGCAGATCGAGCGCGCGACGGTCGAAGATACGCGTATCGTCATCGAGACGACCGAGGGCAATCGCTACTTCTTCTACGGCTTCATGGGCAGCGGTCGGCCTTCAGGCGACGAAGAGGCGAGCGCAACCTAGCAAGCGTTAGGCCGCGGGCTGCGAATTTAGCGGGCCTGCGCGCGCCGCGCCTGTTCGGCGACGAAGCGCATGATCTCGGTTTGATCGGCGGCGCCGATCTGGGTGAACGCGATGCCGTGAAAGTAGCGGCCCTCGATCGCATTGTAGTACGAGAGCACGATCCGGCCACGCGCGACCGTCTCACGATCGATCGACGGTAGGCGGAAGCGCAACAGCAGCACGGTACCCAGCGGCAGGTCCTCCTCGCTGGCGAGCCGCAGTCCGCCACCGCCGAGATCGATCGCGAGGCCGACCGAGCCGGCATTTTGGGCGTCGCGGCCGTAGACGACGTCGAAAGCGACGGTCGCTCGCGCGTATTTTCTCAGCTCAGGATGATGCGACGATTTGGGGGTGCCGTTAGAAGTGGCGCTCATGCGATCTCCCTCACACTCTCTGTTTCGGCAATTCCGGCAATATGCTTTCTCGGGCCAGCCCGTCGGCGGCAAGCAGCGCGCCGAGGGCGACGTGCTCGCGTTGAGTGCCTCCTTGTAGATAGACTTCGAACGGCGGCCGGAGCGGCGCGTCGCACGAGAGTTCGATCGTCGCTCCCGGCACGAACGCTCCGCCCGACATGATCACCGCGTCGGCGTAGCCCGGAACGGGACCCGGCTCGGGGGCGAACCGCGCATCCAGCGGCATCGCCCGTTGAAGCCCGCGGGCAAAGGCGATGAGCCGTTCGCGCGATCCGAGACGGATCGCTTGGACGATGTCGGCGCGGAGGGCGCCGGGGAGCGGGTCGACCCCAAACCCGAGCTCGGCGAATAGGGCCGCCGCGAAGTCGAGCCCCGCCAGCGCTTCGGCTACGACAAGCGGGGCTTGGAAGAGTCCTTGGATCAGCGCCCGGCCGAACCCAAGCGACGAGCCGACCTTGGCGCCGAGGCCCGGCGCATAGTGCCGGGACGCGACCCGTTCGACGAGGTCCGCGCGGCCGGCGACATAGCCGCCGCCCGGCGCGAGCGCGCCGCCGAGATTTTTAATGAGGGAGCCGATCGCAAGGTCGGCGCCGACCTCGGTCGGCTCGCGATCCTCCACCAACTCGCCGTAGCAGTTGTCGACGATCACCACGCTCGCGGGGGCCGCGTCTTTGGCGACCCACGCGATCGCGGCGCAGTCGGCGATCGACAGCGAGCGCCGCGCGGCATAACCGCGCGAGCGTTGCACGAAGACGACGGCGGGGGCGCGCGCGCACGCCCGCGCGATTCCGTCGAGATCGGCGCCGCCGGCAGCATCGAGCGCGACCTCGTCGTACTGCAGACCGCGCTCGACGAGCGAGTCCGGCGCATCGACGATCGCCGACCGGAGCGTGTCGTAGGGGCGGCCGGTCGCGCTGACCAGCCGGCCGCCCGGCGGCGTGCAGGCGTTCAGCGCGGTGACGATCGCATGCGTTCCGCTGACCAGCGAAAGCCGCGCCAGCACACGCTCCGCGCCAAACACGCGCGCCAACAGCGCTTCATACCGGTCGCGGGCCGTATCGTCGTAACCGTAGCCGAGCCGGCCGGCCAACTCGTCGCTCGCGATCCCCTCGGCCGAAAACGCCGCCAGCACGCGCGCGGCGACGCGGTGACGCGTCCGTTGAGCAGCCGGGTGCGGCGCCGACGCCGCCGCGCGTCTAGCCGCGGCCGCGACTCGCTCGTCCACGTCGAACCGTTCGAGCAGCGCGTCGATCACGTCGCGTCCACCGGGCGCTCGCGCTGGTGGCGTTCGTAGATTGCGACGAACGGCCACCAGATGACCGCCGCAATCGCGATGTTCGCGATCACGAGGATCACCGCGCGCCAATCCTTGGTCGCGAGAAACACACCGAGCGGCTGCGGAACCGACGACGGAATATACAGCGTCGGCCGCGCCACCAGGCCGTGCGCCATCGCAACGTAGGTGACGATCGCGAGCACGGCCGGCGTGGTCACGAACGGAATTGCCAACAGCGGTTCAAACGCGATCGGCAACCCGAACATCAACGGTTCGTTCGCGTTGAAGATCGTCGGCACCAGCGCCGCCAGCGCAACGGTGCGCACGCGTTTCACACCGCTGCGCGCGAGTAGGAACGCAACCGGCCACGTCGCGCCGGCTCCGCCCGGAAAGACGAATAGAAACGTCGATACCGTGACGATGTGCGGTGGCGCGTGGCCGTGCGCGACCGCAGCAGCGTTCTGCGCGAGCAACGAAAGGTAGACCGGCAACACGACCGCGGCGACCAGCGCCGGGCCATGGATGCCGATCACCCACAGCAGCGTTTCGACGATCACGATCGCCAGCAGCGCGGGCAAGCTGTCGCCGAGCGTCCCCAGTGGCGCGACGATGCGGTCGAGCACCGCGATCAACGAGATGCCGTGGGCCGCCAACGCAAACGCGCCGCCGAGCACGACCGCGATCGCGAGAACCGCGCCGATCGCGCGGCCGGCCGCGCGGGTCGTGAGTCGCGTAACCGTGACCGCGACCAGCGCGATCCCGATTGCGAAAAATAATCCGCTGCTGCCGAGCGACGCCGCCAGCGTCACAACCGAATGCACGTGTCCGTACGGTAGTGAGATCGCGAATGCGCCGGCGCTCGCCGCCACCGCGACGGCCGGTGCGACGCCGCGCCGGCGCGCGAGATCCCACGCGAGCAAGACCACCAGGACCGCCGACATGACGCCGAACGATGCGGGCAGCGCGGCCGAGATGCGCTGCAGCGGCGGACCGGCCGGCGACTGCAGCGCGAACCCGAGGATACCGGCGAGCAATCCGGCGAAGCTGAACGGCAGCATCGTGCGGATCGCGGCGATCTCGGGAAACTCGCCGACGCGCCGCGCCGCGGGGACCAATGCCGTACCGACCCAACTGCGGGCGGCGTTGGCATTCTGGGCGATGGCCATGCGCGACCGCGAGTTCGCGGTTGCGCCCGACTGGCCTTTTATTGCGCTTCCTCGAACTCGGGCAATGCGGCGTTGCGAATTGGAAGTGTTTGCCCGCGTTCGGGATCCACGACATTGCCGTTCGGAACCGCGGGCCGCGCATTCGTTACGTCAGCACCTGATGCAGAGTGGACTCGCGGCGAGTTAGGCTGTTCTAGAGGCGACGGATGACGGCTTCGACTCGCCCCACGATCGTTACGGACTCGGCGTAGATCGGTTGCATCGTGCGGTTTTCGGGTTGGAGGCGGACGCGGCCGGGTTCGCGGTAGAAGCGTTTTACCGTCGCTTCGTCGTCGATGAGGGCGACGACGATCTCGCCGTTGGCGGCGTCGTCTTGGGGTGCGACGACGATCAGGTCGCCGTCGAGGATCGCCGCTTCGATCATCGAGTCGCCGCTGACGCGCAGCATGAACGTGCCCGCGCGGCGCGCGAGGTCGGCGGGCACGACGAATTCACCGTCGAGGTTTTCGGCAGCGGTTATCGGCGTGCCGGCGGCGACTTTTCCGACGATCGGCAGGACGCCGTAATCGAGCCGGCTCGGGGGCTCGACCGCTGGATTGCGGGTCGCCGGCGTCAGCGCGCGCGGTTTGGTCGGGTCGCGGTGGATGAGGCCGCGGCGCTCGAGCGTCTTGAGGTGCGCCTGGACCGTGGACGACGACGAGAGCCCGACCCGTTCGCCGATCTCGCGGACCGACGGCGGGTAGCCGTGCTCGCGCGTAAACTCACGGATCACTTCAAGGATCCGCGCCTGGCGCTCCGACGGCGCGCGGTCTGCCACTCGGGCCTCCCTCCGCCCGCTAAAAGCGGGTCGTAATTGTGTCTAGCCTAGCAGGTCGAACGTTCAAATGCAAACGTATGTTCGAGAACCCATTGACTCCGGGGGTCGAGATTGCTAAAATCTAGGGGACGAACAGGCGTTTGGCCCAAGATGTGGGCAAAGGAGTTGGATCGATGTACCGCGCCAAGCGGCGAGCCCCCACCCTGATGCCGGCCGTCGCGCTCGCGGCGCTGGCCGCGCTGGTGGCCGTCCCGACCCTCTCGTCAAGCCGGTTGCATGCCGCTCCGCCGGCGCACTTCTCGCACGTCGTCATCAAGTCGGGCGACGCGCTCTGGGCAATCGCCGCCGACCATACGGCGCCCGGCGAGAGCGTCCAAGATACGCTCGACACGATCCGCGCCGCCAATCACTTGCAGTCGGCGACGATCGTCCCCGGCCAAACCCTCCGCATCCCCGACTAATTTTCGCGCGGGGCGCCTTTGCGGCTAACGATGATGCTATGGCCGCGATGCCGGTCGAGGAATTCAAGCCCCTCGGTGATCCAGGTATCGAGCCCGCCCGATACGTGACGGCCAACCTCGCGGACGACGTGCTCCCGCTCGCGTAACCACTGGAGTTCCGAGCGCGTGGTCGCCGGCCAGATCGCCTCTTCGCATTCCTCGCAGTGATAACCGTAGGTCAATCGCGGTTCAGCGGGCGGCAGTTGCGAGCCGGCTCTTCAATAGTTCGGGAATCTGGGAGGGCCGATCGGCGACCGGAACGCCGGCCTTTTCGAACGCCGCGACCTTGCTTTGCGGCGTTCCCGTGTTACCGGAGATGATCGCGCCGGCATGACCGAGACGCTTGCCGGGCGGAGCGGACCGTCCGCCGATGAACGCGATGCACGGTTTGTTCGGCAGATGGTCGGCGACGAACGCGGCCGCGTCTTCTTCGTCCGATCCGCCGATCTCGCCGCAGATCACGACCGCGTCGGTCTCCGGGTCGGTCGCGAACGCCTTGAGGCAGTCGACGAACGTCGTTCCGATGATCGGATCGCCGCCGATGCCGACACAGGTCGACTGACCGAGACCCGCTTTGGTAAGGTTGTCAACTATTTCGTACGTCAAGGTCCCCGAGCGGGAGATCATCCCGACGCGGCCCGGCGCGAAGACGTGGCCCGGCATGATGCCGACGAGCGATCGCCCCGGCGATACGAGGCCCGGACAGTTTGGCCCGATGATGCGCATGCCCGCCGTCGTCGCCACGACTCGCAACATGTCGTGGGCGGGAATGCCCTCGGTGATGCAGACCGCCAAGGTGATGCCGGCGTCGTACGCTTCGTAGAGCGCGTCGGCGGCAAACGGCGGCGGAACGAAGATGATCGAGTGGGTCGCGCCGGTCGCCTCGACCGCGTCGCGCACCGTATTGAAGACGGGCTGGCCGGTCTCGATCGTCGTGCCGCCTTTGCCCGGCGTTACCCCGCCGACAATCTTCGTTCCGTACGCTAGCATCCGCTGCGTGTGGAACAACCCTTCGCGACCGGTGATGCCCTGGACGATGACCTTGGAGTTCTTATCGAGATAGATCGACACGGCTTACCCTTTCGCGAACTCGACGGCTTTGCGCGCACCCTCGTCCATCGTCTCAACGGGGTTCATCCCCGCCTTGGCGAGGATCTCGCGGCCCTCTTTTTCATTGGTTCCGGTCAACCGCACGACCAGCGGAACCTTGCGGACGTCGTCGCCCTTCAACGCCTCGACGATGCCGAGCGCAACTTGATCGCCACGGGTGATGCCGCCGAAGATGTTGATGAAGAGTGCTTTGACCTTCGGGTCACCGACGACGAGCTTGTAGCACTTTTTCACCAATTCGGCCTGCGCACCGCCGCCGATATCGAGAAAGTTCGCCGCGGCGCCGCCGGCGTTGCGGATCGCATCCATCGTCCCCATGCCCAGACCCGCGCCATTGGCGATTACGCCGATCGTGCCGTCGAGTTTGGCATAGTTCGAGAGCCCCAGACCAATCGAGACCGCGGCCGCTTGGTCAGCGTCGGCGGGCACGTCGTTTTTCCACGTCTGCAACTCGGGATGTTTGTAGACGCCGTTGTCGTCGAGATCGACCTTCGCATCCGACGCATAGACGCTCCCGTCGGACGCGAGCACGAGCGGGTTGATTTCGACGAGGTTGGCGCCGTACTCCATGAACAGCGTGTAGAGCGCACCGACGATCTTTGGGAACGTCTTGTGATAGCCGGCCGGCAGCTTGGCGGCGAACGCCAGATCGCGCGCGATATACGGCGAGAATCCGATCGCCGGATCGACCCAATACTTGGCGATTGCGTCGGGATGGTGCTCGGCGACCTCCTCGACGTCCATGCCGCCTTGCGACGTCACGATGATGACGGGTTTCTTGGTCGTGCGATCGATCGTGATCGAGACGTAGGCTTCACTCGCGATTGCGAGCTTTGCTTCAACCAGCAGCGACCGCACTTCTTCGCCGTCGGGATTCTGGACCGATTTGAGAACCTTGCCGATCAGTTCGCCCGCGATCTGCTGCCCGTCGGCGGCGGTCTCGGCGAATTTGATCCCGCCGGCTTTGCCGCGACCACCCATCATGACTTGGCTCTTGAGCACCCACGACCCGGGGTTGGCGGCGATGAACGCGCCGGCGTCGGCCGCGCTCGTCGCGTGCTGCCCGCGCGGCGTCGGAATGCCGACCCGGCGAAACAGCTCTTTCCCCTGGTACTCCATCAATTTCATAGCGACGATATTCTCCGAATCGGACCGCGCGAAAACGGCCGGGTATGCCGGCCGACCACGCAAATGAAATAGCACGGAACAGGGGACGATCCCTCGGTGCGACTTTTGCGGTCACCCGAGCCTCAGACCGGGCCGGTTCGGACCGATACTTCAATATATGCCGTCGACCTGGGGCAACGGATGACCCAGCCACGGGCATCGGGCTCCCCTCGCTATTCTGTGCCCTGGACCCCCGCGCCGAGCCTCGTCGCCGTCGTTCTCGTCGGGTTGAGCCTCGCGGCGGTGCCATTTGCGTGGGTTCACGGCTCGGGTTCGGTCTCCGCCGTCCCGACGTTCGTGGCGATCGCCGTGCTCGGCGAGGCGCTGACCGCGTACCTCCTCAACGCCCGGCTTGCGCTCACCGGCCGGCATCCGCTGGCGATCTTGATCTGCGGCTTCCTTGTCTACGCGTTCGCGATGACCGCCTATCTCGCCGGCTTTCCCGGACTCTTCAGCGCAAGCGGCATATTTGGTTCGTCGCAAGTCAGCGCGTGGTCGCTGCTCTTTTGGCACGCTGCGTTTCCGCTGTTCGCACTCGCCTACGTTCGCGCCGAATCGAAATCGATTCCGATCTTCTCGCGGCTGAGTCATTCCGAGACCGTCGGGGTGGCGGTCATAGCGGCCGTCGCGATCGCCGGCTTTGCGATCGTATTCTTCGCCGCGCTCGCGCCGGTGCTGCCGATGCTTGCGGTCGGCAACGACTATCACCGCATGACCAGTACCGGCATCGGGCCGCTCGTGTTTCTTTTCGACGCGGCCGTCACCGTGTACGTGATCCGCAAGACGCGCACCGGCGACCCGGTCGAAACGTGGCTCGGCATCGCGCTGCTTGCGATGAGCCTAGACATGCTGTTGATGATGGTCGGCGGCCGCCGGTTTACCGTCGGCTGGTACGTTGCGCGGATCGATTCGATCTTTTCGTCGCTTGCGATCCTGGTTGCGTTGCTTCAGGAATATCACCGGTTGGCGTGCTCGTTGAAGGACCGCCAAGACGAACTTTCACTCTATCAGGTTCTGGTCGACCGGGCGCGCGACGTCATCCTGTTCGTCAATCCGGCCGACGGCTCGGTCGTTGACGCGAATGCGGCCGCGACCGACGTTTACGGATGGTCGCACGACGAGTTCCGGCACTTGAAAATTCACGATCTGCGGGCACCCGAAACGGTTGACTCGGTCGCCACCCAGATGAACGAGGTCACCGAGACCGAGTATACCTTTGAGACGCTCCATCAGCATCGCGACGGTCACCCGATCCCCGTCGAAGTTCGCTCGCGGGCGACGGTCCATCGCGGCCAAAACCTGCTCATGAGCATCATCCGCGACATCACCGAGCGCAAGCAAAATGAATCGCTCGCTCGAACCGCGCTCGAAGAGGCCCAGCGCGCGTCGCGATTCAAGTCCGACTTCGTCGCGATGATGAGTCACGAGATCCGCACGCCGATGAGCGGCGTACTCGGCATGAACGAGTTGTTGCTCGCGACCCAGCTCAGCGGCGAACAGCGCGAGTATGCCGAGACCGTGCGTGACTCCGGCAAGACGTTGTTGCGCGTCATCAACGACGTCCTTGACTTCTCGAAGATTGAGGCCGGTCGCCTGGAACTATCGCCCGTCGAGTTCGAGATCGACGGCGTCGTCACCGGCGTCGTCCGGTTGATCGCGAGCCAAGCGCGCGGCAAAGGCGTCGCGCTTACCGCGCGCGTCGATCCGGCGATCCCGCCGCGGCTGTTGGGCGATGCGGGCCGGCTGCGCCAGATCCTGTTTAACCTGATCGGCAATGCCGTCAAGTTCACCGATCGCGGCAGCATCCACGTTGCCGTCGAAGTCGCCGAGCGGCGCGCCGGCACGGTCGTCGCGCGGTTCACCGTCGCCGACACCGGAATCGGCATCGCCCCCGCGGCGCTGGCCGCGCTGTTCGAGCCCTTCCGGCAAGCCGACTCGTCGACGTCGCGGCGATTCGGGGGCACCGGCCTTGGCCTCGCGATCTCCAAACGTTTGGTCGAACTCATGGGCGGATCGATCGCCGTAAGCAGCACGCCGGGTGCCGGCTCGACCTTCACGTTCAGCTTGCCGCTGCTGGTCTCGACCTCGACCGCCGCAACGCTCGCGCGCAACGCGGCGAGCGTCGCGCGCGGGCCCGCGCCGATGCTTGCGCCGCTACAGCCCGAGCAGCCCGCGCCGCCGGACGCCGCGCCGTTAACGGCGTCCCCGGACGGTCGACCGCGGATCCTCGTCGTCGAAGACAATCCGGTCAATCGGCGGCTGGTCGCGCGCCAACTCGACAAACTGGGCTACGCCGCCGACGCGGTTCCCGGCGGGCGCGAAGCGCTGGCAGCCCTCGAGACGACGACCTATACGATGATCTTTATGGACTGCCAGATGCCCGAGATGGATGGTTTCGAGACGACGCGTGCGATTCGCGGCGGCGAGCACGGTTCGCGGATTCCAATCGTTGCGCTGACCGCCAACGCCCGCGAAGAGGATCGCCGCGCCTGCATCGAGGCGGGGATGGACGATCACGTCGCCAAGCCGGCGACGATCGACGACCTGCGCGGTGCGATCGCGCGCCGATCCACGCCGGTCGAATCGGTCTAGGCGAGCCGGCCGAGCAGCGACCGCGCGATGATTAACTGCTGAATTTCCGAAGTCCCCTCGTATATCTCGGTGATCTTTGCGTCGCGATAGTAGCGTTCGACCGGAAACTCGGTCGTGTAGCCGTAGCCGCCGTGGATTTGAACCGCTTCGGCAGCGTGTTTGCGGGCGGCGGTCGCGGCGAACAGCTTCGCTTTGCTCGCCTCGACGGCGAACGGCTCGCCGCGGTCATAGCGCGCGGCGGCACGATGGACCAGGAGCCGCGCCGCATCGAGATCGGTCGCCATCTGCGCGATCTTGAACGAGACGCCTTCGAACGCGGCGATCGGTTTGCCGAACGCCTCACGTTCGGTCGCGAACTTCACCGATGCCGCAAGGCAAGCCGCGAGGATTCCGACCGCTTGGGCCGCGATCCCGATGCGCCCGGCCGCCAACGCCGACATCGCGCTGCCGAAACCTTGGCCTTCGCCGCCGAGCACCGCATCGTTCGAGACGCGAACGTCGTCGAACGCGAGGTCGCAGGTGTTGCTCGTGTGGATTCCCAGCTTCTCGGTCGTCCGTTCGACTCGCACGCCGTCCAGCGCGTTATCGACCAAGAACGCGGTCACGCCTTTGGCGCCCGGCCCACCCGTGCGGAACATCGCCATCACGACGCCCGAATAGCCGCCGTTGGTACACCATTGCTTGCGCCCGCGGAGCACGTAGCCCGCGCCGTCGCGGGTCGCGGTTGCCCGCAGGGCCGCGGCATCCGAGCCGACGTCGGGCTCGGTCAACGCAAAGCCGGCAATCACGTCGCCGGCCGCCAGTTGCGGCAGATAGTGCTCCTTTTGCGCCGTCGTGCCGAGTTTCACGATCGCGGTTGCGATCATCGAGTGAACCGAGACCGTGACCGCCGTTCCCGCATCGACCCGCGCCAGCTCCTCGATCGCGAGCACGTACGAAACGTAATCGGCGCCGGCGCCGCCGTAGACCTCGGGGACGGTAATCCCCATCAGGCCGGCATTCGTCAGCGTCGAGTACAGCGCGCGGGGAAACGCGTGTTCGCGGTCCCAGCGCGCGACGTGGGGCGCGATCTCCGCCTCGGCGACCGCGCGCGCCAGATTCGCAACTGCGACTTGATCGTCGGTCAGCGCGAACTGCGCGCTCATCGGCTAGAAGACCTAGCGCGTCGGAACGGGTTTGGGGCCGGAGTAGTCGTAGAATCCGCGCCCACTCTTGCGGCCGAGCCAGCCGGCATCGACGTACTCCTTGAGCAACGGACACGGCCGGTACTTCGAGTCGTTGTACCCCTCGTACAATACCTCCATGACGTACAAGAGCGTGTCGAGCCCGATGAAATCCGAGAGCGTCAGCGGTCCCATCGGATGATTCATGCCGAGCATCATGACCGTGTCGATCGACTCGACCGTTCCGATCCCTTCGTAGAGCGCGAAGACCGCTTCGTTCAGCATCGGGCAGAGGATCCGGTTGGAGACAAACCCCGGGAAGTTGCGCACTTCGACCGGCGTCTTGCCGTGTTCGATCGCGAGTTTGTTGGCGAACTCGAAGGTCGCTTGCGAGGTCGCGATTCCGCGGATCACCTCGACGAGTCGCATCACCGGAACCGGATTGAAGTAGTGCATCCCGATCACTTGCTCCGGCCGTTTGGTGACCGCGCCGATCTTCGTAATCGAGATCGACGACGTGTTGCTCGCGAGCACCGTTCGGCCCGGCGTCAGCGCGTCGAGTTTGCGAAACAAGTCGAATTTGAGTTCGGGATTCTCGGTTGCAGCCTCGATGGCGACGTCGACGTCGACGTCTTTGAGCGCCGGCAGCGGCGTGATCCGTCCCAGCGCCCGGTCGCGATCTTCGGCCGTCATCCGCGCCTTCTCGACGTTGCGATCGAAGTTCTTCTTGATGACGCCGAGGCCGCGATCGATGTACGACTGGTCGCGATCGTTCAGCAGCACGTCGTTACCAGCTTGCGCGGCGACCTGGGCGATTCCGCCGCCCATTTGGCCGGCACCGACCACTAAGATTTTCAACGTTTTCTCCTCGACGTGCGACAGGCGGGCGGGGGCGTGACGCGGCTAGCCGACCTTTATGAGCACGGCGTCGCCTTGGCCGCCGCCAGAGCAGAGCGAGGCGATGCCGTAGCCGCCGCCGCGGCGGCGGAGTTGGTGGACGACGCTGGCGGTGATGCGCGCGCCGGAGGCGCCGACGGGGTGGCCCATCGCGACCGCGCCACCTTGCAGGTTGATCGCCTTGGGGTCGATGCCAAGGAGATTCGCCGTGCTCCAGGCGACGGCGGCGAATGCTTCGTTTACCTCCCAGATCGCGATGTCGGACGGTTTGAGGTTGTTCTTCTCGAGCAGCTTTTGGGCGGCCATCGCGGGGACGAGCGCGAGGTAGGCCGGGTCCCAGGCGGCGGCGGCGTGGTCTACGACGGTGGCCAGCGGCTCATAGCCGCGCGATTTTGCGAACGCTTCGCCGGCGAGCACGAGGGCGGCGCCGCCGTCGTTGACGCCGGGCGCGTTGCCGGCAGTCACCGTTCCACCCTTGTCGAGCGGGCCGAGTTTTTGCATTGCGGCGAGCGACGCGTCGGCGCGAATCGCTTCGTCGCGGTCAACGGTCGTCGACGGCACGTCACCGGTCACGTACGGCGAGTATTGCGCCGGCGCTGGCGCGAGTTCGGCGGGCGGCGTGTGCCACAGTTTCGAGCTGCCGTTTGCGCCGGCATGCCCCGGGACGCGGGCTTGCGCCGGCGTCGGAAGCTTGTCGACGACGAGCTTCCCCTTCGCTTTGGTCGCGACGTTCAGGGCGACGATCTCGTCTTTGAATAGCCCCTTCTCGGTAGCGGCTTGGGCGCGGGCGTGCGATGTGAACGCGAACTCGTCTTGCACTTCACGGGTGATGCCGAGGTCGGCGTTCACCTTCGATTGGGCGGCCGCCATTGTCAGGTTCGAGTACGGATCGAGCAAGCCGTCGTAATTCATCAGGTCGACCAGCGCCCCGTCACCGAACCGGTAGCCGAACCGCGCATTCAACGCCGCGTACGGCGCGTTCGACATCGACTCCATGCCGCCGGCAACGATGACCTGCGCGTCGTCGTCGCCGATGATCCGCGTTCCGAAGACGACCGAGATCATTCCCGATGCGCACACTTTGTTGATCGTTTCGAACGTGACCGTCTTGGCAAGGCCGGCCTTGAACAGCGCTTGGCGCGCGGGCGCTTGGCCGGCGCCGCCTTGCAGCACCTGGCCCATGAGGACGTGGTCGACCTCGGCGGGGTCGATGCCCGCGCGCGCGATCGCGGCGCGGATCGCCTCGCCGCCGAGGGTCGTCGCCGCCAGCGGCGCGAGTGCGCCGCCGAGCCGGCCGAACGGCGTGCGAGCGGTTCCAAGTACAACGGTTGTCGATTTCATAGCCGTTGGATATTCCGGCGCTAGCGGCGGCCGGCCTGCGTGCAGACGACGGCTTCGTCGGGGGCGCACGACTCGCACTCGAACTGCACCGTGACGTGACCGATCGAAAACTCGTCGCGCATCGCGCGGTCGATTCGCTGCAAAATTGCCGACGCATCGCTGATCCGCGCATCGGCGAGAACGACATGCGCCGACAGCGCGTGCTCGCCGCCGCCGATCGTCCAGACGTGCAGATCGTGGAGGTCGACGACGCCCGCCAACTCGCGAATCCGTTCGCGGACGACCGGTATCTGCGCGTGCGCCGGCGCGCTTTCGAGCAACACGTCGGCCGCTTCACGCACGATCTGGACGACGCCCACGATCACGATCGCAGCGACGACGAACGACGCGACCGGGTCGAGCCACGCGGCGCCCCAAACGAGGATCCCGATGGCAGCCAACACGACCGCCAGCGAACCGATTGCATCGCCGGCCACGTGCAGCAGCGCCGCTCGTAGGTTCAAGCTGGCGTGGGCGTGGCGCGCGAGCAACAGGCTCAGCGCGACATTCACGATCGCGCCGATCGCGGCGACTGCGAGCATCAGGCCGGTCGCCGGAAGTTGGGGCGCCGCCAGCCGGCGCACCGCTTCGACGACGATGAGCGTCATCACCGCGAACAAGATGCCGCCGTTTGCCAGCGCGGCCAAGACCTCGACGCGCGCAAACCCGAACGATTGCCGCGCGGTCGCCGGCCGGGTCGCCTGGATTGCCGCCGCCAACGCGATCGCCAAACCGACGACGTCCATGCCGACGTGCGCCGAGTCCGCGACGAGCGCGAGGCTGCGCGATGCGATCCCGCCGGCCAATTCGAGCAGCGCGACCGCGGCGCTCGCCGCGAGCGCGATCGCGAGTCGCCGCCGGCCGAGGTCCGCGCCGATCATGGCGTCAGGCGCGCAGCGCCTTTACCGCCAGTGCCAGCAGCATGCCGCCGAAACTCGCAAACGTCCGCGACTCGGCGTTCGCGATCACTGTGACGTCGTAGGTGCCCTCGCCGTCGCCCGCGGCCACTCCGGACGGCAGATACGGCGGAACGCGCTCGCAATAGGCGTCGAACGCCGCGCCGAACTTACGCCGCAGATAGGCCTCTTCGAGCGGTACGATCGTTGCGTAGACAGCGGCCATCGTTCCCAAACCAAACACCGCGAGCAGCATTCGCTGGCGCTTGCGCAGCCGGCCGGTGAACGCGATGGAAAAGCCGAGCGCGGTCGCGAAGTTGCCGAGATAAAGCGGGTTGCGAACGTGGGCATACGGACCGGCCGTCACCAACCGCGGCGCGACGACGCGATCGTCGCGGGTCGATTCGCCCGAGTAGCCGACCGCCCAGCAGCGCATCAACTCGCCGGCAAATGCGACCGGCAGACCAACTGCAATCGAGAACGCGCTCGGCCGCCCGAACGCGACCAGCGCCAGCGCCGGCAACGCCAGCAACGCGCCGCGATTCTTGAAGACTTGGCTGCGCGGATCCGACGGATCGACCACCGGCGGTTCGGGCGGAATGATTCGTCCGGGTTCACGCATGCAGTCCGCGATTCAAGTTCCCCGACACGTATCCCCCGAGATCGAGTGCAACGAACCGATAGCCCGCGGCCTGCACCCCCGCGACGACGCGGTCGCGCACGGTTGCGTCGAGCAACCCGGCGATTTGATCGGGCGGCACCTCGATGCGCGCGACCTCGCCGTGATGGCGCACGCGACAGACGCGAATGCCGGCGGCGCGCACCGCCTGCTCGGCGCGATCGACCTGCTGCAAGAGTTCGAGCGTGATCGCTGTGCCGTACGGGAATCGCGACGAGAGGCACGCGAGCGCCGGCTTCTCCCAGACGTCGAGGCCAAGGGCGCGCGCCAGCGTCCGGACGTCGGCCTTGCGAAAGCCCGCTTCGGCGAGCGGACTGCGGATGCCGTGCTCGCGCGCCGCCCGCCGGCCGGGCCGCCAGTCCCCTTCGTCATCGAGATTGAAGCCGTCGACGACGGCCGCGACGCCGCGTTCGCGCGCGATGACCTCAAGGTTGGCATACAGTTCGGTCTTGCAGTAATAGCACCGGTCGACCGGGTTGCTGCGATAGCGTTCGTCGTCGAGTTCGTGCGTTTCGATGATCTCGTGACGCGCGCCGACGGCGCCGGCGACGCCGGCGGCCCCGTCGAGTTCACCTTCGGCGAGGCTTGCCGAGTGAGCGGTGATGCCGATCGCTCGGTCGCCGAGCTCGCCGGCGGCGACCGCCAGCACCAGCGCCGAGTCGACGCCGCCCGAAAACGCGACGATGCAACTTCCAAGCTCGCGCAGGATGGCGCGCAACCGGCGCTCCTTGACTTCGATTCCCTCGACGACCGTCGTCACAACTCCAACACCCCGTCCAGTTCCGCCGCGATCTCAGCGATCGGGCGGCCGCGCTCGCGCGCGATTCGGACCACATCGTCGTATTCGAGCGTGCGGCGCGCTCTTCCGTCGATGACTGCCGTCTTGACCCGCACTTGGCCGAGCGGGGTCGCGACCGCTTCAACCGTCCGCTCGAGCAGATAGCGCCGCTCGCGGCGCACGCGAACGCCGATCGTCGACGTTTCGGCGAGCATCGTGCGCGCACACGCCGCTTCGCGGTCGAGCGGCGCCATCGCCGCCAGCACGATCGCAGGCCGGCCCTTCTTCATCGTCATCGGCGTGAGCCAGACGTCGAGCGCACCGGCGGCGAACAGCCGCTCGACGGCCAGTTCGAAGTACTGCGGCGACATGTCGTCGAGGTTGGCTTCGAGGACGACGACCTCGTCGGGCGCCGACGGTTCGAGCAGTTCGCCGATCGAGACGCGCGCGACGTTTGGAATCGCGAATTCCGAACGGCCCGCGCCGTAGCCGATCGCGCTCGCCGTCATCGGTGGACGCAGGCCCGGCCGTTCGACGAGCGTCGTGAGAATCGCGGCGCCGGTCGTGGTCACCATCTCGCCGTCGATCTCGCCGTCGCAGGTCGGCGCGCCGCGCAGCAACTCGGCGGTCGCCGGCGGCGGGTTCGGGTACCGGCCGTGGCTCATCGCAATCGTCCCGCGACCGATTGGAAAGGCCGAACAGAAGAGCTGCTCGACGCAAAGCAGGTCGAGCGCGATGCAACTGGCGGCGACGTCGAGGATCGCGTCGACCGCACCGACCTCGTGGAAGTGGATCTCGTCGACGCTCGCGCCGTGGACGCGCGCTTCGGCTGCACCGAGCCGGCGGTAGATTGCGGCGGCGCGTGACTTTTGGCGAACGGTGAGACCGCTGCGATCGACGATCGCCAACACGTCGGCCAGCCGCCGCCCGTGCCCGTGCGGCGCGTGGTCCCCGGCCGGCGCGTGGTCCTCGCCCGGAATCGCAAAGTCGATATAGTTGGCGGCGATGCCGCGCTTGACGACCCGCCGCTGCTCGATCTCCCAGCCGTCGACGGGAATCGTGCGCAGCGCGCGCTCGATCGCCGCGAGATCGGCGCCGGCATCGCAGAACGCGCCGAGCAGCATGTTGCCGCTCGCGCCGCCGATCATCTCGATGTAAGCGACCGTCATGTTGCGACCTGCTCGCGCGCGCGGGCGTCGGCGTAGACGTCGCGCAGCGACATCATCAGCGTGTAAGTAGGCGTCCAGCCGGTCGCGACGCGCAGCTTTTCGTTGTCGCCGTAGGAGACCGGCAAGTCGCTCGGGCGCATGCGCGCCGGGTCCTCGCGAATCCCGACCGGGACGTGCGCGATCGTGACGAGTTGCCGGAGGAGTTCGCTCATCGCCGTTGTGCGGCCGCTGCAGACGTTGTACACCTCGCCGGCATGCGCCGCATCGGCCATGGCGGCGTAGGCTGCGACCACGTCGCGCACGTCGAGAAAATCGCGCTGCGCTTCGAGGTTGCCGACCAGCAAGGTCGGCTCGCCGCCGGCGGCGATATGCGCGAGCTGCCGCGCGAACGCCGGGGCCGCAAACCGCTCGTCCTGCCCCGGCCCGATGTGGTTGAACGCGCGCGCGATCACAACCGGCACGCCGTAGGTCCGCCAGGCCGCCAGCGCCATCGCCTCGCCGGCGAGCTTGCTCGCGGCATACGGCGTAGCGGGCCGCGGCGCGAGCGTTTCGCGAACCGGATATTCGTGCGGCTCGCGCGGCCCGTAGACTTCGCCCGAACTCGCGTAGACGACCAGCGGTAGCGCGTCGTGGGAATAGGCCCCGCGCACCGCCTCGAACAGCCGCGCGGTGCCGAGCGCATTCGTATCGTACGCGGCCAGCGGGTCGCGCGTCGCCGCCGGAACGAACGCTTGCGCCGCGAGATGAAAGACGACGGCGGCCCGGGCAAACTCGACGACGCCGCACACGTTTTCGAGATCGCCGAGTTCGAGCGGCAGATCGACGTCGGATAGATCGGCCGTGCGGCCGGCGACGACGACCTCGTCGCCGCGCGCGCGCAGATGGGCGACCAAATGGCGGCCGACGAACCCGTTCCCGCCGGTGACGAGCGCCCGCATCACATTTAGCGCGCGACGAACGGTCGCAGGCGGGCGAGGTCGGCGCGAACCATTTGGTCAAC
>JBOHTW010000438.1:0-10672 GCA_050733835.1 Vulcanimicrobiaceae bacterium | reverse complement strand
GCAGGGCAGCTGCGATCTGTTCGTCGGAGTAACGGGATTTGCGCATGGGGCGAACCTCCTTGCGGTAGGGTGGTGTTCGCCGTTTTTTCTAGTAATCCGTGGTATAAGAAATTGGGAGTGGACCCCTCGAACAAAGCGCGCACGACATCGGCGATCACGATTTTGGTCAGGTGGTCGAGACGATCGTCAAAGCGGTCGCCGACGTTCGCGCAACGACCGCTGGGAAGAACGCGACCGCGATCGGCATCGGCTCGCCCGGCAACGTCGATCTGGCGACCGGGGCAATTCGCTATTCGCCGAACTTCGGTTGGCATGACGTTCCGCTTGGCGCACAACTTTCGGAGAAGCTCGACGCGCCGGTCTTTGTCGGCAACGACGCCCGGTGCGCGGCATTCGGGGAATACTTACATGGAACCGGACGAGGCACGAGCAACTTCGTTTTGCTAACGCTCGGCACCGGAATCGGCGGCGGAATCGTCGCGGGGGGAAAGCTGCAACTGGGCAACACCGCCGGGGCGGGCGAATTCGGGCACCATCAGATTCGCGCGACCGATGGGTTCGTCTGCAATTGCGGTAAGGTTGGCTGTTTCGAGGCCCAAGCGTCGGGCACTGGGCTTTTGCGGCATGCGTTGGCGCTGGCGCCGTCGTTTCCACGCAGCGACTTGCTGGTCGCAAAGAAACCGGACAAACCGGCCGGCAGCAAACAGATTCGCAAAGCCGCCGAAGCCGGAGAACCGCACGCAGTCGCCGCGTGGGCACGCTACGTCGACGACCTGGCACGCGGCGTCGCCAACGTGATCGCGTTCGTGAACCCAGAGACGATTGCGCTTGGCGGCGGCGTCAGCAGCGCCGGCGAATTCATGCTCGCGGCACTGCGTCCGCGCGTCGATGAGTTGACCACGATGGTTCCCAGGGGGCAGACGCGCCTCGTGATCGCGGCGCTCGGCAACGATGCCGGCGCAATCGGCGCCGCCGCGCTCGCGCGCAGTGGCGGGTTTGGCAACTGACCGTAGTGGGCGCGCCCATCAAGGCGACCGGCTCGTTCGTTTAGAAGAGGCGGCGACATGGCAGATGCACCTATCCACGGAGCGATCGAAAAGTTGGTCGCCGAAGAGCATGAACTGTGGCACCGCGGCGAAGCCGGAACGCTCGATGCCGCGGGCCGCGCGCGCCTGGCGGATATCAAAGTGCAGCTCGACCGATTTTACGATCTGCTCCATCAACGTCAAGGCTTGCGCGACGCGGGTTCCAACCCCAACGCGGCATCGATGCGAAGCGCCGAAACGGTCGAGGGATACGTCGACTAGATCACCGAGCCGAAGAATCAGCGTTGACGACAACGAGCTCGGCAAAATCCGTCACCCCGAAGGGGGAAGTCATTTGTTAGGCTTTGTGCCGAGCCGGGCGAACCGCGCCGCGAGTTGAATTCGGAAGCGTGTCTCAGGATTCTCGAGATCGAATCCCGTAAGGTCGGCGATCTGCTCTAGGCGATATCGTAACGTGCTCACGTGGATTCCCAGCGCTTGGGCTGTGCGATTGATCTGGAAACCGTCGTCCGCCAAAGCGAAGAGTGTCGTCAGCAGGGCTTCACCACGGCGCTTCGACCGGAGCGCTCCCAACATCTCTCGCAGGAAAGCCTCTCTGGCTTCTACGTCGCCCTGTAGCGCTCTTGGCAACAGGAGCGTTTCGTACTCTTGAAATTGTCCAAACTCGTGATGCGGGAGAAGGTCTAGGGCTTCTCCCGCAGCTCGTCGCACGCCGGCGACACCGCGATGCGAACAGCTTAGGACTAGTGCGACACGTGCTGAACCAACGACCTCCCACAGACGTGCACCGCTGCGCTCTTCAGGTACGAGGAAGCGTATGTGATTGAGCGAGACCGAAAGCAACGCCGGCGCTTCCAGGTCGGAGAGCCGGCGACGCACTCGATTCGCCATCTGTTCACGGCGGAAAAACCCGTCGCGTGACAGCGGTACTTCCTCATCGAGTGTGAGAATCGCCACGCGATACGCGGCATGCTGGTCGAAGCCGAAAAGCACAGCGCGTTCGAGTGCCTCTGGCGTCGAGACAAAATGTCCTTCGAAAAGCGCATCGAAAAATGCATAACCGAGGCGCGCTTCGAGTGCGGCAAGCTCGCGCTGATGAACAACGTACACGGCGGCCACCATTGCCGCTTGCTCGAGCGCACGCACTTCGAGATCGTTGAGGGGATGGTTGGCCTCGGCTGCCCAGACGGTGCCGACGATCTCGCCCCGAGCGCGGATCGGCTGGATCACGCCCGCTGTCTCATCGCGGACCTGCCGCGTGTCGGGATACGCGGCGAGTACCCGACTTTCGGTGTCCCGGATAATCACCGCGCGCTCGATGAGACCGCTCAGTGATGCCGCCAACCCCTGGAGCCCCCGGGCATCGAGCGCAGCGCCAGTCAGCGTGCGGTGAACCGCTTCGGAGCGCGCGATTGTCGTTGCCTGCTCGTTGAGGATGACGGTGTGCAGCTCCTCGGTTATTTGGCTGAACGGAATTTCCCAAGGGATCTCAATCAGTGGTAGCCCACGAATCTCGGCGGCCGTGATTGTCGCCAACGGAAAATGTTCGAGGAACTCCGGCACCGCTAGGCAGACACCGCCCAAGCCCCTGCTGCACAATGCGTCGATGAGGGAACTCTGCTCGTTATCGGTTCGTGGCCAATTGAAGCCAGTCGTCAGCAACAACTGCCCTGCGCGCACCCACGGGACAATGTCTGGATGATCGACAAGGTGGACCCAGCGGACCTCGCGCCCCAGGCCAGCGCCGCCCGCGACCACAGTGGCGCGCTTGAGGGCGTCAAGCCTCAGCGCATCGTGGAGCTTCATCGAGCGCAATCGAGAGGAACTTCACGTCCAGATACTCTTCGATGCCCCAAGGGCCGCCTTCCCGGCCGATGCCGCTCGCTTTCCGCCCGCCGAAGGGCGCCTGTGGTGTCGACGGCAGACCATCGTTCACTCCGATGATGCCGTAATCGAGTGTCTCGGCCACGCGAAAGGCTCGCGAGAGGTCGCGCGTCCACAGGTAAGCCGCCAGCCCATACGGGGTCGTATTCGCCAAGCGCACTGCCTCTGCTTCATGTTTGAACGTCAGCACCGGGGCAACCGGACCGAACGTTTCCTCCTCGAGAATGCGCATCCCAGCTTCAACACCGACCAGCACGGTGGGCGCGTAGTAGAGTCCACCGAGGTCAATGCCGCCGACAACAATACGCGCGCCTTTGCCGACCGCGTCGTTGACGTGCTCACGCACCTTGCGCAAGCCCTGTTCGTCGACTAACGGACCGACTTGCGTCTCCTCCGAAGAGGGATCGCCGACGCGCAGCGTTCCGACTGCCGCCGCCAAACGCTCGACGAACGATGCGACTAGCGGCTCCTGCACGTAAATGCGATTAGCGCAAACGCAGGTCTGTCCCGAGTTCCGGAATTTTGAGGCGATGACTTCGCGCACGGCCGAATCTACGTCGGCATCTTGGAAGACGAGGAATGGTGCGTGGCCGCCGAGCTCCAACGAGACGCGTTTGACGGTGCGAGCGGCGCGCGCATAGAGGCTGCTCCCTATTTCCGTACTTCCCGTGAACGTGAGCTTGCGCACGCGCACGTCGTCGAGCAACGCTTCGACTAGCGGGGCGGGATTCGACGTCGTCAGCACCTGTATTACGTCGTATGCTCCTCCCGCTTCTCGCCAAAGATTGATCATTCGCAGAGCGGTCAGAGGAGCTTGCTCCGCGGGCTTCACGATAACGCTGCAGCCGGCCGCCAACGCCGGGGCAACCTTGCGCGCGACCATCGCCGCTGGGAAATTCCACGGTGTGATCGCGACGACGGGCCCGACGGGCTCGTTGAGGGTCAACAATCGTTTTGCCGTAAACTGGCTCGGCACGACGGCGCCGAAAAGACGCTTCGCCTCCTCAGCGTACCATTCGACAAAGGCCGCGGCGTAGCGCACTTCGCCTCGGGCCTCGACGATCGGCTTCCCCATCTCCTCCGTCATCGTTCGTGCTAGCTCTTCCTCGTTGCGCAGTATTGCATCGTGCCAATTCCGTAAGTGTCGCGAACGCGCGAATGGCGTCTCTTTGCGCCACTGCTCAAATGCGTTCACGGCTACATCGACGGCGCGGAGCGCCTCTTTCGGCCCGCAATCTGGCACCTCGGCGATCCTCATCCCGCTGGCCGGATTGGAGACCGCAAACGATCGTGTATCGACCATCATCCGGCCATCACGTCGTCGCGAGCTCCGCGAGCTTTGCTAGATCGGGGACTACGAGATCGGGAGCGGCTTGCGCTGGCGGCGTCGCGCCGAAGCCGTGTTTATCGTGGCGACGGTTGATCCATATCGTCTTCAATCCCAGCTCCTTGGCGGGGACATGGTCGTGGTAGAGGCTTTGCGCAACGTGGAGCCAGCGTTCGCGCGGTATCGGAATACGCTCGAACGCCAAATTGAAGCCGGTTAATGAAGGTTTATAACTCTGGGCTTGCTGGGCTGTGATCACCCAGTCGAAATCGACGCCGAGCCGCGCGCTGGAATAAGCGAAGAGATCGTCGTCGACATTCGTGATAACCGCAAGCTTGAAACGCCGCTTGAGAACACGCAACGCTTCGACCGAGTCCGAGAATGCGGGCCACGCTTTCACCGACCGCGAGAACGCCTCTACTTCAGCTCGCGATGGCGTAAAGCTCAGTTGCGAGGCGATACGGGAAAGCGAAGTTGAAAGAACCTCGCGATAGGGTCTGTACGGGCCGGCCTCGAGGTCAGATTCGATCTCCGCAAACAGTTCCAGAAGTGGCTCGTCCTCGAGACTGACGCCGTGCGCGGCGAGCACTGGGCGTAATGCGGCGAGAATCCCGGATTCCCAGTCGATTAATGTGCCGTAGCAGTCAAACGTTAGCAACTCCTTGGTCGAAAAGTCCATCAGGCCGCCTCCTCAAACGCCAACCCGAGCACCTCGATGCAGCGGTTGACATCCTCTTCTTGCGCAATCAAAGGCATCAATACCCGAACGACGTTGCCGAAGATGCCGCACTTCAGTAGCAGCACACCATGCTCGCGAGTCCGTTCCAGTAGCCGGGCCGTCAGCCCAGGATCGGGCTCACGCGTTTCTCGATCCCGGACGAGCTCGATTGCCAGCATGGCGCCCAAGCCGCGAACGTCACCGATGCTTGCGAACCGCCGTCGCAGGCTCTCGAGACCGGAGCGCAAGCGTGTTCCCAGATCGCGCGCGCGCTCGACAAGCTCCTCTTCTTCGACGATATCAAGCACCGCCAAGGCGGCGGCGCACGCGAGCGGGTTGCCGGCGTACGTGCCGCCTAAGCCCCCGGGCTCGGCTGAATCCATGATGTGCGCATGACCGACAACGCCCGACAGCGGAAGTCCGCCTGCGAGGCTTTTCGCGACGACCACGAGATCCGGTTCGATGTCGGAATGTCGGAAGCCGAACAAGTGCCCCGTCCGCCCGAAACCCGTTTGGATTTCGTCGACGATCAAGATGATTCCGTGGCGCTCCGTGATGCGACGCAACTCCCGCATGAATGATGCGGGCGCGGGAACGAATCCGCCGTCGCCGAGTTCCGGCTCGATAATGATCGCCGCGATTCGATTGGACGCAATTTGCGTTTTGAACAGTTCCTCCAACGCACCGATGGCACGGTCCGCTGTCCATCCGCGGTATTCATACGGATACGGAGCCCGGTATATCTCCGGTGCTGACGGGCCAAAGTTCTGTTTGTAGGCATGCGTCAGCCCCGTCAGGCTCATTGCCAGCAGTGTCCGTCCGTGGAACCCGCCGGTGAACGCGACGACCCCAGGTCGGTTCGTGTAGGCCCGTGCAATTTTCACTGCGTTCTCTACGGCCTCGGCGCCGGTCGTCACGAACAGCGACTTGCGTGGCCCGGAGCCGCCGACGAGAGCATTGAGGCGCGCTGCTAGGCGAACGTATGGCTCGTACATCGCTACCTGAAAACAGGTGTGGCTGAGGCGTTCGAGTTGAACGCGGATCGCCTGCGTCACCCGAGGATGGTTATGTCCGACTGCGAGAACGCCAATTCCACTAGCGAAATCCAGATACTCTGCCCCGTCGACGTCCCAGAGCCTGGTACCCTGTGCGCGCGCCGCGAAGATGGGATGTGTCGTCGCGACGCCACGCGCAACATGAGCAACGCGTTCGTCGAGGAGGGCTCTATTCCGAGAGGTGCCCTCGACTGCAGATTTTTTCAAACGCCCATTCTTTCTCAGCCAGGACTGTCGCGCATGGAGTGGCAATTAGCGCCGGGCTTCGCTTAGGTCTGACGCGATAGATCGAGCGCTCTACGAAAAACGTAACCTATTCAATGACCCAACGCTACGTACTTAGCGCAGCAAATTTGGTCTATTCTTTCGTGGTTTGCGTACGAAACACGCTCCGACACGACGGGTGCGTCGGCTACCACTCGTATCCGTTTGCTGAGGTCCATGGAACCGAGGTTACGCCGTGTCTCATAGGGCTCTTGCATTGCTGCGACAGCGCGCGGGGACATCCAGAGCCGCTTGAGGTGAAGCGTATCCTGGACGCGGATAAGGATCGCCTCGCGCGGATCGAGCGCCGGGCACATGCGCAAGGCGGCTTTCACCGCGAGCTCCTTTGTGGGCATGACCATCGGCAGGCGAGAGTTTTCAGCCGCGGTCGTCGTCAGTGCATTGAGATATGTCGGCAGCGGGTCCCAATGCGACGCCAGATCCTGCGATACGATGTCGGCTAGTCCGATGCCGTTACCATTTCCGTCCGAGTCGCGGGTCATCGAGAGATAGACTAGGCGAGTTACCTTTGGTCCGCCGCTCATAAAGACGTTTGGATATCGACCAGTCACGTTCGGATCGGCGCCGCCGCCGCTGATGTTCTTGCCGACTTGATCGACGACCAGCACGTCGATCGTGTCGAGCGGCAAAGTCGCGAGATTCGCCTTCGCGTCCTCGATCAACCCGGGTTCAGCGGCGAGGATTTCGTCGCCCGCAATCGCCCGGAGTTGACACGGCTGCTCGTTTGCGTTCTCGACAATTGCGAGCGCAAAACTTACTTTGCCGCGGTCGATCACGACGCGCGCGGCCGCCGGAACGTTTTCGCGCATGGCGCTCCAGCCGCGCGAATGAATCGAGCGTGCGCCGTCCTGCTTACCCAAGCCGAGCCCGAGCATCTTTGCGGGTCCGCTCTCGATCGGTCCTCGAAAGGAGGTATGCGGTTTCACGCGGTTCACGACCGCGATGGCGTCTGCCCGAGCAGCGTGGGCGTCCATGAAGACCTCGACGCCGCCGGTGGTCTTTCCTAGCGAGACCGTCGCCATGGTCGCGCGGATCGGTGCGCCGATCCGCGCTTCGGTCACGCCGAGGTGCGCCAGAACCTCCACCTGCCCCTGGGCGGTTGACGCGCCGTGCGATCCCATTGCCGGAACGATAAACGGTCGCGCGCCGCGCGACCGAAGTTCCCGAACCAGTGCGCGGACGATTTCGTCGATTCGAGCGATCCCGCGGCTGCCGACGCCGATCGCAATCTCGCCGGCGGCAATGCTGACGGCGGTCATGGCGTCGGCGACAGCCGCGTCGATGTCGACGATCGGCTCGGGCGTCCGCATTTCACGCTCGATCAGCGCCACCGCCGGCAGCGCAACGTCACGGAGTTCATCTCGGAACCGGTCCGCGGCGTTCTGGAAGTTCACCATGTGGGATGGACGGGGTCGCCGCAGATTCCCGAAAATCCTCCAATGGTTCGCCACCACGCGTAATCCACCGCCATAGCGACGATCGCACTTGACGATGCGACCGCCCGCCTGGTCCACGTCCAACGACGCGCGCCAAACGAGGTCTCGACATCGTCCCGCGTACATTCGTCTCGATGCAGCGTGACAACCGCAGTCGGCATCGTTGATTTCGTAGCACGAAGGTCTCGTGAGGATAACATGTCAGGCTCAAAATCGGAACGCGATGCATGGCTCGCAGGAGTGCGGCAAGCAATACTGCTGGACGGCCGCAGAGATCGCGAGATCGCATTGAGCCTCAGCGAAAAAGAGGCCGCTGCGAAAGGAGAGAGATGGGCGGGAATCCGACAGAATTTCCTCGATTCAGCGCCTTTGGATCGCGAGCTTGGCGCAATGTTTCCGGGAATTCAAAGCTTTGACGAACTGCCAAGCCTGCGGATCAACTATGCGCACGTACTCCCTAAACTCCTGTATTGGTTGGCGCGCATCAATAACGAGGACGTGACGGCGGGGCTTTCAAGAGTTATCGCCGGAATTTCCCCCGCGAGCCCGCTGGCAGCGCCAGCTATCGTTCACGAATTCCGAAAGATTGTACGCGCGGATCCAAACAAGAGAAGATGGATGACCGTGCAAGGCATGGCGCAATCTATCGTCAGAGCCTCAACCGATGCGTTTGTGGATGAGCTCGCAGACTTGGCGGCCGATGAATCTTTGACGTCCGTTTCGCGGATTTGGTTGGCACAAAATCTTGCGAAGCGCCGCGATCCGCGGGCGATCGCTGTGAACGAGCGCTTCCTCTCGGACCCGGAGGAGTGGATCGCCGAGCGCGCATTGAAATCGCTTCGCATCCTCAAACCCATCGCGTTACGCGATCGAATAGCCGCCCTTCAGAAAGAACCTCCATCGAAAGACGTCAGAGTCGCTGCGGAAAAAGTCATCATCGCCATCGACAAGGCGAAAGATAAACCGCCGACGCCTAAGCCAAAGTCGCGATCAGCGCGGCCAACCAGCGACCATTCCTAAGAATACGGCCGTGCGGCTCGCTCGATTCCTCGGTTCGTCCCCGGACTTTTGGCTTGGACTGCAAGCCGAATACGACCTTGATACGTTTCGGCTTGAGCATGGCAAGCAAGTCGAGCGAGAAATCCAGCCGTACTCGAAAGCCTCTTGACAACGTCGACCAAGAAGCACTCGACTTCCAAGCCGGCTTCTGCTTCGCCTTGGCCGAACCACGCGGCAATGGAGCTACTGGAGGACCCGAGCTACGTTTGGGTCGCGCGGCTCGACGGATTGCCCGCCGGGAGCGCCCGCGCGGTCGAGATCGACGGCCGCGACGTGGCGTTGTTCAACGTTGACGGCGCGCTATTCGCCATCGAGGGCAGCTGCCCGCATCAAGGCGGTCCACTGGTCGACGGCTGGCGCGCGGGTTTCGAGATCGCCTGTCCGTGGCACGGCTGGTGTTTCGATCTGCGGACCGGAGCGATGGCCCTCGGCGCGCAGTTCGATTCGATCGAAACGTTCGACGTCCAGACTGACGGCGCGGATATCTTCGTCGCGCGCGCCCCACGCTCCGCGCGCGGCTAAGGGAGCGCTAGTTCGCGGCAGCGACCTCCGCGAACCGCCGAATACCGTCGACAATCTTCTCGTCGCTCGCATTGCTGAAGTTTAGCCGCAGCGTATTGCGAATGTCGGTCCCGACCCAGAACGCGGCGCCCGGCACGAACGCAACTTTGCGCGCAACCGCCCGCTCGAGCAACTTCGTCGTGTCGATCGACTCCGGACCGCGCAACCAAAGAAACAATCCGCCGTCGGGCTTCGTCCAACTCCACCCCGGCGGCATCGCTTCGGCCAGGGTTGCGAGCATCAGGTCGCGCCGCCGGCGATAGACCGGTATCATCGAATCAACGTGTCCGGCAAATCTTCCGGGCGCGCGCACGTATTCATAGATCGCCCGCTGCGAGAACGTCGACGTGTGCAGATCCGCGCCTTGCTTGGCGAGCACCGCCTTCTCGAACAGCGGGCCGGCGGGAACGGCGAGCCACGCGACCCGCATGCCCGGCGCAATCGTCTTGCTCGCCGTACCGGCGTAGATCGCGTCGCCGGCTTGCGCGAGCGCCGTCACGGCCGGCAGGTGGTCGCCGGAGTAGCGCAACCGTCCATACGGATCGTCTTCGAAGATCGGCACACCGAACTCGTGCGCGATCGCGACGATCGCGCGCCGGCGTTCGAGCGAGGTCGTCGCCCCGGTCGGATTGGCGAACGTCGGCACCATATAGATCAGCTTGGGCTTGCGATCCGCACCCGCAAGCACGCGGCGCAGATCGCCGGGTACGATTCCGTCGTCGTCGGTGGGAACCGTGAGAAACGCCGGCTCGTACGCATCGAACGCTTGAATCGCACCGAGATACGCCGGATTTTCGATGACGACCGGATCGCCGGGGTCGAGCAGCACTTTGGCGACCAGATCGAGCCCCTGCTGCGAGCCACTGGTAATTAATATCCGCTCGGGCGCACACGAGATTCCGACCGTCTCGCGGAGATGTTCGGCAACCCAAGTTCGCAGCGGGAGGTAGCCCTCAGTCGTGCTATACTGCAGCGCGGCCGGACCGTCGGACTGCAGCACTTCGCGGCAGGCATCCGCAAACGCCGCAACCGGAAACAGCTCGGGCGCGGGCAGGCCGCCGGCGAACGAAATGATGTCGGGCTGGACCGTCAGCTTGAGCAGCTCGCGAATTGCGCTGGCTTTGAGTCGCTGCATCCGGTGTGCGAACCGGTAGACGCCGTCGCCGACGGTCCGAGTTGCCACAGTCATCGCGGTACCTTCATTTAATCGGGAACCAGCCCAGAAGATTTGGTGCCTAGCTTTTCGCGGCGCGATCGACCGAGTCTTGTTTCAGTTCGCGGACCGCACGAGCGCATCGCGC
>JBOHTW010000437.1:0-1853 GCA_050733835.1 Vulcanimicrobiaceae bacterium | reverse complement strand
GACGGGTCCGGGTTGAGGTTGCACCCGACGAACCCCAACTCGCTGACGCAGCGCTCAAGCTCTTCGATACACGTCTCGGGCGAAACGCCGGGCGATTGTGGAAGCTGGCAGACGCCGACGAACCGCTCCGGATAGAGCGTGCACACGCGATGAATCAGATCGTTGCAGATCTGCGTCCAGGCTAGGCTGACGGAATAATCGCCGATGTGGTGGCCCATTCCGGCGGCACGCGGCGAGAAAATCGTGAGGTCGATGCATCGTTCGCGCTGCATCTTTAGCTGTGCCCCCTCGATCCCGGCGCGAATGTCCTGGTCGCAGATATCGAGCGATGTACGCGACGGCAGCCGCGTCCCGTCTTTAATCGCGGCGATCTGCCGCGCCCGAAAGTCGTGCAGCGCTTGCGGCTCGGTTGTGTAGTGACCGTGGCAATCGATGATCACGCAAGCGCCCTGCCGGTGAGCTGCAAACCCGTCTCCAGGGCGGCATAACTGCGGACGGGAGCAGTCATAAGGAATGAGTAGCCTTCGCTCAAGACGCGTTCGACGTTACCGCTGTCGACGTGTGGGTGACCGACGTTGACGCCATACTCTCGGCACGTATCGACCGCGCGTGCCATCCACTTGAGCACGATGGGATGTTCGTATTGGCGCGGGTAACCGAGCTCCTGAGAGAGATCGCCCTCGCCGAGCAGGACGAGTCCGATGCCGGCAACGCGCTGCAATATCTCCGGCAAATTCTCGATTCCGCGCGTGTCCTCGATCATCAAAATCACGAGAATCTCGCCCGTCGGATCGAGCGGCCACACATCGGCGCGCTGGTAGTATTCCTGTTGGCTGAGCCCCCAGTAGCGTGCGGCAGCCGCCGGTCCGTCGCCCCGGATTCCCGCCGGTTCGTACGACGGTCTCTCCTTCAGTCGCGGATACCGGCAGGCGGCGACGGCATTGTACGCTTCGCCAACAGTCGAAATGTGCGGCCAGACGATGCCGTAAACGCCGAGATCGAGCGCCTGCTTTGCGTGGAACTGCGCCTTCTCGCCGCCGTTGGGTGGGATGCGCACCATTGGCGCAACGGCTGGTGCGATTGAGCCCGTACGGGCGATCTGCCCGCGGTTGAGCAGATATTGGAGGCTGTCGCGCAACGCGCGGCCGTCCCACGGATTGTGCTCCATTTCGAACACGATGCCGTCGTACTTCGCGGTGCTCAGCGCGATGGCGTTTTCCGGATCGGCGTGAGAAAACGTCGCAAACGCGGGCTTACCCGATTCGAAGGTTCGGATGACGCTGTTCAGGCGCGGTAACTCGACCATACTCGTTCCTTGGCTCATGCCGACAATGTGCGGGTGTTCGCAGCGAACAGTTCGTCCGCGGTAACGGGATACGGGATGATCCGCTGGGTGACGGCGTGCGCGATCAATGTCTCGATGACGTTGCGGTTTGGTTCGATGCCGTACGGCAGCGGGTCTCCCGTCATCTCCATGACGCGCCGGTGCAGGTTGTCGACCTCGGTCGGCTGCTCGATTCGGTTCGTTTTGAGCCGGTCGATGTAGCGGCGTTTGGCTTCGGCGAAGGCGTTAAAAATTTCAGGCGCAAGATCGGCATGCGCCGCCAGGACATCGTCCTTCACCACGATCAGATGGTTGATGGGGTACTCGCCGCGATCGTGCAGCGCGTGCAGCCCTGCCTCGATCGCATTCGGGATCAACGGCTTCACGTCGGGATGCTTCACGTCGATGCCGATCGCCGCCGCGAGCTCCCCGGAAATCACCATCTCGGCCAGGGTCTTCCCGCTCTCAATTGGCACCACGTTTACCGGGGGACGGTACTCGACGACGTGCTCGTCGCCGGATAGCACCC
>JBOHTW010000436.1:0-1802 GCA_050733835.1 Vulcanimicrobiaceae bacterium | reverse complement strand
CATTGACGAGTGGTAGACGTGTGTCAGCGACGGAACGCCGCTCACATCGCGTCCGATAGGTGATAACCTCCGCGGCCATCGCCGCGTGGTCTCGTCCCCATCGTTCGTAGACGCATTGTATAATGCGCTCACGATCGCGATGGGCGAAGTCGATATCGATGTCAGGGATCTCGTTCCGGTCTTCGCTCAAAAGCGTTCGAAGAGGAGGTCTCCAGCGACTGGATCGACTGCGGTGATTCCGAGGACGTAGCAGACGACGGAGTTCGCCGCGCTTCCGCGCCCCTGGCAGAGAACGCCGAGCTGGCGCGCGGCGCCCACAAGATCCCAAACGACGAGGAAATAGCCGGCGAGGTCGCTCGGCGATTCGCGATGTGGGCAAAGCCCTGGGGCTCTCGCTCGATCAGGTCGACACGGTTGCGCGTGAATATGACGCGCGCGAGTCACTCGCCGGCGTGACAAGCGCGGCCGTTGACAGCGACGCGAGCAAGCCGGAATCGGTCAGACGCCGGCGCGATCTCGACGCCGGATCGAACGTACGCGCCTCGCGAAACGAGAGTGAAGAAGAACCGTGGACCGATGGGTCGCGCCGGCGAACATCGGAGAGCACGATCCGTCGGTGGGCGGCCCGATCGCCGGCAATACCGGCGCACACCTGCTCACGATCTGCCGTCGCCTCGACGGCTTTCCCCGTCACATGGGCATTCACTCCGGCGGCATGGTCATCACGAGAGATCCCATCGTGCGCGTCGCGCCGATCGAACGCGCAACGATGGAAGGGCGGACCATCGTCCAATGGGACAAAGACGATCTTGCCGACATGGGTCTCATCAAGATTGATATTCTTGGGCTCGGCATCCTCACGTTGTTGCGCGACGCCTTCGCGCTGCATGCGCGCCGATATGCGCACGACATCGCCGACGGCGCGCAGCGAGAGCTCATGCTCGAGGCGCTTCCTCCCGAGGACGCCGCGACGTACGCGATGCTCCAACGCGGTGACGCAATCGGTGTCTTTCGGGTGGAATCGCGGGCGCAACAAGCGATGCTCCCTCGGATGAAACCCGCATGCTTTTACGACCTCGTAATGCAAGTTGCGATCATCCGACCAGGACCGATACAAGGCGACATGATTCATCCGTTCCTGCGCCGCCGGTGCGGACTCGAGCCCGTCGAATATCCGCACCCCAAGCTCATTCCGGTTCTGAAGCGCACGCTGGGCGTTCCGCTTTTCCAGGAGCAGGGAATGCGCTTGGCGGTAATCGCGGCCAGATTCAGCGCGGGAGGAACGGACCAGATGCGCCGCGCGATGGGCCACAAACGTTCGCGCGAGCGCATGGCGGAAATTTATCCGCGCCTGGTCGCGGGAATGGAAACGAACGGCATTGGCCGCGACGTCGCCGACCGGACCTATCGCATGTTCGAGGGTTTTGCGGACTACGGTTTTCCTGAATCGCACACGACGAGCTTCGCCCTGCTCACCTACGCGTCTGCGTGGATCAAATGCCTCGAGCCGGCGATCTTCACCGCCGCGCTGCTCAATGCGCAGCCGATGAGATTTTACAGCCCCGAGGTGATCCTCCACGGCGCGCGCCGCGCCGACGTCGTGGAGTGCCCCATCGCCATCAATGCGAGCGAATGGTACAGTTTCATCGACGACGATGGAGCGCTCAGGCTAGGCTATCACTCGGTGCGTGGTCTCTCCGAGGACCGCTCGGCCGCAATCGAAGATGCGCGGCGAGCTGGGCCGTTCGTCAATCTCTACGACTTTACGACACGTACAGGTCTCGCCGAAGAGGCACTCGAGG
>JBOHTW010000435.1:0-4519 GCA_050733835.1 Vulcanimicrobiaceae bacterium | reverse complement strand
GCAATGAACCGTTCGTGCGGCTCGGCGGCGAACGAACTCGATGCGTCGCCGGCAGCTTGTTGCGGCGCCGGGCGTGTGACGCGCGACCGTCGCACGTCAGCCGCGTTCGGGGACTGTTGGCCCGCTTGCGCGAGGTCGTCAAGCGCCTGCAGGTCCTGCGGCGCTTCGAGATGCATGCGCGAACTGCCGCGCCGCGCCTCGATTCGGCGGCGCGCTTCTTCTTCGGCTGCGATTTCCTCGGCACTGCGAACGCGTGGCACGGGTGCCGGGACGTAGCCTCCGTAGGGCGCCTGTGGCGCCTGGGTCGTGCGCACGAACGGGTGCGGTGGCTGTCGGACAAACGGTGTCGGCGATGGATCGGGTAGCGCGCCGTCCTGATCGGACTGGCTGGTGCTGGTTAGCGCGGCGAGCGACGGCGCGGCGGTAGCGGATCCATGTGGTAAGACTGCCCACACCCCCCACAGCACGACCGCCCCGATCGCGACGCCGGCCGCCACGCCGACGTTCGGATTGACCGAACGATACCCCGGTGGGTGCGGCTCGTGCAAGGTTTTCGGCACGCCGTCGAGATCGGCGGGGCGCTGGCGATGCTGCAACGCACGAGCTTGCTCATCGTCGTCGTCGCCCAGTGTTGGATTGTCCTCGTAATCGTCAGTTGCCATGTTGGCCATCCAGATCGTTGACTGTGTATATCGGGGTGCTCGCCGCGGCGCTCGGCGTCGCACCGGCTCCGGAGCTTGGTTTGCGAATCACCCGACGAATCCGTAAGCGCGGAGCACCTTTGCCTGAACCCAGAATCAGCGCGTACTCGTAGCCCACACCGTCGACGCGAAAGACGCGCGACGGTGCGTCGTAGGTGTAGTTCACGACCCGATCACCATCGGGCGACGGCTCGACGAGGATCGGCACGTCGGTCGGTACCGTGCCGGTCGGGCCGAGTTGAATGTAGGTGTGATCGATCGAGTGACAGGTGCGCAGCGGCCGCAGGTTGGCCGGCTGCGAATCGGTATCGTACGCGTCGCTCGCCGGCATGCTCGCACAGGCGAGGTCGATCTGCGCCGTCACCGGCATCGGCGTCGGTGGTGGCGTCGGCTGGGGATGCGCGCGCTCGTAGCGCGCAAGCTCGCGTGCCCGAGCTCGGCGCTCGTCGTCGTAGCGATACTCGACGTAGACCGCCCGCCGGCGATGCGTGCTCATGAGCATCAGGTGATAGGTGCGCCGATCGGTCGTGATCACGACGTTCGTGGTCAGGTCCGGCGCATCGGGCTTGACCACGAGGTGCGGGGTCTGGGGTGTCGTGCCCTCATAGATGAGATGCGGGTCCCACAGTGGGACCTGTGCGTTGAGGCCATCTCGGACGCGTTCACCCGGCTCGAACGTGATCTCGCACAGGAGTCCGGCCGGGCAGTAGATGATCGGCTGCGATCGTGGTTCGTACTGGATGAAGCGAAAGATCGCATCGTTTGCGATGGCGGGGGTCGCGACGCTCGCCAGCAGCGCGCTCACGCCGAGCGCGCGCAGGGCACGCCACCATCGCTTAGAGGTGCAGGTCATATTGCACGACGACGACGCCGGCGGCGTCGAGCGATGCCGTCTGGCGGTCGGTGGGAATCGACGGCGGGGCGATCGTGACGGTGCCCTGATAGAGCTTGCGGGATTTCTTACCTTGGCCCTGGCGCGAGACGGTCTCCTCGACCCAGCTCACAGTCCACGTGCGCGTGCCGGTGATTGGTGAGGCGATCACGGGGTCGAGCACGGCTCGGGTCTCCATCTTCCCGAGCAACTTCGGGTTGTTCGCCGGGTCCCGAAAATACGTCATGACGTCCTGGTGCGCGTGATACGGCGTTACGTCGGCCGTCATGAGCAGGGCGAGCGACACGTCACGATCGACCAGCGCGTAGTCCAGGCCGGGCACGTCGCGGAGCGCGCGCACGAAGGCGCCGAGCTGCTGCTCGATCGCGAGTTCGTCGGGAGCGAGGCTCTGCTGTGCCTCGCCGGCGTACGACAGTCCGTGGTTGGTCTCGCGGAACACGAGCACGTCGTGCTGGTACTTCGAGGCGAGGACCACGTTTGAGACCAGCGCGATGAGGACGGCGAGTGCGAGGCCGCTGGCGAGGCGCCGGAACGACCTTGCGACGGCCCAAGCGCGCTCGGTATCCGCCAGCGCCTCAACCTGCGCGCCGACGTAGGGATCACTTCCGTTTGGTTGCGCTTCGCTTGGCGCGCCGACGCGGGTTGCGTCCGGCAAACTGCCGTTCGACTTAGTCGAGGTAAACAGAGGCAATCTCCGCTTTCGAGAGAGCTAAGTTGTGCGCGAAGGCGATCATCGCAGAGAACATCTCCGCAGACAATCAGTACGCGTGTCCGCGTTTCGTGCAATATACCTTTGGGTGGCATTTATCGCTAGTGGTGACCCCGTGCCCTGCAAGATTGCAGACGCCGTTTGGGCCCCGCTACACGGGTAGTGCGAATGTCCTAGTGCTTCGTTCGTTAGGATGCGGACGATAATGAAAAACCTCCATACTAAACCAAGAACAATCAGTGATGATCGCGATACCGTGCAGCGCAGTCACGCGAGGCAATGAACGAGTCGTGGGCGGCGACGGCCGGGCAAACGAATCAGACGTCACGGTGGGTGACGAGATTGCGGCGGACGCGCGATCTGGAGATGGAGGACCGCAGCATCCTTAGCGTCCTTTCGGTTACGAGGCCGGTTCGCTCCCTTGACAGTGGCTAAATTAGCATATAATACTACTTTAGGATTGTGCGAGACGTCAAGGACACCGCCGGCGAAAAAAGCCGTGCGGCGCGAAAGAAGCAAGGCGATACCACGCCGCCGGCCGTGAAGCTGTCGATCACGCTGCCGCACGACGTGGCGGAGTTCGTCGAAGATACCTGGCGCGAACATGAGCTGCGAGACGGCACCCTCACGCGCAACGTCTCGCAGTTCATCGCAGACATACTCCGGCGTGACCCCGACCGGCGAGCCGCTCGGACCAAGCGCCGCTAACGCCATCTACCGCCGCACCCGGATCACCGGTAGGCTGGGCCTGAACCGAGCGTGGCGTGGCTAAGGCCGATGCCACAGGCGTCGGGCGCCGGCCTTATTTGTCTTACGTTAGCAGGCGCGGTTTTGCTCGGAGCACAACTTAGCCGCTAACATTTGTGCCTTGAGGTGAACGTGACGTGATTCGGAAGGCTGCTTCTCTGCTCGTTCTGGGCGCAGCCGCCGGGCTGAGCGCGTGCGGCGGTGGCGGGTCGGGTGCACCGCCTCCCGGGCCGACGCCCTATCCCACGCCGCCGCCGCAGTCCATTTTGTACGTGGCAAACCGGAACGCCGGGAGCATCGTCGGGTTTGCGTTGACGGCCAACGGTAACATCGCCCCGACCGTGACCATTGCCGGAAGCAGCACGCAACTCAACACGCCGGTTGCGCTTGCGGTCGACACGTTCGGGCGGCTCTACACGGCGAACGACTTTGAGACTACCTTTGAGATATTCGCCCCTGGGTCGAACGGCAACGTTGCGCCGGCGGCGATGCTCGGCGGCTCGATTACGCAGATCGGCCAGACCGACGACGTTGCGATCGATCATAGCGGGCTGATCTACGTCTCCAATCCCGACCTGAACAGCATCGTCGTCTTCGCCGGCGGCGCGACCGGGAACCTCGCGCCGATCCGCGTGATCGCCGGCAGCCTCACGACATTGAACAAGCCCGACGCCATGGCGTTTGATGCGAACAACAATCTCTACGTCGGCGAGTACGCCCCGGCCGTCGTCGAGTTTGCCGCCGGGGCCAACGGCAACGTCGCTCCGATCGCGACCGTCAACGGCCAGTCATACTTCCAAAATGCGTCTAACGCCGTCGCCGTCGATTCGACCGGCCGCATCATCGTCGGCAACTATTGCAGCCCGGGCGGGGTCGCGATCTTTGCCGCCGGGGCGAACGGGAATGCGACGCCAGCCCAAGTCATCGCGGGGCCGAACACCGGGACCGGCTGCGTCAGCGGCCTCGCGGTCGATTCGTCGGACAACATCTACGTCACCAGCATAGGACCGCCGGACACGATCTCAGTCTTTCCGTCAACCGCGAATGGCAACGTCTCCCCCGTGCGCCAGATCACCGGCTCGAACACGACGCTGCACACCCCGTTCCACCTCGTTATCCACTAGCAGGGTGCGGATTTCAGTGCGAGAGACGGCGGGATTTCCTTACTTGGCGCTTCGGAAGTTTTGGCGGGCGGACGAGAGGAAAATGGACCGTCGCCGTAATGTTCCCTCACGCGCGATACCGAATTGCTCAGAGGGTTGTTGCGGGTTGAAGACCCATGGGACGTCATCGAATCGAAGCTTGATCTCATCCTTGTGAGCAAGAGTACGAAGCGGCGTACTCAGCACTCCCTTTGGCATACTACCCGACTGCGTTGGCATCCCATGATGCCCTCGTTTGATACTATACAACCCCTTCTGGGTTACGGTTCGACGTAGTTGCCGCTGACCTGTACGATCGACCGCAACC
>JBOHTW010000434.1:0-7928 GCA_050733835.1 Vulcanimicrobiaceae bacterium | reverse complement strand
ACCCGGATGAGGGGCTTTTTTGTTAGCTCGCCGCCGAAATGGAGAACCGATGGCCCTCGCACCGGAGATTTTTCCTGACCGCGCCTCGCAGACGGCTTCGCGCCGGCGAACCGTCGTCGTCGGCGTGCTCGGCTGCGGCACCGTCGGCGGCGGCATCGTCGCACGCCTACTTGCCGACGGTCACGTCGTCGGCACGCCGATCCAACTCGGCCGGGTTCTCGTTCGCGACCTCGGCAAGCCGCGGTTCCCCGAAACCGTTCGGCCGTACCTGACGACACGCCACGATGAGGTCGTCGACGACCCGGCCGTCGACATCGTCATCGAGACGATCGGTGGAACCGACGTCGCGCGCGAATTGGTCGAACGCGCGCTGCGCCACGGCAAACACGTCGTCTCGGCGAACAAAGCGCTGATCGCGGTCGCCGGTGCGAAGTTGATGTCGCTGGCGCGCGAGCACCGGGCGGGATTTCGCTACGAAGCGGCCGTCGGCGGCGCGGTGCCGATCGTCCGCGCAGTCAGCGACGTACTGGTCGCCGAAGACGTCCGCGCGATCGCCGGCGTCATGAACGGAACCTCGAATTACATCATGGGCCGGATGGCCGATGGCAACGACTTTTCGGTCGCCCTCCACGAGGCGCAAACGGCCGGTTACGCCGAGCCCGATCCGACCAATGACGTCGAGGGTTTCGACGCGGCTCAAAAAGTTGCGGTCTTGGCCGGGCTCGCGTTCGGACGGGCGCTGGCGGTCGATCGCATGACGCGCCGCAGTCTGCGCGACCTTTCGGCCGACGACTTCAGCTTGGCCAAGCGGCTCGGACTCGCGCTCGCGCCGCTCGCGTGCGTGCAGCGCAGCGGTGACGAACTCGAATCGTACATCGGGCCGGCGTACCTTGCGAGCGATCACGATTTCGCGCGCGCCAAAGGCCCGGGGAACGTGATCCGCGTCGACGGCGCGCATTCCGGTCCGTTGCAATTCTCCGGCACCGGTGCCGGCCGCAGCGCGACCGCGTCGGCGGTCATGAGCGACCTTGCCGACATCATCGGACGCCTTTCGCGCTGGGAGCGCCAGCGCGCCGAGGAAGTCGAACATCTACCCGCGATTCCGGTGGCACCGCAGCATCCGTTGCTGGTCCGCACGGAATCCGGCGCCGCCGAGCGGGTCGCCGCGGCGCTTGGGGCGTACGGCGCACGCGTCGCCGCCGATGACGCGGTCATCACCGAGCCGGTGGCGGTCGACCGGGTCGGGTTCGTTCTGCGCGCCGGGAGCGGCGCAGCGCTTTCGGCGTTTCCGCTGATCGACGCCGCGGTCGTGCTTTAAAGCAACGCGTGGGCGCCGGCCGCCGTGCCGGCCCCATCGATGTAGGCGAGCTTGCGCGCCAATATGCGCACGATCGTCGGCCACAGATAGCGCCGCGCGGTGGCCCGGCCGTTCTCGCGCATCGCGCGAGTGCTAGCACTATCGGACAGCGTCTCGGTGAGGTAGGTCGCTAGCTCGCGGCCGTCCGAGGTATCGCAAACGATCGCGTTGACGAACGGTTCGGCATACTCTTCGCCGGTCGACCCGCAGACCGCAAGCCCACCGGCGGCCATGACCTCGAGCCCCACCAGCCCAAACGGCTCCTTACCGCTGTTGGCTAGAACCGCGTCGGCGGTCGCATAGAGCGCGTACAACAACGCGTCGTCGATGAAACTTTTGATGTGAATGATCGGCGCCGTCGACGCGGCCAGCGCGTCGATCAGCGCGGCCCGGTCGCCGGCCGGCGCGCTAACCTCGCCGACCTCGAGCCCATAGCGCCGCGCCCGGGCAAAGACCTCATCGGCGTACGGTTCGCGGCCGCCGCGCGCGATCAAGGTCGCCTGAGGGAAGCTTTCACGCAACTGTACAAAGGCGTCGATCGCGGGAAGCCACCGCTTGTCGGGACTGAAACGACCGATCTTCACGAACATCGGACGGTGCGCGCACGCGCGTTCGAGCGCCGCGACCAAGTTCGAATCGGGCCCGGCCAACAATCGCGCGGGAATTCCGTTTGGGATCACGAGCGAGCCGATGTCGAAGTGCGCCAGCTCGAACTTCATGTAGCGGCTAACGGTCGTGATCGTCGCGGCCGAACGAAGCGCCGGCCAATCGATCATCTCGAAACCGTAGGTGTTATTCGCATTCCAGACGACGGTCGTCGCCTCGCGCAAGCCGCGTTCGCGCAGTCGCCGCGCAAGCTCGATCGTCGCCGGCGCCGTATGCCACTCCTCGGCGAGCACGAGAACGCGTTCGCCGCGGGCAACCGCCGGTGCGACGATCTCGTCGCAGACGAATTTTGGCGCGCTCTGCCGGTAGTCGGCGATTTTTTGATGCTCACCGTCATAGACGTTGCCGGGATGATGAACCGAGAGCCACTGGCACCAGCGGCGGTACTCGAGATTGGCGGCGGGCCGCTCGAGCGCCGGCCGCTTCGGGTCGCCGACGAACAGCAAGGTCGTCTGCACGCCCGCTTCGGCGAGCGCGGCCGCGAGTTCCGTCACGCGAACGCCTAAACCGCCGACCATTGCGTACGGATCGGGTCCCTCGAACGACAGCAGGACCGCGTGTTGAGGGAGAGTCGTCATACCGTTCCTTTTTTGACCGGCGTCCGCGCGCCTTCGTCCGGCGCGCAAAGAAGATGCCAAACACGTAGGATCTCGCCGACGGTCCATGCCTGGGCGATGCACCCGCGCGGCGCGAACGGCGCGTCGCCGTCGGAGATTTCGCCGAGCGTGCCGATGCCATACGCGGCGAGCATCGCGAGCATCGGCTCGAGCCGGCTGCGCGCGGCAACCGGGTCGCCGCTCACCCGATACTCCGCCAGCGCAAGCGGCCCGAGTAGCCAGCCCCAGGCGGTGCCTTCGTGGTAGGCGCCGTCGCGCTCGGCCAGGCCGCCGCAATATTCGCCGCGATAGCGTGGGTCGTTCGGCGCCAGGCTGCGCACACCGACCGGCGTCGCCAGTTCGCGAACGCAGCGGTCAACGATGGCCCGTTCGCGCTCGGGCGACAACGCCCGGTGCGGCAGGGCGACCGCGAACAGCCCGTTCGGCCGGATGCTCGCGTCCGGCCCGTCGGGTCCGTCGATCACGTCGTAACACGTCTGCGTCGCATCGCACCAGAAGCGGTCGAAGCTCGCACGAACCCGCGCGGCCCGCGCCCGAAACCAGGCGGCGTCCTCGCCGAGACGATCGGCGAACTCGGCCGCCGTGCAGACCGCATCGTACCACAACGCATTGACTTCGACCGGCTTGCCGATGCGCGGCGACACGACGCAATCGCCGACCTTGGCATCCATCCAGGTCAATTGCACACCAGGCTCCCCGGCGACGAGCAAGCCATCGGCGGGATCGACGTGGATGCCGAACCGGGTACCGTGGTCGTAGGCGGTGAGAATCGCGGTGACGGCGGCGAACAGCTCGCGTAAGAGATCGCGTCCGTCGTCGCCGGCGGTGCAGGCATCGACCGCCCGCACGAACCAGAGCGCGGCGTCGACGCTGTTGTACTCGGGCGGCGTTCCGGCGTCGGGAAAGCGATTGGGCAGCATGCCGCCGTCGACGTACTGCGCCCAGGTTCGCACGATGCGCCGCGCAATCTCAGTGCGGCCGGTCGTTAGCGTCAAACCGGGCAATGCGATCATCGTGTCGCGACCCCAATCGCCGAACCAATGATAGCCGGCGATCGTCGAGCGCGCGTCAGGATCGCCCGGCAACGGACGGGCGACCACGAACTGATCGGCCGCCAGCACGAGCTGCGCGATCGACGGCGGCGCCTGCGCCGATGCCGACGGTTGCGCAATCCGCCAAGCGCGCAGCAACCCGGCTTCGTGGCGCGTGCGGTCGGCGAACGCCAGCGCAGCCGAGGTAGCGACTCCGTCGTCGGTCGAAACCGACAGCGCGAACGGCTCGCCGCTCGCGAGATTCGCCGCAAAGCTCGCGACCAGCAGATGATCCTCGCAGTCGTCAAGCCCGCGCTCGCGTTCGCGCGGCAGATCGTAGTTGCGATACCAGATATGCTCGGGTTGGACGCTGCCCGCGCTGCTGCGAATCGAAAACGGTTGCGTCCCGGCCTCGGCCCGAACGCTCACGCCGTCACTCAGCGCTTCGACAGCGAATCGGCGTTCGTCGGCCCGCGTCGTCGCATGGTAGTCGCGATAATCCGCCAGTGCCTTCACTTCGAGCGCAAGCGGCCCGCGGGCGCGCACGACCCGATACTCGACGAAGCTGGCGTTTGCGCCGAGTGCCATCGTGATGCGCTTCTCCACGATCGCATCGGCGAGTGCAAACGTCCAAACCGGCGTCGTTCCGTCGAGCGCGAACCGCTCGATGTAAGCGGCGCCGTGCGGGTCGATCGTCCCGTCGTGCCAGCGATTAGTGCTCAGCGCATAGCGAACGCCGCCGTACGCGACGACCTCGTCGACCTTGGCGAGCAGCAAGGTCCGCCCGAGCGGCGGCGCCAGCGCAGCGACCAGTAATCCGTGGTAGCGGCGCGTCAGCGAGCCGTCGATCGTGCCGGACGCATAGCCGCCGATCCCGTTGGTGACGATCCATTCCCGGCTCGCGGCAAACTGTGGATCGGCCGCGACCGAGCGCTCGAAGACGATCAGCGGACGCGCTTCACATCGCCGGGCGCGACGATCGGAGCATGGTTGCCCCACGACGTGCGCTCGTGGTCGACGATCGCCGCGATCTCGGCGTCGGTCAACTGCGCGAACGCCGGCATTTGCCCCGAGTAACTCTGACCGCCGATCGACTTACCGTGCAGGCCGCGGAGAACGACATGGAGATGCTCGCGCGGATCGGCCGCGTTGACGACGGGATCGCCCATCAGCGACGGAAAGACGGTTGGAACGCCGGCACCGCTCGCGCCGTGACAGGCCGCGCAGTTTTGGGTATAGAGCTTCGCACCGGTTGCGCCGTAGTCGAAGCCACCGGCCGCGCCCTTCCCCGAAAACGCCGGTGCCGCACCGGTGCCGGCCGGCGCGAGCGCCTTGGCGAACGCGCTTGGATGTTCGGCGTACGTCGGCGTCGCCGCGAACGACGCGGGCGTCGGGAACTCTTCGATGCCATACCATCCGGCCCACGCCGCGATGACCGCGATGACGACCCAGGTCCAGACCGGTATCGGACCGCTCGACTCCGCCCGCACGACGTCGAACGGCTCCGCGCTACTAAACGCATTAACTTGAAGATCGACGCGGCCGCCGATGCGCGAATTCGCACGGATGCCGGTCACCGTAATCCCGGGGCCATTTTGCACGACGAACGGAATCGAACGCCGCCCGACGTTGCCGACCGTATCGCGGGCGACGATGCGCAGGACGTGTGGACCGTCGGCCAACTGCGTGGTGTCGATCGACGCATTGGCCGGTGGCCGGTGGCGCGAAAACGGTTCGGTTGCATCGTCGAGGTAGAGCTCGACCGAGGCCGGGTCGCGGGGCAACTCGGGTTCCATCAGCGGTCCTCGCGCAGGACAAGGAGCTTGGGATGATCGCTTCGCGTCTCGCCCGGCGCGACGAACGCACGAATCGCGATCGCAAACGTCAGCGCGGTCGCAATCGCGCCGACCGCTACGACCACGATGCCAAGCGGGTCGAAGCCGTGCGGCGCCATATCCATGCCGTTCACGGTTTGCCGCCCGGCAGCGGCGCCTGTTTGAGCGAGAGCAGATACGCGATCAACGCCTTGGCTTGCGGGCTTTCGACGATGACGTTCCCAGCGGGCGCATAGCCGGCCGGAACCGGAACCACGACGTCGCCGGGCGCCGCGTGCGGTTTCGCTTCAAATAGCCACGGGTACGCCGGCATGATCGACGCGTGCACGAGCGATCGCGGTTCGTAGAGATGGATGCCCTGCCAGATGACGCTCGGCTGGCGCGCGCCGACGTTGCTGAGGTCGGGTCCGTTGCGCTCGGATCCGAGTAGCTCCGGCGTCGCGTATGCGTAGTCGCCGCGCGTCGACGGCCGGCCGAAGACGAGATCTTGCTTGAGCGGACGGACCTGCTGCGTGTGGCAATAGGCGCAGCCTTCCGAGACGTAGACGTCGCGACCGCGCGCCGCCAGCGCGTCGAGCGGTCTGACGCCCGGCCCCGGTGCCGTCTTGGAAAGGACCGCGCCGGGAATCACGCCCATGACTAGCGCGAGCACGAAGTAGACGGCCGCCGAACTGCCCATCAGCACCGCCAGATTGTTCATTCCGCGGCCGCTCATGCGCTCGCCGCCGCGACGGTCGGGTGGGTGACCGGAACCGCGGGCGCGTACGTCATCTTCCACACGTTATATGCGAAGAAGAGGTGCGCCACGAACATCATCGTCCCGCCGATCGCGCGCGCGACCCAAAACGGCTGGGCGCTCTCGACCGAAGCGATGAACGGATCGCCGGCGACCCAGGTCAGCCCTTGGATCGTTCCGGCGATCGACAGCGCGATCACATAGACCGAGACGCCGATCGTTGCCAACCAGAAATGCAGCCCGGTCGCTACGGTCGACGGTTCTTTGCCGGTCGCGCGCGGCAGCAGCGCATAGATGCCACCCCACGCGATGAACGTGATGAACATGTACATCGTCAAGTGCGAGTGTCCGACGGTGAAGTTCGTTAGGTGCCAGATCGCCTGAAGGCTGCGGAAGGCTTCGACCGTGCCTTGCATCGAGCCGATCAAATAGCCCATGATGCCGACGAAGATGAACGGCAGCGCGAGCGACCGCCGCACCGACTCCCAGCGTCCGCGCATCGTCAGCAAGAAGTTTCCGCTACCCGCCCAGACCGGCACCAGCATGCCGACGCTGAAGACGATCGCGAGCGTTTGGAACCACCATGGAATGGGTGTGAACTCAAAGTGGTGGGCGCCGATAATCGGGTAGAAAATCGCATTGGTCCAGAAACCCAAAACGCCGAGCGCGTAGGAGTAGATCGGCCGGTTCAACAGTTTGGGCAGCACGTAATAGATCGCGCCGAGCGCCAAGAACGTGAACCACATGCCGACCGCGTTGTGCATGTAAAAGCCTTGGACCGCGACCTGACCGAGGCCGATCTGATATATGGGGACGATCGCGACCAGCGCCAAGATGATCGTGAAGATGAATCCGCCGATCGTATACCAATTCGCGATGTAGATGTCGCGGTCGCGGCGGGCGGCGACGGTGGCGGCAACGACGAAGCCGCTCGCCGCGACCGCCAGTAGAAAGATTGACTCGACCCACCAGACCCACTCGCGATACTCTTGGTCGCCGTTGTTGATCCCGAGGTCGAGCGACAGCGTCCCGAGGATCGCCGCTACGTTGAAGCACCACAGCGCAAACCAAGCGACGCCGCGACGCTGAATCGGGACGCCCGAGGTTCGGGCCGCGACGACCATCGCGATCGCCACGAGCGCCACCGACGCCCAGCCGTAGAACGTTAGGTTGGTGTGGATCGGCCGCAGCCGCCCGAACGAGAGGTACGGGCTCGTGGCGAGATCCGGATAGGTGAACTTGAAGCTCAGCAGCAGGCCGACGCCGGTAGAGACCAGCAGCCAAACGGTCGCCCAAACGACATACGCCGTAAATAGGCGTCGATCGTCGGGTGAAGCGCTCGTCGCGGCAGTCATCCTGCCAGTCCCTCCACGAACGCCCGATCTTAGTCCGCGATCGCCACGTAGACGTCGCCGCCTTTTTCGATGAATTCCGCCGACTTCTCCGCCATCCCGCGTTCGGCGTATTCGCGAACCTCTTGGGTGATCTTCATCGAACAGAAGTGCGGCCCGCACATCGAACAGAAGTGCGCGACCTTCGCGCCGTCGGCCGGCAAGGTTTCGTCGTGAAACGCTCGCGCGGTCTCGGGGTCGAGGCTCAGGTTGAACTGATCCTCCCAGCGGAACTCAAACCGCGCCTTCGAGAGCACGTCGTCCCAGTGGCGGGCGAGATGGTGGCCCTTGGCGA
>JBOHTW010000433.1:0-8628 GCA_050733835.1 Vulcanimicrobiaceae bacterium | reverse complement strand
CTCACAAGCCACGCCGGCGCCTCTCGGCGCCGACGACTGGGTGACGTTGGCGCACGATGCCGAGCGAACCGGACTCGAGCAGGGCTATACGGGCATCACGCTGTCCAATGTAAATCGGCTACAGCCGGCTTGGACGCAAACCGTCGACGCGAACTGTGACCCGGCTACAACCGTCAATCTGTTGGTTATCTCGGCGAGTCCGATCGTTGCGAATGGGTTCGTTTACGTCGCGACCGATTGTGGGAACGTGTACTCGTTGAACGCCGTCGACGGAACGGTTGCGTGGGGGCCGGTGAGGGTCGGCGACAACATCCAAGCCACGCCGACACTAGCCGACGGGACCCTGTTCGTTCCCGCGTATGGCTCACATCCTCCCGAGACCGGGTCCCAAGGTCCTCCAACCGGCGCGCGACTGGTTGCACTGGACGCAGCGAGCGGCAAATCTCGGTGGGCTGCACCAATTCCCGGCAACTACGGGAACTTGCGCGGCGAACCGCTCGTCATGGACGGCGTCGTCTATCAAGGCGTAGCCGGCGGCGACTATGGGTCCGCCGTTCAAAAGGTCTTCGGCGGAATCGTGGGCTTCGACGAGAACAGCGGCGGACTTTTGGGCCGTTGGCAAACCATCACGGCTTCGGGCTGCGGCGGAGGAGGCAGTTGGTCTCCAATCTCGACCGATGGCTCCGCCCTATATTTTGGCACCGGCAATACGGGGCCGAATACCGGTGCGAGCGACGCATGCGGCTACGTTCCACCGCCGGTAGCCGGCTACGAAGACTCGGTAGTGTCACTGCCGATTGGCACATCCTTTCCGGGGACACCGGCTTGGGCGTTTCGGGCCTACGATGCGTCGCATCTTGATCTCGACGACGACGTCGGTGGCGGCACCCTCGTTTGGAACGGCGCACTCTATTTCGCGGGCAAGAGCGGTCTGCTCTACTCGCTCACCCCACAGGGTCATCCGAATCCAACCTTTAACGGCGGCCTCCCCGTCCCGCTCGACGCGCTCAGCCCAGGGTACGGCGGGGTGGGCACACCGACGACCGACAGCACGGTGATCGCGATTACTTCCGGTTACAGTCAGCGCTTGCCGAGCGGCGGCCTTGGCCCAGGCGAGATCGAGGTGTTCGACCTGCAGGGGACGCTTTTGTACAAGTTCCAGATGACTCAGATCTTCCAAGGTGCAGTTGCGTTCATCCCGACCATCGGGTTTCTGCCGCAGGATCAGTCGCTTATTGGATTCCAAGCGTCGACCGGCGCCGTCCTTTGGCGTGCGCCGCTGGCCAACCTGACGTACGCGTCACCGGCGATCGTACCGAGCGGCCTCTACGAGGCCGACAGCGCCGGCAACATCTACGCGTTCAGGATGCCGCCGAGTGGGCCGACGGCCCAGTCGAGAGCCGCCGGTCCAACCCATCTCCGGCCGGTTCGCAAGATCGCTCCCCTGCACTACGAATGGCGGCGCAATTAACCGGCGATCGACCTTTCAACCGTTAGAAGATGTCGAAGGATGCGTCGAGCGCCGCGTGGGCCAGCAGACCATCGCGCAGATGGTGAACGCGCCCGAAGCCGGCGTCGTGCAGCCGTTGGGCCGCCCAGCGCGAGTTCGCGCCGAGCCGGCACGCGACGACGTAGGTCCGCGCGGTGTCGAGTTCGTGCAGCCGCGCCTCGAGTTGCGATGCCGGAATGTGAATGGCACGCGGCATCAGCCCGAGCACGACCTCATGCGGTTCGCGGACGTCGAGCACGACGGCATTTGGTTCGCGGCCTAAAAAGTCGTCGAGCTCGCGCGCCGAGAGTTCCGGCGCGTCGAGCGCGCGCGCCGGCCGGCGCGGTTGTTCGCTGACCTCGTCGATCGTCGGCGTCGCGCCGCAGAGCGGACAGGCCGGGTCACGCGCGATTGCAAACTCGCGAACCCGTGCGCTCAGCGCATCGACCAACAGCAATCGCCCGGTCAGCGATCGTCCGATCCCGAGGATCAGCTTGAGCGCTTCATTGGCTTGGAACGTCCCGATCATGCCCGCCAAAACGCCGAGCACGCCGCCCTCGGCGCAGGTCGGCACGCTGCCGTCGGGCGGAGGTTCCGGGAACAAACAACGATAGCACGGCCCGTCGGGCGCGAAGACCATGACCTGTCCGTCGAACCGAAAGATCGAGGCGTAGACGTCGGGCTTGCCTTCGAGCCGGCATGCATCGTTGACGAGATAGCGCGAGCCGAACGTGTCGGTCGCGTCGACGACGAGATCGACGGTGCCGACGAGAGCGCGCGCGTTGCTTGCATCGAACCGGCGCGCGATCGGCACGAGCTCGACCTGCGGGTTGAGGTCGCCGAGCCGCTCGGCCGCGGCGACGGCTTTGGAACGCCCGAGATCGCGCGTCCCGAAGATGACCTGGCGCTGCAAGTTGGTCTCGTCGACCTCATCGTCGTCGAGGATCGTGATCCGGCCGACGCCGGCGGCGGTAAGATATTGCAGCACCGGCGCCCCCAAACCGCCGGCGCCGACGACCAGCACGCGCGCCGCCGCCAGCTTCTGCTGTCCCGCAAGCCCAACTTCGGGAATCAGCAGATGACGGCTATAGCGCCGCAACGCGCGCCGGCCGGCAAGCGGCGGCTGCGACTCGGGCGTCACGTTGCGCGCGAATGGCGTTCGTTCAGCCACTGCAGCACGACCGAGCGTGCGTGATCGCCGGCGAAGGTGTGGTCGCTATCGATGGTCGCGAACGTCTTGGGCTCGGGAGCACGGTCGAACAGTTCGCGCGCGCTGCGCTGCGAGACCATCCCGTCGCGGGTCGCGGCGACATAGAGGACCGGCCGCCCGGCGAGCTGCGCCAGTGCGGCATCGAAGATCCGCTCGGTCGCATCGGCCAATTCGGGCAGCGTTAGCCCGTCGACGTAAGCCGCGCGCAGATCGATCGATCCGATTGCGCCGAGCGCCGCGAGCGCGGTCGGCCGTCCGTAGCCGGTCGCGATTGCGATCGCGCCGGCAAGCCACGGATCGGCTGCGCACGTCCGCAGCGCCGTCGCCGCTCCCATGCTGTGACCGACGACGTAGGTCGGTGCTCCGTCCCGGCCGCGCGCAAAGCCGGCAACGGCGCCCATTGCATCGGTCAGATCCTCGATCGAATCCAATCGACCGCCGCTCGCGCCGAGTTTATGGCCGGGAAAGTCGAGGCTCAAGACGCCGAACCCGTGACTCGACAAAAATGCGCAGAGTGGATCGAGGTTGTGCTTGGAACTAGAGTAGCCGTGCCCGACGACCAAGCTGACGCCCCGCGCGCGTCGCGGTTCATAGTCGAGAAACGCCACCTCGCCGCGCGCTCGTGCGATTCGGCGCAATTCGAGCTTCACGCTTGCGCGGAGTTCGTCCGCCAGCTCGCCTCGCCGTTGATATAGTGCTCCTTCTTCCAGATCGGCACGCGTTTTTTAAGCTCATCGATAATCCGCTCGCACGCATCGAACGCCGGGCCGCGGTGGGGTGCGGCGACCACGATCGCGACGCTCGGCTCGCCGAGTTTCAAGTCGCCGACGCGGTGGACAACGGCGACTTCACATGGACCGAAATGGGCTTTTGCCTCATCGACGATCGCGCGGATCTCGGGAACCGCCATTGCCGGATAGGCTTCATACGAGAGCCCGTCGACCGGCTTCTCATCGTCGGAGTCCGCGCGCACAACGCCCAAAAACGCGACGATCGCCCCGCACGCGTCGGTGCGAACGGCCGCGATCAGCGGCGCGAGTTCGATCGGTTCGCTGGTGAGTTCGTACACCTCAACCACCGCCGACCGGCGGCAAGAGCGCGATCTCGTCGCCGGCCGCAAGCACCGTTGCCGGCATCACTACCTCGCCGTTGCGCGCGGCCCGCGTCGACCCGCCGAGTTCGCCAAGCTCGGGCGCGCCGGCGACCAGCACTTGCCACAAATCGCCGACCGTCGCCCCCTCCGGCACGGCGATCGCGCGCTCGCTATAGCCGAGAATTTCGCGCAGACGCGCAAACGCGAGCACCGTCACGCGCACGGCCGCCGCGTCGGCGGCGGCTTCGTCGTCAACGCGGTCGCCGTGCGTCGGCGGTTGCGAGACCGCGACAAACTCGATTGGCGCGGTCGTGTGGTTGCTGACGCGGTGGACGGCGCCCGGCGCGATCTCGATGCCCGCGCCCGGCTGCACGATCGTTTGAACGCCGGCGATCTCGAACGTCGCCGCACCCTCGAGGACATAGAAGAACTGATGCGCCCGTTCGTGATGGTGGAGCCGCTCGGCGGCGCCCGGCGGCATCCGCTCGGCGATTACGCTGAGCGTCGGGGTCTTCACGAGATGCCAGCCGTCGCATCCGCCGCCCCAAACGTAGTGCTCGGCCCGGCTGCGATCAATCGCCGCCATTGTTTTAGTACCCTCCAAGATCGGTCGTGTAGCCGCGGCATTCGAGCCACTCGCGCGACTCCGGGTGAAGCTTCATCAAATCGAGGCGGCTGCACGTGAGCTTATGCAACAACACCTCCCAGAAGTGCTGATCCTGCGCATAGATGTCGTCGGGAATCTGGTTTTGCGCACGCGAGAACTCGCGCAGTTCCACCCAATCGCGCGCCGTTAATATTCCCCGCAACTGCGCATCGTAATCGGGCGCAGCCGGTTGATCGGCGTGACCGTTCACGCCGGCCGGCGGACGGCGGTCGGCACGAATCGATCGATCGCCTGCGCGACGCCGTCGGCGGTGTTGCCGGCCGTGATATGCTGCACCGCCTCCTTGACTTCGCGCGGCGCATTGCCCATCGCCACGCCGATCCCCGCCCAGCGCAACATCGGAAGGTCGTTCGGGGAATCGCCGATCGCCAGCACGCGCTCGGGCGCGATTTGAAAGTCGGCGCACAACCGGGCAAGCGCATTCCGCTTGCTCGCCTGCCGGCTGAGGACGGCACACTCCGTGACGTCGGCCCAGCGCTCGTAGCGAAAGCTGAGTGGCCGGTCGCCGAATTCGCGCCGCATCGCCGTCACCGAGCGTTCGCCGAGAAACCGGATGAACGTCGGCTCACGATCGAGGATTTCGTCGAACGATGCAAGTTCGCGCCACGCGGGGCCGAGCATGTGCAGGTGATCGCAGCCGCCGTCGGCGCGGTGCCAAAACGCGTCGTCGGCGTAAACGGTGACCGCCAGCCGCTCGCGCTCGGCGAATCCGACGATCGCGCGCGCGTCCTCGAGCGGCAACGGCCAGTGGCCGAGCGTCCTATTCGCGCCGAAGTCGCGCACGAGCGCTCCGTGGCAGCAGATCGCAGGCAAGTGGAGCCCGAGTTCGCGCGACAGCCGCATCGGCAGATCGACGCCGCGACCGGTCACGAGCACGACGCGCACGCCGGCGTCGAGCGCACGGCGAATCGCGCGGCGATTCCGCACCGACACGTGCTCGGCCGGATCGAGCAAGGTTCCGTCGATATCGAGTGCGATCAGGTCGATGCGCATGAGCGTCGGAAATTTACACGAGGCGAGCAACGCCTCCCCCGAACGCAGGCAAGCCGAATGCGGCGCAGCCCGCGGCAACTGCGCACTCGACGGTTGGACTGCGGCCGCAGGTCGCCCTCGGGGCCGCTTCGCCCCTCTCGCCATCCTGGCTCCGGGGCGAATTCACACGCCCCTCGGTCAACCCGCGGCCGCAGCCCAACCGTCTGCCTCAGACGCCGGATTAGCCGTGGGTCAGGGCAATCCGGCGAGCGACTCGAAGCGTGGAGAGCGCGGGGAGTCCCGCGCAGGGGGTTTGGGGGACCTTGTCCCCCATTCAAACCGAAACGGAGCGGGCGACGGGTACGTTAGGTCGTCACCATGCAGCAGCGTGCGATTCGCCACTTTTCGAGCTTGGTTGCCGGGCTCGTCCTGTCCGCGGCGGCGCCGGGCGGCGCCTCGGCCGCCGATTGCTCGCACGATTCGTTCAAGATCGACGGCCGGCCGGTGACGGTGGACCTGTGCGTCGTGGCGGCGCCCGCGGCACGAGCGAGCGGCGGCCCGTCGACGGTCGAGATTCAGCAGACGTTCGCCAGCGCCGACAGTTCGTTCTCCAGTCGCGCGCAACTCGAATTGCTGGCGGGTGCCGACTCCGCGCGCTCGATCGAAGACGTCGCGCTCGCCAAGCTCGGGATCAACCGGATGCTTCATCTGACGATCGGTTACGCCAAGGGCCACGTCCGGCTCGATCATGCGCTCCTGGTCCCTGGCGCCGTTCCGCTGAAATAGTCCCCGAGCACGAGCGCAACCCGGCTTGCCGCGGCCGGGGTTCCAGCCTGCATGAGACGCCGATACATCGCCTACTCTAACGCGAAGATCCCCGGAGAGTGTCGCTAGCGATGGGCTGTACCGCACTGCGACCCGATCTCACGCAACGCGATCAAGCCCGATATCTCAACGAACGGATGCCCGCCGGGCTGTACGGCGGCGTCGGCGTCGAGGCGAGCCGGGTCGCCTGGCGGCTCTCCCCCGAACCTTTCCCGCTCTCGCCGTCGACTTGGACGGCGATCGAGCAACTCGGACCCGATCTTCTTCAGTTTTCGCGCGTGCTGGCCGCCCTGTATGTGCGCAGCGCACGCGGCACCGCACCGGCATTCATCGCCGATTATCTCGACCGCGGCAAGCCCGATTCGATCGTTAAGCTCGGCCGCCAGAACCGCTTCAAAGCCGATGTCCCCGGCGTGATCCGACCCGATCTCATCCTGACCGACGGCGGCTTCATCGCAAGCGAACTCGACAGCGTTCCGGGCGGCATGGGATTCGTCGGTGCGATGGCCCAAGCGTACTGCGAACTCGGCTTCGACACCGCCGGCGATACGTTCGGCATCCCCGACGGGCTCGAGGCCATGCTGGCAGCCACCGCCGGCAAAGAGCAGCCGGTTACGGCGATCGTCGTCTCCAACGAAGCTGGTGACTATCGATCCGAACTGGCCTGGCTCGCCGGTGCGATGAACGCTCGCGGGCGCGGCCAGACCTACGTCTGCAAGCCCGACGAGATCGTCTTCACCGAAGAGGCGCTGTTCGCGCGGCTCCCCGATGGCCGCGAAGAAAAGATCGACGTCCTCTATCGGAACTTCGAGCTGTTCGATCTCTTCAACATTCCCAAGCAAGACCTGATGCTTTACGCGGCCCGGCATCAACGCGTCAAAATGACGCCGCCGCCGAAAGCTCATCTAGAAGAAAAGCTGTCGTTCGCGCTGCTTCATCATCCCGCGCTGAAGAGTTTGTGGCGCAAGGAACTCGGCGGAGCGTACGAGCGGCTCTCAACGGTCTTTCCCCAGACGTGGATTCTCGATCCGCGCCCGCTGCCGCCGCAGGCCATCGTTTCCGGCATCACGGCCGCCGGCGAGCCGATCCAAAACTGGATGCAACTGCTCGCGCTCGGCAAAAGCGAACGTGACTACGTCGTCAAGCCGTCGGGGTTCTCCGAGTTGGCGTGGGGTTCGCGCGGCGTGAAGGTCGCCAACGATCTGACGCGCGACGAGTGGGATCAGACGCTGCGTACCGGGCTCGATTCGTTCGATCGCACGCCGTACGTGATCCAGCGCTTTCATAAGGGCAAGCGCGTGCGCGTCCCGTATTACGACGAACGCAACGACGACATCGCAATTCTCGACGGCCGCGTCCGGCTCTGCCCGTTCTTTTTCGTCGTCGGCGACGCCGTTCGCTTGGGCGGAATCCTCGCCACGATCGCGCCGGCCGACAAACGCCTGATCCACGGCATGTCGGCCGCCATCATGTCCCCCTGCGCCATCCGCGACTCCGGGTACTAAACGCAGGATGCGTTTGTGCCGCGCAGCGCAGGATGCGCGTTGGCGCGGCCTAAACCCACGCTGCGCGATTACTCGGCCTAAATGCAGAATGCGGTTGTGCCGATTGATGCTAGCATAGCGCGCCGAGCGCGTCGATGAGCGCCGCGATCTCCGCCAGCGTGTTATAGCCGTGCGGTGAGACGCGAATGCCGCTCGGGCGGGCGGTGACGACGATGCCGGCAGCGGCTAATCGCTCGCCGGTCGCGACGCAATCGCGCCCGGCGAGCCGGAACGTGACGATTCCTGAGGCGGCCGCGCCGCGCTCGCTCACGATCTCCACTCCGATGCTCAGGAGTCCGTCGACGAGCGTATCGGTCAGCGCGAGCACGTGCGCGCCGATCCGCCCGATCTCGGCCGCTTCGAGCACGTCGAGCGACGCCAGCAATGCATGAACGCCGAGGAAATTGAGCGTTCCGCCTTCGTACCGTTGCGCCCCTTGCGCGAGCGGTTGATCGTAATTGAAATCGTCCCAAATATCGGCGACGTCGCGCCAACCGCGCCAGCGCGGCTGCACGACCGCCTGTAAATCGTCGCGGAGATAGAGCAGCCCCAGGCCAGCTAAGCCGAGCAACCACTTTCCCGTTCCGGCGTAGAGTGCATCGATGCCGAGCGCGTCGACGTCGCACGGCAGTACGCCCAGGCCCTGGATCGCATCTACGCATAGCCACGCACCGCCGCGATGCGCGACCGCTGCCAAGCCGGCGAGGTCGTGGCGATAGCCGTCGAGGAAGCCGACCCACGACACGGCGACCACCCGCGTACGCGCGCTCAGCATGCGGGCGAGCACGGTTGGCGTCAAGCGCTCGTGGGCGGTCGGCACGAACCGGA
>JBOHTW010000432.1:0-2537 GCA_050733835.1 Vulcanimicrobiaceae bacterium | reverse complement strand
GCGCAGGGCCGCGGCGAAGGCCGCGCGCTCGGCGCCGTTCCCCACCGTGACGCGCACGCAGCGATCGAGCGGCGCAAGGCCGGGCTTGCGCACGAAGACGCCGCGACGCAAGAGTGCCTCGACCAGGGCCTCGGCGCGAGGTATGCTCGGACGAGCAGCCCTTCGAGATCGTCGATCCCGGCGCCGACCACGAGCGCATCGGCCGCCATCCCCAAACGCTGGGCGAGCGCTTCGCGCAGTTCGAGCGATTCCGGATCGCCGTACCAGGCCGCGTGCGCAAGCACGCGTTCCATCGTGGCGAGCGCCTGCGGCGACGGACCGAAGGCGCTTTCGTTGGCGGCACGTGAGCTGGAGGCTCCGGCGAAGCAATATCGGCTCGACCCCGCGGGTTCCGGCGACCCGCGATTCTCCTCCGATTCGCGTCTCTTCATGCGAGCGTCCTACGCGCTCTACCCTGTAAGGATCTCGAATTGTCATTTGGTAGATTGCACCTTTGGACGAATTTCGACCTGACGCTCTTGACTTGGGTCTTGCGCGAACGTAATCCCGTGCGGTTCGCCCGGATCCAGCACTTTCATGAAGGCGGCCGCTTCGCACGGTTCTGGGAGGGCGCTCGCCCGCGCGGACGAAGTAACCGAAGGTCTCCTCGCACCCCGAAGGAGGCTCTCGTGAATCGGCGTCACGGTTCCGTATTTTCGATCATCGCCGCATCGAGTTTGCTCTCTGCATGCAGCGGCTCGGGACGTATCGCGCCGCAGGGGGCCCGACCTGCGTCGGCAGTTGCGACCAGCTCAACGGTCGAAGGTTCGCAAGTTCGATTGCTGACGGGAGAAACCGTTACTTTGATGTCTGCGGCGAAGCCTGCACCGCTCGCACTTTCCGAAATTCCCTCGAATCTTGCGCAAATCGTCGCGTCCGGCAGCACCGCGGCAGTCGGCCGGCTCCGCAACATCATCCCTCTGCTTCCAGCGTCCAATGCGCCTCCGCTCCCCGCCCCGTTTAACAACGCGACGATCCCCGACTTGGGCCGTAGTGCAGACATCCGCCACGTCGAAGCCGAGACCGGCGGGGTCGAAGATCACACGGTCGAAGGGTGGGCTTATGGTTCAGCGAACAACGCGAAGCACCCATATTACGGAGAAGGTTTCGTCGAATTCGCGGTCGATGTTTCGGCGCCGACGCTCTTCCTTCCCACGGCGGGCAGCAGCGGAGCCTATGTCTATTATTCGCCAACCGTTCAGGGCACCGACGGGAATCCTCTCGAAATTAGTTTCGCGACCTATTATACCTTCGCCGGCGGTGCCGGCTCGGCCGAAATCCTGATTTACGACTGGGCCTCCTCGAACGGCTTACCTTGCGGCGGAGCCGGTCAGCAAAATTGCATTGGGTTCCTCGGGCAGGGCCTGCCGGTCAACTCGACCTTCTTCTCAAACTACGTGCGCAACATCGGACAACCCGTTGCCGAATTTTCCGTGGTCGTGTTCCGGAGCGGCAGCACATGGTACGCCTGCCTCTACACTCATAGCACGTCCACATATGACGTCATCGCAAGTGAGGCGCATTCAGAGGTCGTTTACGACCAGCGCTACAACAACGGGACCCTTGGCGTCACCGGCGGCCACGCATACGCAGAGTATTACGTACCGCCGTCGACCTACTGCGCCAATGTCGATCCGCAGAATCCACTGAGCGGGGAGCCACTCACGTCGAACGCCCAACAGTATTCCGATACACTGAACGAATGGATCCGCGTATCCGGCGACGCGAATGCCTATAGCGACCCTGAAGGCGGCACTTTCTCCTGCTTTCGAAGCCCGTCGCCGTTCTTTGCCTTTTCGTTCTATGGCGATGGTTTGTCGAATTGGCAAGCCATTCCCGACTGAAGGAGGTACGTCAGGGAGTGAATCCACACGGGTCCGCTGCGGCGATCTTCGCGATACTGCTTATGGGGGCATGCTCTTCACCAGCATGCATGCCAAGTGCCGCCCCGGCGATGGTCGACCCCGTGAACGATGAAACTAACGTATCGACCGTGCTCGGAATCTTGGAGTTGTCGAATGCGTTCTCCGTCACGGCTCTTACTCTGAGCGGCCCAAGCGGAGCGGTGCCTCTCGGTCCCCTCCAGCGCAATAAAGTCGGCACGTGGGACGCGAATGTGTATTCAGACTTAGCGCCAAACTCGAGCTACACCATCGCGGCCACCTACGGAAACGGCTGCGGCTCGAGTTTCTTCGTGACGCTCGCCACCTTCGATACCGGAAGTTCGTAGGATCCAAACGCGTCGCGAGGCTACCGGCTCCGTCAGCGGCCGCTGCCTAAGCGGTCGGCGAGGGTCGTCGGTAGTTCGGTTCGCGTGATCTTGCCCTGGGTGCGGGCGATCGGGTAGGGGACGCGTCCAGCTGATGCGGCGCTCGTCGGGTTCGTAGAATGCGAACGAGGCTTCGGGATTGAGGTCGCGCGGCTGCCCGACGCTGCCGACGTTGACGATGTATCGGGGCCGGCTTCGAGGGTGAGCGTGCCGCCGTGCTGGCGGTGTT
>JBOHTW010000431.1:0-2446 GCA_050733835.1 Vulcanimicrobiaceae bacterium | reverse complement strand
GCCCGAGGAACCGGGAGCGTTCTCGTTCCCACCGATAGCCTCGCTCATCACGGCCGGCGCGCGACTCATGCTCGGAATGGTCGAACGCTGCGTGACCGACCTCGGCGGGACGTATGCGATGGAGGATACCGACTCAATGGCGATCGTCGCGAACGAACGTGGCGGCTTCGTGCCGTGCCCGAACGGGCCGCACCCTTGGTCGCGGAAAGATGCGCTCGAATACGATGGCCCGGTGACACCCGAATCCGTCACTGCGGGGAAGAGGGCGCCAAAACCGCGCCGCGTGACACGGGCTCTGCATGCCCTCTCGTGGGCGCAGGTCGACGCGATCGTCGGGCGCTTCGCCGCACTGAACCCGTACGACCGAACGATCGTCCCCGGCTCGATTCTCAAAATCGAGGATGTCAACTTCGCGGACATTGCGCGACGCGACCGTGTCCAACTGTACTGCTATGCCATCTCGGCGAAGCGCTACACCCTCTTCACGCTCGACGAACGCAACGAGCCGTGCGTCAGGCGGTTCACGCTGAACGAACACGGTGAGCCGATTTACCGGTCGCAGTATTCGGAACACGGCCTCGGGCATCTCTTGAATCCCACCGACCCAGACTCCGAGGATCGCGCGTGGATCGCGCAATCGTGGACGATGATCGTTCGCGAAGCGATGGGTCTTCCGGTCGAGGAACCGGCATGGCTCGATCGGCCGGCGATGGCCCGTATCTCCGTTTCGACGCCGACCGTGCACGCTACGTTTGCGACGATGAACGACGGACGCGACTACGCCGACAGCGTAAAGCCGTTCAACTTTCTGATTGCGCCGCAGGTCGCCGCCTTCGGAACCCCCGCCGGGGTCGATCCCGCAAAGTTTCGTCTCGTTGCACCCTTCTCGCCGGACCCAAAACAGTGGATGAAGATGCGATGGCACAACGTCCACGACGGCAAACCCTACGCGATCGCCGTGAATGGTTCGGCGTCCCATGCGCTCTTCGCCGCCCCGGTCGCGAAAGTGGAAACCTACCGCGACGTGCTCGCAAACTTCCCCTGGCACCCCGAAGCGAAGAAGGCAACTGCGACGGGTGAGACCTGCGGGAACGCGTACGCCGGGCCGCTCTACCGCCGCAACGTGCGTATCGCCCAAGTCGACTACCTCGGCAAAGAAGCCAACGCGATCGAGGACCCCGTGCTCGGGGCGCTCTCCGGCACAATTGCCGACGAAGACGAAATCGAACGTCGGTACGTGAACCCGGACGTGGACCGGCTAGCACCGCTGCGCACAGTGATGCAGGCGATCCCGAAGGCGTATCTCGCCGACCGCTCGGGCATCACGACGAGAACGATCGAGCGGATTCGCAACCTCTCGGTGAAGCCGCCCGGCGCACGAGCAAGCCATAGTCAAGGCCATTCGATGTTTCGTGAACGACCGCGGTCGCGCGTCACTCGACGTTTTGGCTACCCTATCGGCGCACCGGTTGCACGACGAGATCGAAATCCGCGCACGCGAACTCCACGAGCAGAACCGCGCAGCGGCCTCCCCGTTTTGGGACTCACTCGACGAGCTTAAGTGCATCGTCCCGGACCTGGTCTTCGAACGCGACCGCTGGCGGGCACGTGGTGAGTTCATCGACCTTCCACCCTCGATCGTGCGCCGCAACCGGAAACGCTCGCCCAACGGAACCGTGCACGGCAACATTGACGAAGTGGCGGACCTCGTCCGCCGACGCACAGGTGACAACGATCTCACCATCTCGGACGTGCTCGACTTCTTTCGCGAACACCGGCGCCCGACACTAGCCGACGCGCGGCGCGACGCCGCGGCAATGATGCACGCCGAACTCGGCGACCGGCTGCGCGACGCGCTCGGACTGCTCGACGTGAGCGTGCCGGAACCCGATCACCCCGGCGCATCGCCAAGCATCCCCGTGGAAAAGGCGTCCGTTTCATGAGCCGCAAACGCAACGATCGACCGGCGCTTGCGGCGGTTGGCGTGAGGCGCCGCGGCCGCGCAAGACGCGATCGTCGACGAACTGCGACCGTAACGCCCTCGCCGGCGCTTGGCGTGAGGCGCCACGGCCGCGCAAGCCGCGATCGCCGACGACGACGACCAGCACGATCGCGGTGGTTCGAACGAGATGCTCGACCCGCGGCGGCCCTCGAATCGACGCCTCGATCGGCGGCGGCTCGGACGGGCACGGCTGGATCGACGCCTCTCCGCTCCCCGGCTCCTCGTTCGACGATCCGGCGCCAGGCGTTATCGCTCGGGCGCGATCCTGACCCGACGACCGATGCTTCCCCCTGCTCCCTCGACCCTCGGCGCTCGTGGATGATGGGGGGCGACGTTTGGGGGGACATTGTATCCCGCTTCCTCGGCGCTCGTGAATGATAGGGGGGAGGACGTTTGGGGGGACCTTGTATCCCGCTTCCTCGGCGCTCGTGAATGATAGGGGGG
>JBOHTW010000430.1:0-1623 GCA_050733835.1 Vulcanimicrobiaceae bacterium | reverse complement strand
GTCGTAGCCGACTGCCCCGCACCGGTCTGAAGGTAGCCGACTTGGGCCGGAATCACCGGCGATAGATAGCCGCCCGCGAGGTTGCTGCCGGCGACGTCGAGCACCGGCTGCGTGTCGAGCAACACTTGGTCGATCCGCGAGAACGCCACCGAGAAGTCGGTCAAGCCGAGAACCGTTCCGGCGATGCTGATGCCGCGCTGGGTCGGTTGCAGCGGCGTTTGAAATGGGTCGGCATACGGATCGCCGGCGGTATCGCCGAACGGCGCCCGAAAGGTCAAACCGGTCCGCGAACTCGGCAATGCGTCGAGATAGCCATAGGTCACCCGCAGATTCGAGAAGATCCCGCTCTGCGCGATGTCGAGCGCGATGCTCGGCTCGATCTGAATCTTCTGTTGCTGCGCGAGCCCGTAGCCGTATTCGAAGTTGAGGACGTGGATCGGCAGCGAGACCATCAGGTTGTCGTTGATCGCGTACGAAAGCTTCAACCGGTCGTTCTGGCGCAGCTGGACGCCGGGGAGGTTCGCAACGTAGGGCAGATTGGTGTCGTCGCTGGTCAAGAACGCGTTGACGAACGGATCGGCCGGCGCCGAACCGCCGGCCGGTGCGACCCCTCCGTAATAAAGCGGTTGGCTTATCCCGGTGCCATTGTCGATCGTGCGCGCGATCGTCGTCCGGTTGCGGGCCGTGCCGTTCGCGCGGATCTCGCCGTGAACTTGGATCGATTGCGCGACTTTGGTCTTGCGGTCGAGCGCGGCGACCTCGTCTTCCACCGTCGAGACGCGTACGCCGAGACCATCCAGCTCATCTTTGAGAGCGAACACGAGCCGCTGCAGTTTGTCGAGGTCGCCTTTGGACGCAAATTTGGCGAGGTTTTCGTGGTTCTCGGTGCGCAACTTAGCGACGGCCCGCGCGACCAGCGTGGCCATTTCGTAGCGCGTCATCGGCCGGTCACCCTTGAATTGACCGTCGGGATACCCTTCGATCAATCCATCGGCCGCGAGACTCTGGATGTAGGCATAGGCCCAGTGGCCGGGTTGGACGTCGCCGAACGGTGAAGCCGACGCCGTGACCCGCATGCCGACGAACGAGCCCACGATGAGGCTCGCCGCCAAGACGACCGGGGCGCAACGCTTCATAGGTCCTCTGAGGTCGATTCCGTTCGGCGCGCTCGATCGCCGGGGACTGCGCGACTTTGCCGGGCGCTACTGACGACTCCTCTCGTCGCCGGCGCACGCCTCGTGCGCGATCACGTAGCGTTCGGCGATCAGAACGGCGGCGAAATCGTCGATCGGCCGCGGCGGAAGCAGCATTCCGCGGGGGACCAAGCGCCGCCAGCCGGTGGGCGGGTGAGCGGCGAAATAGCGCGCGCGCGCGCCGAGCGTCGTGGCGCGTTCGTCGACGGTCGCAATCGGGACGCCGAGATCGCAAAGCTGGGCCGCCACCACCGTGCTCTGGGTGCCGCTGCCGAGCGCAATCGTCGCGATTCCGAACTGCCCGACCAGCCGCCGGACCGTCGCCGCCAGCTCTCCGACAGGCACGATTCCAAGTTCGACCGGCGTTCGATTGAGCCCGTCGATGACGGCGTAGCCGCACTTCTGCGTCCCCGGGTCGATGCCGAGAATC
>JBOHTW010000429.1:0-6328 GCA_050733835.1 Vulcanimicrobiaceae bacterium | reverse complement strand
CTTTCCGAGCCTCATCATTCAGCAGCAGATCAACTCGCTCTCGACGCGACACATCGTGCCGGCCGGGCCGGGAGCGTTCGACTTCGTTTGGACGCATTTCGGGTTTGCCGGCGACGACGAACCGATGGCGCGCCGGCGCTTGCGGCAGGCAAACCTGTTCGGACCGGCCGGTTACGTCTCGGCCGACGACGGCGAAGTGATCGAGTTTTCGCAGCAGGGCTTCCGCCAAGACCCCGCCGCCGAGACCGTCTGCGAACTGGATGGCCGCGGGACGGGGCCGCGCGATCACATGGTCACCGAGACGCTGATCCGTTCGATGTACCGCTACTACCGCGAGGTGATGGACGTATGAACCTCGCGACCGGGCTGCGCGTCGAGGAACGGTTGGCGATCGAGGATCTGTACGGCGCGTACGTGCGCGCGCTCGACGAGCGCCGGTTCGACGAGTGGCCCGAGTTGTTCACCGACGAATGCACGTACCGGATCGTCGCCCGCGAGAACTTCGAGCGGGGGTTACCGCTGTCGATTCTCGCGTTCGAGAGCAAGGGGATGCTGCGCGACCGCGTCTACAGCATTACGCAGACGCTGTTTCATGCGCCGTACCGGCAGCGCCACCAGGTCTCCGGGTTGTATGTGCGCGCGCTCGACAGCGACCGGTTTGCCGTCGAGGCGAACTATCTCGTGATTCGCACCAAGCGCGCCGAGCCGAGCGAGATTTTGAGCACCGGCCGCTATCAGGACGTGATCGTGCGCGACGGCGGTGCGCTCAAGTTCAAAGAGAAGGTCTGCATCTTCGATTGCGAGCTGATTCCCAACTCGATCATCTACCCGATTTAGCTCGTGTGATTGTGCCGGCCGATAAGATCGTCTCGCTCGCCGAACTCGCGCTGCGGATTCCCGACGGGTCGTCGCTTGCGATTGGCGGCAGCTTTCTGCATCGCGCGCCGTTTGCGCTGGTGCGCGAGCTGGTCCGGCGCGGCGCGCGCGATCTCGAGATTGCGAAGTCGTCGCCGGGGTACGATATCGATGTGCTCGCGCGAGCGGGTGTGGTCGCGCGCGCGAAGACGGGCATCGTTGCGATGGAGGCCGGCTTTGGCCTCGCACCCGCGTATCGGAGCGCGATCGAGTCCGGGCGGCTGAAGCTCGAAGAACATTCGTGCGCGACCTTGGCCGCCGGGTTTCGCGCGGCCGCGTTCGGCGTGCCGTTTCAAGCCGTTCCCGGCGTCTTCGGCAGCGACTTGATTGCGTTAAACGGCTGGCGAACGGTCGTCGATCCGTATAGTGGGCAAGCGACCGTCGTCATCCCGGCGATCGCTCCGGACTTCGCGGTCATCCATGCAAACGAAGTCGATGCGCTGGGCAACGCGCGGGTGTATGGGACGCCGCATTGGGATCGCTTGTTGACGCGGGCGGCGAATCGCGTGCTCGTCACCGCTGAGCGATTGGTGTCAACCGAGGAACTCGCGCGCCGGCCGGAGCTGACATTGGTCCCCGGGTTCATGGTCGAAGCCGTCGCGATCGTTGCGCGCGGCGCGTGGCCCGGTTCGATGCATCCGGATTACGCAATCGACTTCGACGCGGTCGCGGCGTATCTCGAGAGTGATGACGCGGCGCTGCAACGGCACCTTGCCGCGGCGCCCGAAGCGATTGCGGCGGCCGCGCTCGCGCATGTCTGAGGGCTGGACGCCGGCTGAATATATCGTCGTCAACCTCGCGCGCGCGATCCGGCCCGGCGAGATTACGGCGAGCGGGGTCAACTCGGTGCTGCCGATGGTCGCCTGTGTGCTAGCAAAGCGCGCTTACGACTTCGAGTTCACCTACATCTCGGTGGCCGGTGGGGTCGACGTCGCGCCGCGCAAGCTGCCGCGTTCGAGCATCGATCCGGTCTTGCTCGGCGGCAGCGCGTCGATCTTCGCCAACGAAGACTTGTACGATTTAGCGGCGCGCGGGCGAATCGGCCTGATGTATCTCGGGGCGGCGCAAATTGACGCGCTCGGCCGGACCAACGTTTCGGCGATCGGATCTTGGCACGCGCCGAAAGTCCGGCTGCCCGGCGGCGGCGGCGCGGCGGTGCTCATGCAGACGGTCAAGCGGATCGCGGCGTGGCGCACGGAGCACTCGCCGCGAAGCTTCGTCGACAAGCTCGACTTCGTCACCGCGGCCGGTAATCTGGCGGTACTGGTCACGCCGTTCGCCGTCTTCGAACGCGAACCGGGCGCGACCGATCGCTTTCACCTCGCGTCGCATCGCGGCGACACGACGCCGGCGCAGATCGCCGAGCGGACCGGCTTCGCGTTCGACGCCGCGCGCGCAGTGCCGACGCCGCCGATGACCCCCCGCGAGCGCGCCGCCCTCGATGCGCTGGCCGCGACGAGCCTGATCGAAAGCGAGCTACCGAAACCGCGGGTAGCCGGGTCGGGGTGACTGGCGGCGGCCTCGCAGTGGTGGGAAATACACCATTATGTGGTGGGATTTACACCACAGAAAATCCACCTTGGCGCGACGCGCAGCTCAAACATTGCCCGGCGAACCCATAACGTTCGCACCGCAGCGGACAAGCCGAGCGGCGATGGGACGCTACCTGACGCTCGACGACGCAACGACCCTCGCAGCGATCGAGTCAGACCCTGAGGGGTTCTTGGCGGCCGATGCGCGAGATTGGACCGTCATAGATGAGGTTCAGCGCGTCCCCGCGCTCATGATCGCCGTCAAACGCGCAGTTGACGCCGATCGCCGCCCGGGTCGCTTTCTGTTGACCGGGTCGACGAACGTCATGACAATTCCGCACATCTCGGAGTCATTGGCCGGGCGCGTCGAGATCCTCGACTTGTGGCCGCTTGCCCAATGCGAGATCGAAAACACGAGCGCTCGGTTTCTTTCATGGGCATTTTCGGACGAACCGGCGGTGCGGACAGGCGCGGAGACGCGCGGCCTCGTCGTCGAACGCGCGCTCAAAGGTGGTTACCCCGATGCATTCGCGCGCAGCAGCCGATCACGCCGCAACGCGTGGTTCGGTTCGTATCTCGCGACGGTCATCCAACGAGAGATCAAGACCATCAGCAACATCGATGATGAAGCTGCAATCGTCCGTACCCTTCGCGCGCTTGCGAGTCGTTCAGGCGGCCCGCGCAATATTGAAGCGCTCGCAGGAGACGTGGCAACTCCCGCCTCGACGGTCCGACGTTACGTCGAGCTCTTGAAACTCACATTTCTCATCAGCGAATTACCGCCGTGGTCCGGCGGGCTTGATGCACGGATCGTTCGGTCACCGAAGATGCTCATCAACGATCCTGGCCTCTACGGTCACTTGCTGAACCTCTCACCCGGCGATTCGCAGATCGGGTTGCTTATCGAAGATTTCATCGGCACGGAACTGTCGAAACTGATTAGCTTTGAAGGCGTTGGCGAGTTTACACTCATGCACTTTCGGACACATCGACAGAACAAAGTCGACTTTGTGGTGGAATCGGGCGATCGCAGAATCGTCGGAATTGAGGCGAAGGCCGCGTCGACAGTGACAAACGCCGATTTTCGTGGACTCCGCGCGCTGGCAGATGCTGCCAAAGGCAAACTACACCGCGGGATCGTGTTCTATTGTGGCGATCGATCGGTCCCGTTCGGGTCCAATATGTGGGCGGTGCCGATTGGCGCGCTTTGGTCGTAGAGCGCTATGCAGTTGGTTCGCGGGAGGTGCCGGTCGTTGTAAAGATGAGGCGCTGCTCGCGCTTGGTCTCGATGATCTCGGCGCCGACGTGGCGCAGGTGCAGCTCCATCGCGACGCCGGATTCGTCGCGCGGAAGTGATTTGAGAAACTCGGTCTGAAATTCAACGTTGCAGTGGCTGGCCGCCGTGAATTTGAAGCCGAGGACATCGCGCCCTGAATCGTGATAGCGTTCGATGCTCGCAGTCGGGAATGTCCGGCCGAGATAGGTGGCGATGGCATCCATCTGTGGTTGGACGTCGGCGATCGTCTGCATGGTGCACCCTCGCGGCCGGGCCGCGGCGTCTCGGTTTGGGGTACCCCGAAGTATAGGCTTGCCGACGCCGCACTGAAAGGGCAAGATAAGCGTCCCATCGCCTGCTCGCACTTCGACCGGGCGCGTGTGCTCGTATTCTCGGGCTTAGTTAAAGAGATGGCGATTTGTTTAATTAAGGTGGAGCCGAAGTAAAAGCGTTTGCCCTTGCGACGCAAGTAGAAGGTGCCGGAACCGGGCGGGAAGCGGGCAACTTGCCGTCGGCTCACCGGGCGTGATAGATTCGCATGAGGAGTACGATATGCGGCTTGCCCCCGATCTCGGCATTCCCGAAGTCAAACCGGCCATCGAAATGCTGCGCGGCCGGCGCGTGCAAAAGATGAGCCCGCAGACGCGGCACTCGATCTTACAAATGCGAATGGCCGTGATCTTGGATGCCTGGGCGCCCGGCCGCGGCACCGTCGGGACCGAATGGCGCTTTTACCTTTTGCCGCCGAACGAGCGGCCAAGTTCGCTCGTGCCTGACGTGGCATTCGTCGCTTCGGAAAGGCTGCCGCGCGAAGCTGGACCGGCCCGTGAGAAGCCGGCGTTCGCGCCGGACATCGCGGTCGAGATTCTATCGCCCGATGACCGCGACTCCGACGTAGCGGAAAAGACCGCACTCTATCTCGCCAACGGCGGGTCGCTCGTGGTCATCGTCGATCCGGCTACGGAACGCATTGTTTGCCACGAATGCGATCGAAGCGCGACCTTCGAACGCGGCGAGGTCGCGCACAGTACCCGCTTCGAGGACCTTCACCTCGACGTCGCCGCCGTATTCGACTCCGCCAGCCCGTAGTTTCCGGCTTCTAAGTTGGACATAACCCAACTGATGGGTGAGCGCCTAGAACTTGTCGTGGCCGCGCCGGCCCCACCAGCGGCCGTCCACGGATTGCGCCGCGATGACCGTGCAGTTGTCGGGGTTCGGGCCGCTAAACGGAACGCCGTTGAGGTTTGAGAAATTGTGCCGGATCAAGGCGCCTTGCGAGAACGTGCCGGAGTCGGTGATGCGGCGGCGCACGCCGCGGTAGTTGACCTGAAAAACGACGCGGTCGAGCGCGATCGGGCGCAGGTTGCGGTACGAGATCGCGACGTTCCCAATACGGCCGCCGTAGCGTCCGCCGTTGCCGACGCTACACGAATCGATCGCGACCGGGCCGCCTTCGGTGACGCGCGCGACTGCGGGATTGGAAAATCCGCCGAGCGCGACGGCGATGCCGCCGGCGACGATTGGGAGAATGAGCGCGAGCTTTTTCATGGGCTTGAGTCCTCCTGACAAGAGAACTCGGCACGCCTGGCGCGGAGTTTAGCCTCTCATCCAATTCTAGCGTAAGGCGACGGATGAAAGTGTCGTGAGAGCCGCGCGCATTTGCTTATCGGCGGCCGTTTATTCTGGTAAGCAATCGGTCACGGAGGATATGCCGCCATGGTTCGCATCATCAACTCCCGGCTCGTTACTTTCGTTGGAGCACTCGCGATTGCGATCGCGCTCATTGGGGCTCCCGCGCCGGCGCCGGCCAGCGTTTTCATCGGCGTCTCGGTCAACTTTGGGCCGCCGGCGCTGCCGGTCTACGAACAGCCGCCGTGCCCCGCGCCGAATCTGATCTGGACGCCCGGCTATTGGGGCTACGGCCCGTACGGCTACTTCTGGGTCCCGGGCACATGGGTCGCCGCGCCCCGGTACGGTTATCTCTGGACGCCCGGCTATTGGGGTTACGGCGGCAACGTGTACGCGTGGCACCCCGGCTACTGGGGGCCGCACATCGGCTACTACGGTTGCGTGAACTACGGGTTCGGTTACTTCGGCGCCGGCTACGTCGGCGGCGGATGGTTCGGCGACCGGTTTCGCTACAACACCGCGGTGACCAACGTCAATCGGACCGTCATCAACGATGTGTACGTCAATCGCACCGTGATCAACAACTACGACAATACGACGATCAACCGAGTCAGCTATAATGGCGGTCCGGGCGGCGTCGTCGCGCAGCCGACTCGCAGCGAGCTGGCGTACGAGAACGAGCGTCACGTCGCACCGACCGCGGCGCAAACGCAGCATCTCCAGACGGCTGCCCGGGACCGCAACTATCTCGCCACCGTCAACCACGGGAGCCCGGCCAACGCCGCGTTCACTCGCCCACTCAGCAGACAGAACCGGCCCGCGAACTTTCCCCCGGTGGCGGCCACCGACCGCCGCGCATCGATGACCGGTAGTGAGGGGCCCAGCGCATTCGATCGCTTCAATAAGCAGCCGGGCTATCACGCGCCGGCGAACCAGGCATCGACCTACGGATCGAACCGCGCTTACCGTGCGAACA
>JBOHTW010000428.1:0-16271 GCA_050733835.1 Vulcanimicrobiaceae bacterium | reverse complement strand
CGCCCGGTCACCGCCGCCGCCGCCCGGGAGCGCGGCCTGCGGGTCGACGTCGTCGCCGACGAGGTCACCGTCGACGGCTTGCTCGATGCGCTGGACCGGGCGCCCGCCGGCGCCTGACGGCGGCTTCTCATCGGCCGTTAACCGATTCTCTCCAGTCCGCTTCAGCTTCGGCCGGTACGATGGCTTCCACAGTCCGACATTGCGGCCCACGGAGGAGCACCCGGATGAACAAGATCCATCCCGAACACGTCGCCCGCGCCCTGGTTGCGTTCGTCTTTTGCGGGATGCTGGGGATCGTTGCGACCTTGACCTATCTGGCGCCGCCGGCGCCGATGAACCCAGTTGCCTCGATCGCCCTGTTCGCGCCTCAAGCGAATCGCTAACCGGCGGCAGCGCGGGGGAGGCGGATCGTCACGGTCGTGCCTTTGCCCCACTGGCTGCCGAGCGTTATCGTGCCGTCCATCCGCTCGACGGCGCGACGGGCGATTGCGAGTCCCAACCCGGACCCTTCGACGTCGCCGCGATCGCTGCCGCGATGAAATCGGTCGAAGGCATGGGCGGCATCCTCGGCCGACATTCCAGGGCCGTCGTCACGAATCTCGACGGCAACTGTCCGATCGTCGGTGACGACCGCGAGATGAATCGGCGCGCCGATTGCATATTTGATCGCATTGTCGACGATGTTCGTGATCGCCTCGCGGAGTTCGTTTGGGTCGCCAAAGACGACCGCGCCGGTTTGACCGTCGGTTTGTGCGACCGCGAGATTCGGTGCGAGTGGTTCGAGCGTCGCCGCCACCTGCTGGACGAGGCTCGCGACGTCGATCGACGTTGCAGCCGGCCGCTCGGTGGCATCCAGCCGGGCCAGATAGATCAGGTGCTGAATCATTGCGCGCATCCGGCGGCATTCGCCGATCATCGTCGTGTAGACGCGCGCCGTCTTGGAAGGCTCGTTGACGATGCCGTCCTTGAGTGCATCGAGATAGCCCATGACGACGGTCAGCGGCGTCCGCAGCTCGTGGCCGGCGTCGGCAATGAACTGCCGCATCTGCGACTCGACGCGGTCGCGCTCGGCGAACGCCGTCTGAACTTGAATCGCCGCGTCGTTATAGGCGCGCGCCAGTTCGCCGATCTCGTCGCGCTCGGCGGTGACGATCGGCCGCGGCGTGAAATCACCGCCGGCTAACGCGCGCAGCCCCGACGTCACGTCGACCAGCGGTCGAACCGCTTGGGCTGCAATCAACCGCCCGCCGAACACCGCGATGGCGATCGCGATGATGGCAAACGGCAAGGTTTGAAGCAGATAGGCGATGAGTTGCTCGCGGAAGCGATCGGTGCTCGGCGCGACGACCACGACGCCGCCGGCGACCGGCGCGTCGGCCGGCCGCATCCCCACGAGGACGGCAACCGCGAACGCGACCCGGTCGCCAAAGCTGCGCCGCGGCGGCCGCTGGCCGGCAATGAGCTGGCGGTTCGCATCGTAGACGCTCATCCGGATCCACGGCGATGCGATCTCGGGGATTGCCGCGACCGCTTCGGTCGCGGCGTCCTTCAGCGTTGCGCCGCGCGCGCGCTCGCGCTCGATATGGCGCGCGGCGTGAGTCGCCAAGCTCGCGTCGACCGGCTCGATCGTCTTGGCGTAGATGAGCAAGCCGGAGATCGCGTGCCCGAGCGTCACGACGAGCAGCAGGGCGACGATCAACCCGACTTGGAGCGCGGTCAGCCGCGCGGTGAACGAACGGAACATTTTCAGGCGCGCAGACTGTAGCCGACGCCACGGATCGTCTGGATCAGCCGGGGCTCGAAGTCGCGGTCGAGCTTGGCGCGCAGATACGATATCGTGCGTTCGACGCTGCCGAGTCCGGCGTCGCTCTGGTTCCCCCAGACCAACTCGAAAAGTTGGTCGCGGGTGAAGACGCGCTGCGGATTGCGCGCCAAGGTAACCAGCAGCTTGAATTCCAGCGCGGTGAGATCGATCGGCGTGACGCCGCGCGCGACGGTATGGGCGTCGAGATCGACGGTCAGGTCGGCGTAGGCGATGACGTTACGCTCGGCAAGCCGTGGCCGCCGCAGCGCCGACTCCAGCCGCGCGATCAACTCTGCCATCTCGAACGGTTTGCCGAGGTAGTCGTCGGCGCCGTGCATCAGACCCTCGACCTTGTCTTCGACTTCGCCCTTGGCGCTGAGCATGATGATCGGGACTTCGGTGATTCGACGCAACAGCGGGAGCAACGTGATGCCGTCGATCTTCGGCATCATGACGTCGAGCACGATCACATCAGGCTGCCATTCCTTGACGAGCGGCAAGGCCGCGACGCCGTCCTGGGCGCACCGCACGGCGAAGCCGCGGAGCGTCAGATTCAGCTCCAACATTTCGCGAATTTGGCGTTCATCGTCGACGACCACGACGCGCGGCATGACTCGGTCCATCTCAGATCGCATTCTAGGAAGACCCGCTGAGAATCTCCAGAGAGCCAAGCGGGTCGTCTCAGTGTTCTCTCAGAAACGCCTCCGCCCAATCTCAGGGTCGCTGACTAACCTAAGGGTGATGAAGGCGGTAACGGCGGTCGCCCTTGCGTTGGCGGTGATCTTGCTCGACGGCTGCGCCGGCGGCGGGTCGGCGCATCGCCGCGGGGCTCGGACCCAGGCCTCGCCGGCGGGCGCGCCGGCGGTCGCCGCCGCAACCGTGGCCCAAGCGGCGGTGAAGCCGACGCTGGCGATCGCCGGCGTCATCGCGCCGCTTCAAAACGTGACCCTCACGAGTTCGCTTTCGGAACCGGCCGATCAGGTGCTGGTGCGCGAGGGTGACCGCGTCACCGCCGGGCAGACCTTGGCGGTGCTCGCCACGGCCGACCTGCGCGCGACCCTCGACGCCGATTCGCGCGCGGCGGCGTCGGCCGACGCGAAGGCCACTCAAGCGCGGTATCAAGCCGATCTCGCGATCGGTCAAGGCGGCGATCAGGTGTCGTCGGCCCACGCCGCCCTAGCGCAGGCGCAGCAGAACCTCGCGCAGGCCCAATCCGACCTCAAGCGCGATCAGAGTTTGATCGCCAGCGGCTACATTTCGCAGCAGGCGTTCAGCCTACAGCAAACGCTGGTCAACAACGACCAATCCGCCGTCCGATCCGCCCAGGCGGCGCTGACTTCGGCGAATACCAACGCACGGGTCAACGGAACGGGTTCCAAGGGATTGCAAGCCGCCAATATCGCGGCCGCGGCCGCCGACGCCGCGGCTGCCCACGCGCAGGTCGAGCAGATCCAAGCCCAGATTTCAAAATCGATCATCGTCTCGCCGATCGCCGGCATCGTCGTCAACCGCAATCTCAATCCGGGCGAATACCCGGGTTCGCGAACGATCTTCACGATCCAAGCGGACCACAGCGTCTACGCGATGCTCAACGCCTCGAGCGCCGACGTTTTTAAACTCGCGCGCGGCTCGCCGGTGCGGATCGCGGCCTCAGGCTCGAACGCGGCCTTCAGCGGGAACGTCGTCGCGGTGCTCGGTCAGGTCAGTCCGGGCTCGACGAACTTTACGGTTGAAGTTTTGGTTCCGAACGTCGACGGGAAACTCGCGTCCGGCATTCCGGTCACCGGCACCGTCCAGCTTCCAGCGACGACTGGTCTCGGCATCCCCGTCTCGGCGTTCCTCGACGACACGCACAAGAGCGTGATGACGATTGCGGGCGGCCAGGCACACGTCGCGCCGGTAACCGAGATTACCGACGACGGACGCACGGCGATCGTGCGCGGCTTGGGCGCCGGCACGCGGGTCGTGGTGAACGGGCAACTCGGACTTGCCGACGGAGAGCCCGTCACGACGCAGTGATATGCGCCTGACACAACTCTTCGTCCATCGTCCGACCCTGGTCACCGTCGTACTTGCGCTCGTGCTGCTCGGCGGCGCAATCGCGGCCAAGACGTTGGTTCAACAGCAGTTCCCCAACGTCGACATTCCGACGGTCAGCGTCCGCGTCGGGTATCCGGGGGCATCGCCGACCGAGATTCGCGACGCGATCGTGCGGCCGATCGAAGACGCAATCGCAGGTGCCCCGAATCTCGACAATCTGACCAGTTCGATCCAAGAGGGTCAAGCATCGATCACCGCGACGTTCTTGCTCAGTTCGAACAAAACGACCGATCTCGTCCAAGTGCAGCGGCGCGTCGAATCGGCCCGGGCGGTCTTACCGGCCGAATTGTCGGCGCCGACCGTGGCATCGTTCGACCCAAGCGAACCAACCGTCGCCACGTTGCTCGTTACCAGCGACGCACTCTCGCAAGCCGCCCTGTCGGCAATCGTCACGAACACGCTCGTGCCGGAACTCGAACAAGCCGACGGCGTCGCCAACGTCAACGCCAACGGCGTCGTGACCCCGGCGATCGAAGTCAACGTCGACCCGGCGAAGCTGGCCGCGTCCGGCGCGACCTTGGCCGACGTGACCTCGTCGATCTCGAACAACAATGCGCGCCTGCCGGGCGGAATCGTCTTCGGACAAACGCGCGAGACCACGCTCGACGTGCGCGGCGATTTGACCGATCCGGCGTCGGTTGCGAACTTACCGGTCGCCGGGACCGTCGGCGGCACCGGCGCAACCAAAGTTGCGGGACCGGGCGGCGGCACGGGCACGCCTGCGGCGTCGACGGCGGTCGGCGCGCGTTCGCTCGCGGCGCAACTCGGTCTAAACCCGTGGAGCGTCGCGCCGCGGACGACGACGATCGGTTCGATTGCCGACGTGGTCGACGGCTTCGAACCCAAGCGGGTCTTCTCGTACGTCGGCGGCCGTCAATCGATCACGCTACAAGTCCAGAAATCGACCGGCGCGAGTGAGGTGCAGGCGTCGAGCGCGGTGCTCGCCGCCATTCCGGTGCTGAACCGGGAGTATCCGCAGCTCAACGTCAGCGTCATCAACGTTCAAGCCCAATTCACCGAGCAGCAGATCGCCGGCGTGTTGCGAACGATGCTCGCCGCGATCGTCGTGACGGGAATCGTCATGATGTTCTTTTTGCGCTCGTGGCGCAACGCGATCGTGGTGATGATCGCCATTCCGACTTCCTTGCTGGTGACGATGATCGTCATGAAGTTGGCGAATCTGACGATCGACACGATCTCGCTGCTGGCGATGACGTTGATCGTCGGCATCCTCGTCGACGACTCGATCGTCGTGCTTGAGAACATCGAGCGGCACTATGACGACGGCGAGGCGCCGCGAACCGCCGCGATCCTCGGTCGCTCGGAGATCGGCACCGCCGCAATGGTGATCACGCTGGTCGACGTCGTCGTCTTCCTGCCGATCGCGTTCTTGCCGGGAACGGTCGGCCGATTCTTGGCCGAGTTCGCCCTCGTGGTCGTCGTTGCATCACTGACTTCGCTGGCCGTCTCGTTTACGATCACACCATCGCTGGCCGGCTCCTGGTCGTTACTCTCGAAGTGGAAGCCGCCCAAGCCAATTGACTTGTTCACGGCCGGTTTCGAGCGCGTCCGCCGCTTCTACGTATATCGCGCGCTGCGCTGGGCCCTCACGAATCCGATCCCGGTGGTTGCGTTTTGCGGGCTTTCGACCGTCGGCTCGCTGGCCTTGATCCCGCTGGGGGCCGTCGGCTTCGAGTTCATGCCCCGTGTCGATCGCGGCCAGGTCTTCATGCAAATTGCGTTTCCGAGCGGAACGCCGCTCTCGACGACGCAATCGGCGATCGCCAAACTGACCGGCGACTTTGCTCGCATTGCGGACGTTCAGCGTGAAACCGGAACCGCCGGCGCCGAGCGGAGCGGCTTTGGAGGAAGTCTGAACATCGGCTCGGTCGGCCAGATCCAAATCTTTCTCAAGAACAAGCCCGCGCATGCAACGGATTATTGGGCAAAGGCATTCGGCGCGCTGGCGCGCAGCGCGTACCCGAAAGCGACGATCGTCGCGATTCCAGCGACGTCCGGCGGCGGTGGAAATTCGCAACCGATCGACTATCTCGTCGAGACGACCGAAGGCGATCCAGCGAGCTACACGCAGATCGTCGCCGACGCGCTAAAAGCCACGCCCGGGGCGGCGAACGTAAATACGTCGCTCACGTCGGGAGCACCGCAAATCGATCTCTTCTTTGACCGCGAGCGAGCGCGCGGGCTCGACGTCGACATTGCGACCGCCGCCAACGCCGTGCGCGCCTCGTTCGGCGGCGCGCTCGCCGCGCAGATCGCGACGCAGAACGGGACCAAGTACGTCCAGGTCGCGTATCCCCAATCCGACCAGACCTCGTTGGCCGCCATCGCCGCGATCCCGGTACGAGCACGCAACGGTTCGATCGTGCACGTTGGGGACATCGTGCAGATGGTCTCCAATCCGAGCGCCCCGCTGCTGTCGCGCGTCAACCGGGTCACCGTTGTCCACGTACTCGCCAACGTTGCGCCGGGCTTCGCGCAGTCGAACGTGCAGCGCGGTTTCATGCAGCGAGTCGCGCAGCTGCATCTGCCGAGCAGCGTAACGATCGTTCCGAACCGCGGCGGCGCGCAGCAAAATCTGGCCGACACCGTCGGCGGCGTCGGAACCGCGCTCGGACTTTCATTCCTCTTAGTATTTCTGCTGATGGTCGCGCTCTACAACAGCTACCGGCTACCGTTCATCATCATGTTCGCGATTCCGGTGGCGTGCGTCGGCGCGGTCGGGTCGCTGTGGATCACGCATCAGACGTTGAACCTGTACTCGATGATTGGGACGGTGCTGCTCGTCGGTCTGGTCTCGAAGAACGGCATCCTGCTCGTCGAGCTAGCGAACCAGAAACTCCACGAGGGCTTGAGCCGAATCGATGCGGTTACCGGTGCGGCCCAGGAACGCTTCCGGCCGATCGTGATGACGACGTGCTCGATGATCGCCGGCATGGCGCCGCTGGCGCTCGCGCTGGAAGCAGGTTCGCAGACGCGACGCTCGCTCGGCATCGTCGTAATCGGCGGTCTGACCAGTTCGCTGATTTTGACGCTGTTGCTGGTGCCGATCGTCTTCGTTTGGTTTGCACCGAAGCCGCGCGCGCCGCGGCTGGCGCCGCTACCCGCTGCCCCAGGCGCACCCGTCGCCGCGAGGATCTGACCGATGTCGCTTACTCAGCTGTTCATCCGCCGCCCAACGCTCGTCACCGTCTTCATCGCACTGGTGACGCTCGCCGGAGCGATCGCTGGAAACACGCTGATCAAACAGGAGTTTCCCAACAACGATATTCCGACAATTGAGGTTTCGCTGAATTACCCGGGCGCGTCGACGACCGAGATGCGCGACGCGATCGTTCGGCCGCTCGAGGATCAAATTGCCGGCGCGCCGCAACTCGACGACATCGAGACAGCCATCCAACCCGGCCAGGCGACGATCGTCGCACGCTTTAGCCTGTCGTCCGATGCGAACACCGATCTCGTCCAGGTTCAGGGCCGCGTGCAGAACGCGCAGCGGCAACTGCCCAACGACCTTCAGACGCCGACCGTCTCGATCTACGACCCGAGCCAAGCCGTCGTCGTCTCGCTGGTCGCCAGTTCCAAGACGCTCGCAGGCGGCGCGCTCTCGTCGGTAGTGGGCAACCGGATCGTTCCGGCGCTCGAACAGGTTAAGGGAATCGCGTTCGTCGAGGTCAACGGCAACGTCACGCCGTCGATCCAGGTAAGCGTCGACCCGCACAAGCTCAGCGGATCCGGGTTCACGCTGACCGATGTGACGAGCACGATTGCGGCAAACAACGTGCGCGCACCCGGCGGCATTGTCTACGGCGCGAACCGCGAGACAAACATCGATATTCGAGGCGACATCGCGACCCCGGCGAGCGTCAGCAACCTCCTGCTCTCGGCTGGCGGGTCGTCGGCCGCGGCGGGGACCGACCCGTGGAGTTCGGCCGCGCGGCTGTGGACGATCGGCAACGTTGCAAGCGTCCAGGCGGCATATCAGCCCCAGCGCGTGTACGCGTATGCCGGCGGCAATCCGGGGATTACGCTCGACATCCAAAAGGCGAGCAACGAGAGCGAAGTGCAGGCCGCCCAGGCCGTCGTGGCGCTGTTGCCGCAACTGCGCCGCCAATATCCCGACGTCACCCTGACGGCCCTCAACGTCCAAGCGACCTATACGCAGCAGCAGCTTAGCAGCGTGTTGCGGACGCTCGCTGAAGCAATTGTGTTCACCGCCGTCGTCATGTTGTTCTTTCTGCGCTCGTGGCGCAACGCCGTCGTCGTGATGGTCGCGATTCCGACGTCGTTGCTGGTGACGCTGGCGGCGATGAAGCTCGCGAATTTCACGCTCGACATCGTCTCGCTCCTGGCGATGACCTTGATCATTGGAATCTTGGTCGACGACTCGATCGTCGTGCTCGAGAACGTCGAACGGCACGCGCAGAATGGTGAAGAGCCACAGACCGCGGCAGTTCGCGGACGGTTGGAGATCGGTGCTGCTGCGGTCGTCATCACGTTGGTCGACGTCGTCGTTTTCTTACCGATCTCGTTTCTACCGGGTACCGTCGGCTTGTTTTTGCGTGAATTTGGACTGGTTGTCACGGTCGCAACCTTGACGTCGCTGTTTGTCTCGTTCACGATCACGCCGGCGTTGGCCGGCCGCTGGTCGCTGTTCTCGCGCTGGCGGCCAGGCCGGTTGATCGACGCGTTTACGCGCGGCTTCGAAGCCGTCCGGCGCTGGTATGTGAACCGCGTGCTCGGCTGGGCGCTCGCGCGCCCGTGGGCCGTTATCGGCTTCAGCTTTGGATCGCTGCTGATCGCGGCCGGGCTCATTCCACTTGGCCTCGTCGGCTTCGAATACATCCCCGCCGTCGATCGTGGCGAATTGTTCGTGACGGTAAGCTATCCCGCGGGCACGCCGCTCGAAACGACCCGCCGCGGCGTCCTGGTGCTCGAGCAACTCGTGAACCGCGCGCCCGACGTCGCGTCGGAGACGGCGCTTGCGGGCGCCTACGTCGGTAACCTCAGCGGCTACGTCAGCAATGCCGCCATCGGCCAGTTGCACGTCTTCTTGAAGGGAAATCGCAGCGAGTCGACCGCAAGTTGGGCGGCCGATATCCAACGACGTGCCGTACAGGCCGTGCCGCAAGCCGCGGTCGTTGCGATTCCGGCAACCAGCACGACCGGCGGCATCCAGCAGCCGATCGACGAGGTTGTTTCGACCGACGCCGGCGATCCGGCAGCGTACGCGCCTCAGGTTCTCGCGGCCCTGCGCGCGACTCCCGGCGCGGTCGATGTCACGACCTCGGCGGGCGCGGACGCGCCGCAGATGGAAGTGCAGTTCGATCGAGATCGTGCGCGCGCGCTACAGGTAAGCATCGGCACGGCGTCATCGGCGATTCGGGCCGCGTTTGGCGGCGACGTCGCGACCCAGTTCACCGGCGCGAATGGGCTCGAAAACGTCCAGGTCATCTATCCGCAGGCAAATCAGACCGATCTTGCATCGATCGCGGCGATCCCGATTCGCGCGGGCAACGGTTCGATCGTCCACGTCGGCGATGTCGCGCACTTCGTGCTCGCACCCGCGCCGCCGCTGATCACCCGGATCGATCGCCGGGCGGTCGTTTACGTCGGCGCCAACGTTGCGCCGGGATACGAGCTCTCGAACGTGCAGCGCGCGTTCAACGCCCGCCTGCGCGATTTGCAACTCCCGGCGGTGGTACACGTCGCGCCGGTTGCCGGCGGGAATCAGCAGGCGGTGACGCAGACCGTCGTCGGCATGAGCGTCTCGCTGTTGCTTTCGATCGTGCTCGTCTATCTCTTGATGGTCGCGCTCTACAACAGTTACCGAACGCCGTTCATCATCATGTTTAGCGTGCCGGTTGCCGTCGTCGGCGCGCTCGGTGCGCTTGCAGTGACTCACCAAACGCTTAACTTGTTTTCATTCATTGGTTCGGTGTTGCTCGTGGGTTTGGTCAGCAAGAACGGGATATTGCTGGTCGATTTCGCCAACCGGCTCCGCATGCGCGGGCTCGGCGCCGAGGCCGCCGTTCGCGAGAGCGCGCTCGAACGCTTCCGCCCAATCGTCATGACGACGTTCGCGATGATTGCCGGCATGCTACCGTTGGCCCTCGCGCTGGACCCGGGCTCGGAGGCGGAGCGCTCGCTTGGGACCGTCGTGATCGGCGGCTTGGCAAGCTCGCTGCTGCTCACGCTGGTGCTCGTTCCGGTGATCTACCTGCGGTTGTCGCCCGCGCGCATGCCGCAATCGGATGAAGGCCGCGAGCCGCCGGCGGACGTCGCCGAACACCGCGTAGCGCAACCATCAGGAGCGCGCGGAATCTAAGTAACACCGCTTGAAGCCATCGGAACCATGAGTTGGCTCGTCGGCGTACTCGTTTCGACCGTGATTGTCGTGCTCGCCGTTCGGGCGAATGTGCTCTCGCGCAACGGGGCGGTTGCCGCGATCGCCGTCGGCACGGCGACGATCGGCGGGCTCGGATTCGCGGGCGCGATCGTCTTGCTAACGTTCTTCGTGACCTCGGTTGCGCTGTCGCGCGTGGGCCGCGCCCGTAAACGAGCGTTCGTCGACGTCGGCAAGCTCGGCGCGCGCGATTCGGCACAGGTGCTCGCCAACGGCGCGGTCGCGGCGGTCTGCGCCCTCGCCGCGTTGAGCGGTGACCCGCGGGCAACGGTAGCGTTCGCCGGCGCATTCGCCGCGGCGACGGCCGACACGTGGGGCACGGAGATTGGCACGTTCGTCGGCGGTCGGCCGCGCTCGATTCTCTCGTTTCGACCGGTGGCGACCGGGCTCTCGGGCGGCATCACGGTAGTGGGCACGCTCGCCGAGATCGGCGGGGCGCTCTTGATCGCCGCCACTGCGCGGCTCGTCGGAATGGAGGCGACCGCGGCAATCTTCGTCGGCGGCTTGGCCGGCGCGCTCGCCGATTCGGTGCTTGGCGCCTCGGTGCAGTCGCTGCGCTGGTGCCCGGCCTGCCGGCGCCCATGCGAGGTTCCGGTTCATTCATGCGGCGTGGCGACGACGCCGTTGCGGGGCCTGACCTGGTTTGGGAACGATGCGGTCAATCTGGCGGCGACCGTAATCGGCGCCGCCGTGGCTGCAACGCTTGCGGGCGCGGGAGCGTCTATACGGCCGACATGAGCCAAGCCGTGATCCCGGTCAAGCAGCGCGACGTCGTCGAATACGGGAGTCGCCGGACCCTGATCGTCATCGGGATCATGCTGGCGACCTTGATGCAAACGCTCGACAGCACGATCGTGAACGTCGCGTTGCCGGTGATCCAGGGCAATCTCGGCGCGACGCTCGACGAAAGCGCTTGGGTCGTCACCGGCTACATCATCTCGGCCGTAATCGTCATTCCACTGACGCCGTGGCTGCAGATGCGCTTTGGCCGGCGACAATACTACAGCCTTGCGATCGTCGGTTTCACCGTTGCGTCGATGTTTTGTGGAGTTGCCGGTTCGATTGGCGACTTGATCTTCTGGCGCATCGTGCAGGGACTGTTCGGCGGTGGCCTGGTTGCGACCGCGCAGGCCACCCTCAGCGATACCTTCCCACGCGAGAAACTCGGCGCCAGCCAAGCGCTGTTTGCAATGGGCGCGATCGTGGGTCCGACGATCGGCCCGACGCTCGGTGGCTGGCTGACCGACAATCTCGCGTGGAACTATGTGTTTTTTATCAACCTCGTCCCCGGCATCATCGCCGCGATCATCATCTTTACGCAACTCAAGAACCCGAACGATCCGGCGCATATCCCCGTCGACGGCGTCGGCCTCGGGTTGCTGGCGACGGGTCTTGGTTCTTTGCAGTACGTGCTCGACGAGGGCCAGCGCAACGATTGGTACGACTCGGGCGTTATTTGGTTGCTCTCGGGCACGGCGCTCATCGGCCTCATGAGCTTCGCGTTCTGGGAACTGTGGGGTACGAACCGGCCGATCGTCGATCTGCGGGCGCTCAAGTACCGAAGCGTCGCCGCCGGCGCCGCTATGGGGTTTGCCATCGGAGCGAGCCTGTTCGGGTCAACGGTCCTGTTGCCGCAGTTCGTTCAAGGCGTGCTCGGGTTCACGGCGACGTTGTCGGGCGAGCTGATCTTCGTCCGGGCGCTGTTCATCGCCGTGTTAGCCCCGATTGCGGCGCGTGTCGCGAGTTCGGGGCGGATCGATACGCGGATATTGCTCGGCGCGGGTTTCATCATGCTCGCGGTGTCGAATTGGATGCAGGTCGGCGTCACGACCACCGATAGTGGCTTCTGGACGCTCGTGCCGCCGCTGATCCTCTCGGGCATCGCGCTCGGATTGCTGTTCACGCCGCTCTCGATTGCGGTGCTCGGTTCGATTCCACCGGCGATGATCCCGAAGTCGTCGGCATTCACGAGCCTATCGCTTCAACTCGGCGGCTCGTTTTCGACCGCCGCGCTCGTTACGCTGCTGGCAAATCGGACCGCATTCCATCAGGATCGGCTCGCATCGACGATCAACCACGCCAGCCCGGCAGTGACGAACGCGCTCCAGAGCCACGTCGGAATCGGCCACATCTATCAGTTGGTCCTGCAGCAGGCGTCAACGCAGGCGTACGGCGATGCGTCGATTGCGCTCACGATTTTAAGCTTCTTGCTGACGCCGCTGGTCTTCGTTCTCGCCAAACCACGCCCAATGCGTGGCGCGAGCGTCAGCGTGGAGTGACGGCGGCCTTGCCGTAGGTCTTTTCCAAGTAGGGGATCATGTCATCGTCGTCGTCCAAGGTGACGTCGCCGTCGACCATCACGGGGATGCTGGTTTGGCCGGAGACGGCGACCACTTCGTGGCGCGAACCGTGATCGCGCGGCACGTTTACGATCCGATGGTCGAGCAGCAACTCGGTCAGTTTGGCGCGCACGCGTGCGCAGTACGGGCACCATTCGGCCTGGTAAAGGATGATTTCCGTGGGGCGGCCCATGACGATTCCTTATCGGTAAAACGAACTCGTGGTCTGAGAGTCGCATCGAGCCGGAAAGGTTGCAACGCCAACGATTGCTAGCGAGTCGCGAGTTTAGTTCCCGAAGTACGGAGGCGTCCTCCCGGAATCCGCGAGCGCCGCGCTCGACAGATGGGAGCTACGTCACAATCGGGTTGAAGTGCTTGTAATTTCCGAGGGCTTGGCTCATACGTACGGAAGCGTGCCGTTCTCTTTTCTCGGTTGTGACGGAGATTGCATTATGCTAGAACGCACCGCATGGCTGGCACTCAGCGTGCCGCTGTTCGTGGGAACCTTGTTGCTGGCCGGATGCGGCGGCGGCGGTAGCAGTGGAGGCAGCGTCCCCAGTGGTCCGCCCGGCGGCATAAAGTCCGCCGGCGTTCAGCGTTCGGTGACCCAAAGCGCCCTGGCCGGTGCGCAGTCGCAACGGCTGGCGGCAATTTTTGCCAGTCCGACGGGTACCTCGGCACTTTCGTACGCACGCCTCGCGCAGACGGCGCAGCGTCACGCGCTTTCGACGATGCCGTGCGCGAACAACTCGATCGTTACGAGCAACCCGATCTCGGGGACGCAGACGGCTGTCGAAGTGAAGACGTTTTACGATGGGGCCTGCACGATGCTGATGCAAGACCTCGTCGGAACGGTAACCCTCGTTTCGACGAATCTCAGCGTGACGGCGGTGGTCACGAGCTACGGTGTGACCGGAGCCGTCACCGGTTATGAAAAAGTAAGCGTCGCCGGATCGCAGGCGAGTTCTCAACAAAACGTGACGGTAACGGCAAGCGCGGCCGTCGACGCGTCGACGCCACCGTTTGCGAACGCGGGCCTGAGCTGTGTCGTCGCTGCGGGTACGGCATCCTGCGGTTTGGGCGCTACGGCGGACTCGGCACAGCTCACGCAAGAACTTGGCGCGACGGTCAACTTCGCGATCACCGCGGCGACGGGCAGCGGCGGAACCGCGCTGAATCTGACCGGTACCGAGGTCGCCTACACCGGCGCACTGAACGCGCTCGCGCTCGCGCAGGGTTCGGGAACGACGTGGACGATCACCGGCGGGACGCAGGTTGCGTCGGCGACGCTTAGCGGTGGGTTCACGTATAGCGGTTCGGGAGTGCTAGTCGCCGGGACGACCGTCGTCACGGACACCGCCGACGATGCGACCGTCATGCTGGTTGCGGCGACGAACGGCGGCGTCACCGGCACCGTCAAACAGACGAGCACGGGTCAAGTGGTCGCGACCTTCACGATCGACGCGAACGGGAACGGAGCGGTCGCCTACGGCAACGGAACCACCGGAACCATCACCGGCTACTACGTCGTATCGTAGAAACGCGCCACGACCTCCTCGATACCTCGACGTTCACTCGTCCCGGCCCGCAAGTCAGCAGCGCGTTCCGATCCCGGATACGAACCTCGGCATGAGAGGGAGTTGAACGGACTTCGTGATGCTCTTCAATGCGAAAGCTGGACTCCAGGCGTTCATTGGAGCCCCCGCCCGCAGGTTACCGGCTACGCGCACGGTTCGAAGCTTGCGCTAGCGGCAGCCATCGTCGCGCTCTCAATCGTGCCGGATGGGCCGCGAAAACGAGGGGGCGGCTCCGTCGTTATGGCGTTCGATGTTATATCGCCTAACCAAACCCGGCGGAGCAGGGCGCGTCGCACCCTGAGCGCAACGCGGCTAGAATAGTGAATCGACGCGGGGAACGGCCGAGCGTGATGATGTCTCTGAAGAAGCTGCGCGTCGATTGGGCCTTGACGCCGCCGCGGCGGTCGACGTTCTACGCGTGATCGAGGAGCGCCAATTCAAACCCATTGACACAATTCGGGAGTACACTTTGGTTAGTGAAACCTCAAAACTGGGAGTCCGCGTCGCTCGGCGAGATTTCCGAGAACTCGGTCGGCGGTTACCAACGGCGTTGCTTCTCGCTCGGCGAGCGCAAGATAAAGACAGTCGGGAACCTTGTGTTCGAGCGTGAGCGCAAGCATGAGCGCGGCCGCAACGAGCGTCTCATCTTCGGCCAGCTGGAGCATCCCGTTCGAAACGGCTTGCCCTAAAATATCGACGGCTTGCACGGCGAATTCGACGCGTAAACCGTCCTCGACGACTTTGCGCCGCAGGGCTGACGCCACTTCGGTGACGAGCAGCCGTGGTGCAAGCCATGTGATCGGGCGCTCGATGAGCGAGGCGGCGGCCTCGCTTCCGCGCTCTGGCACGAGCCACTGAACAGCGACGGACGCGTCGAGCACCGCAGTCGTCAGCTCGTCAGCCGGAGGCATCGCGCTCGGCTCGGATGATGGCCGCGCCATCGAGTGCTGAGTCGGTGGACGGCCGCCCGATTGCCGCCCGCAGCGCAGCGGCCCGGCGAGCGAAAGCGTGTTGTCGTGCGGCGACGGAGTGACTCAACGTCCTCCGTGCCTCCTCCTCAAGTGAGACGCCCGACTTCTTGGCGCGGGCACGTAAGGCGGAAGCGACCCGGTCGTCGAGATTGCGAACCTTCAATTCAGCCATGGTTACAGGATAGCACTGCCCCCACTCGGGGTCAACCGGCTATTGCACGCGTCCGATCTTGTTTCCGGTGGATTCCGTGAATCACAACGAGCCGCCGGGGCCCGTAGCGATGCCGAACGACTTACTCATCGAAGTCGGGATCGAGTACTCGGTGATCGTGGGAGTTGCGCCGGTTGTAATTCGCCCGAATCTTGTTGTTGCTGGACTCGGTAGACCAGAGCGCACCGTCGGCGCCTGCCGCAATTCCACCCGGGTTGCTCGCGGCCGTCGGAATCGCGTACTCGCTGATCGCGGGGGTTGTGTTCGTTGTGATCCGCCCAATCTTGTTGCCTGTGTACTCCTTAGTCGAGATTCTCCGCATCGGGAACCTTCGCGCGCTAGGGTCTACGATCGCGACGCGACGCGAAAGCCTCCAGCCGCGAAATAGACCGATCAGAATTCGTCGTGAAACTTCCCACCAACGCGCTGTTCATCCCAGGGATATCCGCATCGGAGATTCTTGAACGCGCTAATATTATCCATCCGCTTCAATGAACGGGCGGCGGTTCTCGCGCTCGTCGAAGCACTGGCGGTCCTTGCCGCCTCACGATAGGAGCACCAACTTGGCAGACCAACACGTCGACCGTAATCGTCATCGGAGCCGGCCCCGGCGGCTGCCACGCGGCGATTCGGCTCGACCAGTTCGGCAAAAAGGCGTCTGCTTCGATCGCGACGAGGTCGGCGGCGTTTGCCTGAACTGGGGCTGCATCCTGGCCCTGCTGCACGTCGGCGAAGTTGCAATGTTAAAATAGGTCTCCGAATCCCACAACTAAGCAACACGTTACGGCATTCGCTAAACGATTGTTTCCGTTTTTACGGGTGGCCGGCGTCAACCGCCTGTCTCAGAC
>JBOHTW010000427.1:0-2079 GCA_050733835.1 Vulcanimicrobiaceae bacterium | reverse complement strand
AGAAGATCAGCCCCGTAATCATGTACTGCATGCCGATGATTTTGGCATCGAGCGAGAAGACGTACTTACGGATGAATCCGACCGGCTCCGGGTGGATGTGCGCGTTGACGGCGCTTGCGTAGGCTGCAGCGATTGCCATGGCTCTCCCTACTTTTCCTTACTGAGGCTGAGCAGATACGCGACCAGGTTCGCGATATCCGTGTTGCTGAGACCGTTGGCCTCCCGGGTCGGCATCGTGCCGATCGACGGCAGGCCCTGGTGGTTCGACTGGTCGAGGCCGTGATAGCCGTTGACGATGACGTACTCAATGTCGGGGCCGCTGACCGGTTTGCCGGTCACGAGATAGGGATGGGCCGGGTCTGCGGCGAGGCCCTTGAGCCCCGGCCCAACGATCTTGTCGCTAAAGGTTCCGAGCGCGTGGCAAGCGGTGCATTTCTGGCTGAAGAGCGCCTGCCCGGCGGCCGCCGTTCCCGCGGCGAGGTTGATCGCGCCGCCCATCGCGCTCTGCGACTTTGCCGTAGCGGCAAGCCAACGCGAGAAGTCCGCTTTCGATTGAACGACGAACGTTCCGTGCATGTGCGCGTGATTGGCCCCGCAGAACTCCGCGCAGGCGATGCGATAGGTCCCGATCCTCGTCGGGGTAAAGCGCATCGATTGCACGAGGCCCGGGACCATGTCGAGCTTCATGCGAACTGAAGGCACCCAAAACGAATGCAGCACGTCGGCCGAGGTGATCTCGACCGTCACATTCGTATCGACCGGCACGTTGAGTTGGTCGTACACGCTATCCTTGAGCTTGGGATAGCGGAATTCGAACTTGAATTGATGGCCGACCGCCTCGACCGTCATCGCGTTGGCCGGAGAAGTCTGTAGCCCCCACCAGATCGAGACGGCATAGGCGCCGACCGCCGCGACGAGTATGATCGGAACGATCGTCCACCAAAGCTCGAGCAGATGATTGTCTTCGACCTGAATCCCGAGCGCATCCGGGGGATCGGTCGCGCGATGACGCCATACGATACAGAAATAGACGAGGTAGCCGCACACGTAGACGAACAGCGCGTTCCCGATCACGCTCATGAATCTGAAAAGGTCGTCGATGGAGCCCGCCGGAATCGCCGCGACGGGCAGATACTTGGCGATATCCATCGTCGCGATGAGATACCCGGTCACGATATTGAAAATAGTCAGGCCGATCGTGACCTGCCAGAAGCCCGGTCCCAGGTCTCGCGAGCGATGCGGTTCGGCGACGTGTGCCAAACAGAACTCCTTCGTGTTCGGGTGACCCCGGACGAGACGGTGCCGCGCCCTTTCGGGACCCGCGGTTCATCCCCTCCTCTCCCAAACCGGACATTTTGCGGCCGCCGCGAAGCGCGCGACGTTCGCATCGAGATCGGAGAGCGCGCGTCCCACGACAACCGCGCTTGCGCCGTGCGAAAAGGCCGCGCGGAGGTCAGCGGGCAAACCGATTCCGCCTTCGCAGACCGCAAACGAGTGGTGGGCGGCGAGCCGTTCGAGCAGATCGTAGTCGGGCACGATGCGGCCGCGCGTCTCGGAGGTATATCCTGCAAGCGTCGTCGCGACGATCTCCGCGCCGGCTTTCGCGGCGCGCACTCCGTCCTCGATGCGCGCGCAGTCGGCAAAGGCGAGCGTGCCGCCCGCGCGAATCGCAGCGAGTAGTTCGCCCGCCTCGGCACCGCCCGATCGCGGGCGGTCGGTCGCATCGAAGGCGATTGCGTCGGCACCCGCGGCAATCAACCCTGCGACGTCGGCGAGCGACGGCGTGATGTAGGTTTCAAATCCATCGCTTGCACGCTTGACGAGGCCGACGACCGGCAGCACGATCGCAGCGCGGACCGCCGCAACGTTCGCGATGCCTTCGATTCGTACGCCTACGGCGCCGTTCGCGGCCGCGCACCGCGCCAAGAGCGCGACGGTCGTCGGCGAGGCGAGGACGGAAGCTGCCGGAGGCTGGATCGAGACGATCAGGCCGCCGCGCAGCCGTTCGAGCACCGGCTTCATCGCGGCGCGCCTTCGGCGCCACGGCGATCGTCGCCGCCGGCGAGCATTCGCCGAGCG
>JBOHTW010000426.1:0-3435 GCA_050733835.1 Vulcanimicrobiaceae bacterium | reverse complement strand
GATCAGCCTTCCTACAAAGCGCCCGAGCTCCCCCGTGGGCCGGCCCGAAACGCTCGCTCGGCCTGCCGTCAGACCTCGTAGCCATCGGTGAGCGCCATCGGTGCGCCGGTGCGCAACGCGCGGTAGGGCTCGCGCAACGCATCGACGGCCCGCTGCGAGACCCAGAGCCGCTTGAGGTGAAGCGTGTCCTGAACGCGGATGACGATCGCGTCGTTTGGGTCGACGCCGGGGCACATGCGCAGGGCCGCCTTGACCGCGAGTTCCTTGGTGGGGAAGACCATCGGCAAGCGGGAGTTTTCGGCGGCGGTCGTCGTCAGGGCATTGAGGTAGGTCGGCAGTGGGTCCCAACGCGACGCGAGATCCTGCGAGATCACGTCGGCGAGCCCGATGCCGTTTCCGTTCCCGTCGGAGTCGCGAGTCATCGACAGATAGACCAACCGTGTGACTCTTGGACCGCCGGTCATCGGGCCGTTCGGATATCGACCGGTCACGTTTGGATCGGCGCCGCCGCCGCTGATGTTCTTGCCGACCTGATCCACGACGAGCACGTCGATGGCGTCGAGCGGCAACGTCGCGAGGTTCGCTTTCGCGCGAACGAGGAGAGCGGGTTCGCCGGCCAAGATTTCATCGCCGGCGAACGCGAGTATTTCACACGGCTGCTCGTCGGCGTTCTCGACGATCGCGAGCGCGAACCGAACCTTCCCGGTACCGACCACGACGCGCGCGGCCGCCGGAACGTTTTCGGCCATGGCCGCCCAACCGCGAGCGTGAATCGAGCGCGCGCCGGCCTGCTTTCCCAAACCGAGCCCCAGCATTTTCGCGGGCCCGCTCTCGATCGGACCCCGAAACGAGGTGTGCGGCTTTACGCGGTTCACGACCGCGATCGTGTCGGCGCCGGCGGCGTAGGCGTCCATGAAGACCTCGACGCCGGCCGCGGTCTTTCCCAACGACACGGTCGCCATGGTCGCGCGGATCGGGGCGCCAACCCGCGCTTCGGTTACGCCGAGGTGCGCCAGGACATCCGCCTGGCCTTCAGCGGTCGATGCGCCGTGCGAGCCCATTGCCGGAACGATAAACGGCCGTGCGCCCCGCGACCGCAGTTCGCGCACAAGCGCGCGAACGATTTCGTCGAGCCGCGCGATGCCACGGCTTCCGACGCCGAGCGCGATCTCACCGAACGGACCGCTGACGCTGCGCATGGCGGCGGCGATCGCGGCATCGATGTCGGCGACGGGTGCGGGCGTCCGCAACTCGCGTTCGATCAGCGCCATCGACGGCAACTGGACGTCTCGCAGCTCGTGAGCGAACCGCTCGGCGGCGCGTTCAAAGTTTACCACTGGGATGGACGGGGTCGCCGAAGATTCCCGAGAATCCTCTTCAGCGGGCTTTGAATCAAACAACAGCCGATCGAGGAGTTCACCGATGCGATCGAGGCCGCACCTAAACCAATTGAACGTCGTCAGTGGAAACCTAACGGCCTCGATTGCATTCTACCGTCGCCTGGGAGTCGACATTCCCGACGACACCGTCTGGAGCACGCCAACTGGGATCCATCACGTGAGTGCAAGCGATTCGGCGATGGACCGCAATCCGGTCGATCTCGAATTGGATAGCATCCCATTTGCTGCGCATTGGAACTCGGGATGGCGTGGACGCCAAGACCTCGCCGGCCGCGTCGTCATCGGCTTTCACGTCTCTTCACGCGACGACGTCGATGAACTCTACACCGAGTTGACGAACGAAGGCTACGTCGGATTGCAGGCGCCGTATGACGCATTCTGGGGCTCTCGCTACGCCGTCATCGAAGATCCCGACGGAACCGCCGTCGGCCTCATGAGCCCGCGATCTTCGGAGCTACGTTCGCGTGCTCCGGACCAACTTTGAACACGCCTTTCGGGGGAACGCCACATGTGTCGAAACATCAAGACCCTACATAATTTTGTACCGCCGGCGACCGACGCGGAGATCCGTGCGTCGGCCCACCAGTTCGTCCGCAAACTGAGCGGATTCTCGCGACCCTCGGCCGTCAACGAGGATGTCTTCAATCGCGCCGTCGACCGAGTGACGCAGGCCGCACAAGAGCTTCTGTCGTCATTGGTTACGAGCGCCGCGCCTCACGACCGCAAAGTCGAGGCCGCGAAGGCGCGCGACAAAGCGAAGTCGCGCTTCGGCGAGCCCGGCGCCGCTCGACAGCGCGCGCCGGCCCAGTTCTCTTCATAGGTTCGTGCGTTTGAATCACGTGCGGTTCAGAGCATTGCGGCGTTCCAGGACGCTGAAGCGCATTGAGCATCAACCTCGGTCGATCGGTGTTAGGAGCGCGGCGCCTCGGCCGTAGGCAAAGCGTGCGTCGTCGGTCTTTCCATGGGCGGACAGATCGCGATGGAGTTCGCACGTGCGTATCCAGACCGATTGACTGGTCTCGTTCTCGCGGCAACCTTCCCTCGCGCGGAAACGCCGGACGGCGTCGCGAATCGCAATCGTGTGGCGGATCGACTGCTTGCGGACGGAATCGCCGGATTCGGATGCGAGATGCTTCCAAACCTCATCGGAAAAACATCGATGAAGCGAATGCCTCAAGTTGGGGCCAACGTCTATCGAATGATTTGTTCGACGAACCCGGCCGCAGCCGCGGCCGCCATCCGTGGGCGCGCCATGCGTCGTGACTATTCAGATTTCTTGAGCGACCTCCAACTCCCGAGCCTGATCGTCGTTGGAACCGAAGACGTCTATACGACGGTGGCCGAGGCTGAGGACATGCATCATCGGATTGCCGGCTCGCGCCTGGAAGTCTTCGCGGATATTGGACACCTGCCGAATCTCGAAGGTGCCCGACGCTTCAACGAAGTGCTCATCAACTTTCTACAATCAACTCGCCTTTGATTGCCCGGGTACGCAGGCGCCGGATCGTGCGGGTGAAGATGTGTGGGTCGTCGAGTGCACGCGCGAGGATCAGCGCACCTTGGATGCCGCCAACCACGTCGTCGGCTAGGTCGATTGCGCTCGATCGGGGGCGCTTAGCGCGAACGAACGCGGCCGCTAATTCGTCGCGCCATCGCGTGAAATAGTCGCGCAACCGCTCCGCGAACTGGTCGTGTGCATCGCTGACCACAAACGCGCCAACCAGACAGATACGGCGGCCGGACTGAAAGTAGGCGTCGACGGCATCGAACATCGTGGAGATCGCCGCCATCGGATCCGACGCCCGGCGTAACGGCTCGAAGACGTGGTCGCAAAACCACGCCGTGATTTCGTCGAGCACGACTTCGGCCATCTCGGCTTTCCCACCGGGGAAGAAATGGTAGAGGCTGCCTCGGCCGAGGCCCGTCGCCTCGGTAATGTGCGAGAGGCTCGTCCCGCTGAAGCCGTTTTCGCGGAACGCTTCGCCGAGGGCGGGGACGGCGTCACGTGCGGTCACAAACCGAGATCGCTCAGACC
>JBOHTW010000425.1:0-1779 GCA_050733835.1 Vulcanimicrobiaceae bacterium | reverse complement strand
GATACGGCCCCAGCAGTTCGTAGACCGGCTGCTCGCAGATCTTGCCACGCAGGTCCCAAAGCGCAACATCGACGGCCGAGATCGCCATCGCGGCGATTCCGTCGCGCCCGAGATTACGCACGCTGGCGACCATCTTGGTCCAAAGCGCCGCCGTCGCCAGCGCATCTTGACCGGCGATGACTTTGCGCAAGGTCTTGTCGATGACGACCGCCGTCGCTTCGTCGGCGTAGGTGTAGCCGATGCCGGTCTTGCCGCCGGCCTCAACCTCCACCAGCACGAGCGTCGTCGCATCCCACTCGAACGTCCCGTCGGACTCGTGTCCGTCGGTTGGGATGCGGTAGACGCTCACCTTGAGATCGTGAACGGGGAATGCCGCCGGGGCGATCGCGACGCTCGTCACGACCGTTTGGCGGGTTCGTGGTGCGGCAAGATCCCAGCCAGAACCCCCTTGATCGACTCGCGAATGATCCCGCCTTCGTTCGGGTCGCCCTCGACGAGCGTCGCCATCATTCCGCGCGCTTCTTCGATCGAGATGTGCGGTGGCAAGGTTGCGACGTCAGGGTCCGTATAGGCTTCGTAGATGACCGGTCGGTCGCTCGACAACGCCGCATCCCAGGCAGCCGCAATCTGCTCGGGTTTGTTGACGCGAATGCCCCGCAGCCCGATCGAGTTTGCGAAATCGGCGTACGGAAAGTCGGGTAGATCCTGCGACCCGGAAAATTTCGGCTCGCCCGAGATCCGCATCTCCCAACTCACTTGGCTGAGTTCACGGTTGTTGAGCACGAGGAAGATCAGCCGCGGGTCGCTCCAGCGCTTCCAGTACTTAGCGACGGTGATCATCGGGTTGATGCCGTCCATCTGCATCGCGCCGTCGCCGGTTACGGCGATAACGACCCGATCGGGGAACGCGAACTTTGCGGCGATGGCGTACGGGACCGCCGATCCCATCGTCGCCAGACTACCCGAGAGCGAGGACTTCATTCCCGGCCGCATCTTCAACTGGCGCGCAAACCAGTTGGTCGCCGTCCCGGCGTCGCCCGAGATGATGCATTTGTCCGGCAACCGCGGCGACAGTTCGTAGAAGACGCGCTCGGGATTGATCGGATCGGCGGCCTGCATCGCGCGATCCTCCATGAGCGCCCACCATTTCACGATCTTCGCTTCGAGTTTCTTGCGCCAGGCCCCATCGCGCTTGGTCTGGAGCAGCGGCAGCAGCGCGCGTAGCGTCTCGGCGCTGTCGCCGACGAGGCTGACCTCGTTCGGGTAGCGCAGGCTCAGCATCCGCGGATCGAGGTCGATCTGCACGCCGCGCGCCTGCCCTTCCTTGGGCAAAAACTCGGCGTACGGAAAACTCGTGCCGACCATCAACAGCGTGTCGCACTCGTTCATCATGTCGGAACTGGGCTCGGTGCCGAGCAACCCGATCTGCCCGGTTACGAACGGCAGGTCGTCCGGCAGCACGGCTTTACCCAGCAACGCTTTGGCGACGCCCGCCCCCAGCCGCTCGGCGACGGCGATGACTTCTTCAACCGCGTTCTGCGCTCCGAAACCGATGAGCATCGCGACCCGCTCGCCGGCGTTGAGAATATCCGCGGCTTGGCGCAAGTCGGCGTCGGACGGAACGACGCGTGGGACCGAAAAACTCATCCCGCTGTGGATCGTGTTGTGTTTGTGAGGCGGATTGACGACCGCCGGCAACTCCTGAACGTCTTTGGGAATGATGATGCAGGTCACCGTCCGCATGCTCTTGGCGATCCGCATCGCCCGGTCGACCAAATG
>JBOHTW010000424.1:0-9690 GCA_050733835.1 Vulcanimicrobiaceae bacterium | reverse complement strand
CCATATCACTCATTATAGGTTATCCTCGGAAGATGTTCGCCCGGTTGCCGTGGGATCACCCGCGAGTTCCCAGCACGGCCCTCTCGAAGATTACTTGCTATTCGCAAGTAAAAACGGCGGCGGCGCCGAAAGCCGGGGGCAAGCTTAACAGGCCCCGGGGCTGCCGGGGCCGGAGTCTACCCTTACCACCGCTCACAGGAGATCGTCGATGAGCACCTACCAGGCCCCGTTGCGCGACATGCTGTTCGCACTCGAACTCGCCGGGCTCGGCGATGTCGCCAAGCTTCCGGGTTATGAGGATGCGACGCCCGACATGGTCGAGGCGATCCTCGGTGAGGCGGCGAACTTTGCTACTGAAGTACTCGATCCGCTGAACGTCGTCGGCGACCGGACGCACGCGAAATGGGAAAACGGCGAAGTCCGCATGCCCAAGGGGTTCAAAGCGGCGTACCACCAGTTCGCCGAGGCCGGTTGGATCGGTCTGCCGATGCCGGCCGAGTATGGCGGCCAAGGCCTGCCGCAGATGGTTTCGACCGCGACACTCGAGATGTGGAACGCCTCGAACATGGGATTTTCACTCGGCCCGCTGCTGAACCAGGGCGCGATCGAGGCCCTGCTGCTGTGCGGCACCGACGCGCAGAAGCAGACCTACGTTCCCAATCTCGTGTCGGGGAAGTGGACCGGCACGATGGTGCTGACCGAGCCGCAAGCCGGCTCCGATCTCGCCGCGGTTCGCACGAAAGCGGCGCCGGAAGGCGACCACTACCGGATCAGCGGCTCCAAGATATTCATCACCTACGGCGAGCACGACATCGCGGAGAACATCGTGCATTTGGTGTTGGCGCGGACGCCGAGCGCGCCGGCCGGCGTCAAGGGCATCTCGCTGTTCATCGTTCCGAAGTTTCTCGTCAATGCCGACGGATCGCTCGGCGCGCGCAACGACGTCAACTGCGCTTCGATCGAACACAAGCTCGGAATCCACGCGAGCCCGACGTGCGTGTTGAACTATGGCGAAAAAGACGGTGCGATCGGCTATCTCGTCGGCGAAGAGAACAACGGCCTGTCCTATATGTTCGTCATGATGAACCTCGCGCGGTTTTCGGTCGGCGTGCAGGGGCTAGCGATCTCCGATCGGGCCTATCAGCACGCGCTCGCCTATGCCAAGGAACGCCTGCAGAGCGCGCCGCTCGGTTCGAAAAGCGTCGACGCGGTGACGATCATTCACCATCCCGACGTGCGCCGGATGCTGATGGCGATGAAATCGCGCGTTGAAGCGATGCGCGCGCTCGCGATCGCGGTCGGGGCCGCGATGGACCACGCGCATGCCGATCCCGACGCGACCGTTCGCAGCGAAGCGGAGGCGTTCGTCGAGCTGATGACGCCGGTCGTCAAAGGCTGGCTGACCGAGGAGTCGATCGAAGTCACGTCGACCGGCGTGCAGGTTCACGGCGGCATGGGTTACGTCGAAGAGACCGGCGCCGCCCAGTACTATCGCGACTGCCGCATCACGACGATCTACGAAGGCACGACGGCGATCCAAGCCAACGATCTGCTGGGTCGCAAGCTCCTGCGCGATCAGGGCAAGGTTGCGTCGGCGGTAATCGGCCGCATGCAAGCGCTAGACGCCGAACTCGCCAAGAGCAGCAACCCCGACGTTGCGGCGATCCGCGCGAGCTTTGCCGCCGGCGTCGGCGCGCTCAGCGAGAGTTCGAGGTGGCTAGGGATGAACGCGATGGCGAATCTCCAAGGCGCGTTCGCCGGTTCGGTACCCTATCTCAAACTGTGGGGGATCGTCGCGGGCGGCTGGCAGATGGCGCGCGCGGCGCTTGCCGCCGAGGCGAAACTCGGCTCGGCAACCGGTACGGACGCGGATTTCTATAAGGCCAAAATCGTCACCGCGCGGTTCTTCGCCGACCACGTCCTCAACCAGGCGGTTGCGCTCAAGCACGAGATCACCGACGGCTCGTCGTCGACGCTGGGACTGACCGAAGAGCAGTTTGGGCTCGATCGCGCGAGGCTCGCCCTGGCTTAGCCTTCGCGCCGGTCCCCGCTACCTTGAGTTCATGCTGCGTTCATCTGGCGAGCTTAGGGTAGAACCCAACCATGCGGCTCGCCGATTTCGCCCTCCGCTACGACAAGATCATCCTGTTCACGGTCGGAGTGCTGATCTTGCTCGGCGTGCGTGCCTACCTCATCACGCCGCAGAGCATCTTCCCGAGCATGAGCTTTTCGCGCATCGACGTCGTCGCGGAACTCGGGGACCTGCCGCCCGACCAGGTGCGCGTCGCCGTATCGAGGCCGCTCGAACAGGCGTTCCAAGCGATCCCGTCGGTGACGAAAGTCTTATCCACGTCGACGCAAGGCTCGGCCGAACTGACCGTCGACTTTTCCCCAAAGACCGATCCGCACTCCGATCTGCAATACGTCGAACAGGCGATTTCCCAAATTCGATCGTCGCTTCCGGGCGTGAAGAACATCGTTGCCGTCATCGTCAATCCGCATAGCGAACCGGTCCTCTCGTATGCGCTGACCTCGAAGGTTCTCTCGCCCGCGCTGCTCCGCCAACTCGCGGAGCTTTCGATCGTTCCCAAAATGTACGGCGTCACCGGCATGGGGCGGCTGACCGTCGCCGGCGGTCCGGCGACCGAGTTTCACGTGACGCTCGACCCGGCGGCGCTCGCCGCTCATGGCATCGGCGCCGCCGACGTTGCCAAGGCGATCGCCGACGCGAACAACGTCCAAGCCGTCGGCGTGTCGCAGCGGTTCTACCAGCGCTACGCCATCGTCCTCGATTCCTCGCTGCGCGACATTCAATCGTTGTCGCACGTCATGGTGCCGGGGCGTAACAACGCAGCGGTTCCGCTCTCGGCGCTCGGCACGGTTGCACCGGGCGTCGGACCGCTTACCGCTCAGGTCTCGATCAACGCCAAGCACGCGGTGATGCTCAACGCCTACGCGCTGCCCGGCGCCGACACGGTTAGGATGGCGCGCGAGTTCCGTGCCCGGCTCGCGACGATTGTCCCGCACCTGCCCCGCGATGTGAAGGTCACCAATTTCTGGGACCAGACGACCTTGATCGTCGATTCGCAGAAGGCGCTGCGCGACGCGATCTTGCTGGGTGCATTGCTCGCAGTGCTGGTCATCTATCTCTTCCTGCGAAACCTGCGGCTCACGCTGGTCGCGGCGGTCGAGATTCCGGTCGCGATGGCGATCGCGGTCTTCGCCCTCGGGATAACCGGGCAAACGCTCAACCTGATGAGCGTCGGGGGGCTGGCGGTCGCGGTCGGCTTGATCATTGACGACGCGATCGTCGTCATAGAAAACATCGCCCGGAACATGCGCGAGCATCCCAAGATCCCGATCGCGGAGACGATCAAGAACTCGATGTCGCAGTTGACGAGCGCGATGATCGCCTCGACGACGTCGACCGTCGTCGTGTTCGCTCCGCTGGCGCTGCTCACCGGTGTCACCGGTTTCTTTTTCCGCGCGCTGGCGTTCACGCTATCGGCGTCGCTGATCGTCTCGCTCGCCCTCGCGCTGCTGGTCGCGCCGACGATCGCGCGCGTCTTACTCGGTAAGGGCGTAGCGACCGAAAAGACCAACTTCGTCGATAAACTGCTCGATCATTACGAACCGATCTTGCGGTGGACATTGCGCCGCCGCATCGTCGTCTACGTCGGCGGGGCGGCGATGCTGGTCGTCACCGTGCTGATCCTCTCGCGGCTGCCGAGCAATTTTCTGCCGAAGATGGACGAGGGCCAGTTCGAGGTCGCGTATACCATGCCGACCGGAACCTCGCTCGCTGCCAGCGACGCGGCGGCGACGACCATGGAAAATATCGTTCGGCACGACCCGGCAGTCGCCGAAGTCGGCCGGCTGACCGGCATCGATTCCAACGGGTTTTCGCCGCTACCGAAAAACGACGGATTGTTGCGCGTCAAGTTGCTCCCGCGGCCGCAGCGCGACGGATACCCGGTCGTGAGCGCACGGTTGCTCAAGCAACTCGAAGAAGCGATTCCGTCGGGACAGTTCGATTTCCACCAGATCTTAGAAGATCTGATCAACGGTCTATCGGGGACGAAGTCGCCAATCGAAATTTCCATTCGCGGGAACGATCAGACGACGCTCATCAAGCTTGCGACCGAAGTGCAGACCGCGATCGCAAAGATTCACGGCGTCGTCAGTTCGAAAAACGGCGTGATCTATAACGATCCGTCGCTGCGCATCGCCCCCCGCGGCCAAGCGCTCGCGCAGCTTGGGTTGACGCCCCAGAATATCGGCGAAGCGGTTGCAGCGCTGGCACAAGGCACCGTTGCAACGAATTTGGCGGGCAACACGCATCTCATTCCGGTTCGCGTGAAGGTCAAGGGCGTTAATCCGCCGGCCGACAAGCTCGCGTCGGCGTCGCTGTATGCGAACGGCCAGACGACCTCGCTCGGCGATCTCGCAACGGTGACGCCGGTACGTCTCGCGAGCGACGTCTACGCCGAGAACGGACAACTGCTGTTGCGGGTCACCGGCAACATCGCGGGCGCGCCCTTGTCGGCGGTCACCTCGTCGATCAAGTCGGCGCTTGCGAATATCCAATTCCCGCCCGGTTACTCGGCCGAGATCGGCGGCGAGGCGCAAACCCAGGCACAGTCGTTCAAAGAGTTCGTCATCGTCATCGGGTTCGCCATCGTGCTGGTGTTCGCGGTGATGCTCGCAACGTTCAGTTCCTTCCGGCTGCCGCTGGTGATCCTGACGACGATCCCGCTCTCGTTGATCGGCGTTGCGCTGGCGCTGCTCTTGACGGGAACGCCGATCAACGTCTCGTCGTTCATGGGGTTGCTGCTGCTGGTCGGCGTGGTCGTGAAGAACGGCATCTTGCTGATCGACGTCGCCAACAAACACGGTGCCGATGGTGCGAGCGTCGAGGATTCGCTGGTGGCTGCCGGCAAGACGCGCCTGCGGCCGATCGTCATGACGACGTTGGCGGCGATTGGCGGGCTGCTGCCGCTGGCGCTCGGAATCGGAACCGGCGCCGAGATGGAAAAGCCATTGGCGATCGCGGTCATCGGCGGGCTCTCGACCGCGACGATCTTTACGCTGCTCATCATTCCGGTCATGTACGCGACGTTCGTCGGGAACTCGCGGCCGAGCGTCGCCGCGGCCAAGGCGGCGTGATGCGGCGACTGCACCGAGTCGTGTTCGCGCTCGCGGTCGGCGGAGTCGCCGGCCTAGCGACGTTCCATGGCGCAAGCGTTGCGGCCAACGCGCAGTCGATTCCAACGCCGCAACCGCTCGCCCCGGTGCCGGCGAATTCGTCGATGCCGCTCGCGTTCGCCGGCCTGACGTTTACCGCGGCGGAGGCAAGCGCGGTCGCGAAATCGCCGGAGGTCGCGGTCGCCCAGTCGCGCGTCGACGGCGCATCGGCGGCGCTCGCGGCAGCGCGGGCCACGCTCGGTCCGACGGCGACCGCGGGCTATCTCCTCGCCCCGCAGGGCGGAACCGCGAACAACACGATATCACAGCGGTTGACCAGCATCGGCGTGCAGACGACGCTCGGCGATCTGCTGCTGTACTCGCCGCTGGTTGCCGAGGCGGCCGCGAAACTGCGAGCCGCCCAAGCGGACGCGGCGGTTGCGGCCAATACGGAACGCGTCAAAACGGTCGGACTGTATTTCGATGCGCTCAAGGCACAGGCCGTATACGACGCGCGGCTGGGGGCGTTGCGACTGGCGACCGAGCAGCGCGACGCAGCTCAAACGCGGTTCAACGCCGGGGCCGCGCCGCGGCTCGACATCGTGCGCGCCGACGTTGCGGTTGCGAAAGCGCAGGCGGCGGGCGACCTCGCGCAGGCGCTTGCGCTCAACGCGACCGAAGCGTTGCGTATCGAGACCGATTCATCTCAGGCGGCACTGACGCAGACGGTCGCCGGAACGCTGCCCAGCGCTGCGGGCGGAAATCTCGACCCGGCGACCGCGATCGCCCGCGCAAAGGCGCGCCGGCCCGAGTTGATCGCCGCGGCGCAGAACATCGCGGCCGCGCGGGCTGCGACCTCAAAGGCGCGCCGCTCGATCTTCCCGGCCGCAACAATCGGGGCCGGGTACTCCAAGGGCGTCGACGGCGGTGTGAGCGTCGGCGGCCCGACGATCAATTTGCAGTTATCGCTGCCGCTCAACGGGGCGGCCCACGACCGAGTCGCCGAACAACGTGCCCTGTACGCGCAATCGCAGGCGCAGGCAGCCGCCACCGAACGCAAGATCGTGGTCGCCGTCGGTGACGCGGCGCGCAGCTTAGATGCCGCTATTCGCGCAACCGGTGCGTCGACCGAAGCCCGGCGACAGGCGCTGGCCGAACTCCGCGCGACCGAACTTGGTTACCGGAACGGAGCGTCGTCGAGCCTCGAAGTTACGAGCGCCCGGGAGACCTACACGCAGGCAGTCGTCGATCAGCTCACGGCCCTTTACGACGAGGCCAAGGCGCAAGCGACGCTCGATATTGAGGTTGGATCATGAAACGCGTCAACAAGAAGATTTGGATTGGGGGCGCAGTCGGGTTGGCCGTCGTCGTCGCAATCGTTTGGTACTTCATGAGCCGGCCGCCGGCAACGGTCGCCCAGCCGCCGGCCGGTCCCAAGATCAAAATGGCCGTTGCGCACAACGGCGTGTTCGTGGAACGGGTTACGGCGCAAGGTCGTATCGGTCCGCCGGCCGGTAGTGATGCGAAGCTCGCGTTCCCGGCGAGCGGAACGCTGGGAACGGTTGACGTTCGGGTCGGTGAAGCCGTTCGCGCGGGCCAACCGCTCGCGTCGTTGCGCCTCGCAGGCCTTCAGATTGCCGTTTCGCAGGCGCAGGCCGAAGTGCGCGCCGCGGCCGGTTCCTACGGCGGCGGCAGCGTTCCAACGGCCGGCGTCGCCAGCGCCAAGGCCAAACTCTCGGTCGCGCAAACGCATCTCGCAACGTTGCAGCGCGGCGGCGAGGCGGTGCTCAGCAACCGCATCGCGGCGCAGTCGGCGGCGCGCCAAGCGGCGCTCACCGTCGCCGCCGATCGAACCGCGCTCACGCGCCAAGAGGCGCTGTTCAAAGGCGGCGTTACGGCCGAACAGAGCGTGCAAGCCGCTCACAATCAACTCAAGCTCGATATGGCAAATCAGCAGGCTGCCGACGCCAAGGTATCGGCGACCGGGATCGAGTTTAAGGCGGCATTGCGCCAAGCACAGGCCGATGTAGCACTCGCGAGCAGCGACGTGAAGGTCGCCCAAGCGCAGACGCAAGTGCTCGGCGGCCAGGCGCAACAAGCGCAGGCGCGGCTCGCGCTCGCGCAGCGCGATTTGGCGAACGGCATCTTGCGCGCGCCGAGCGCCGGCGTCGTGCTCGCGATCCTCAAACATCCCGGCGAGTCGGTCGATCCGGCGTCGCCGGTGATCGACGTCGGTCCACCGGTCGGCACCGACGTCACCTTGCACGTGCCGAGCGGCGAGGCGCGCCGGATCTCGGTCGGCAATCCGGTCGAGCTAAACATCCAGCCGCGCAACGAACGGGCGCGCGGCCACGTGATTGCGGTCGTGCCGGCGGTCGATCCGACGACCCAAGAATCGACGGTCGTCGTGACCGGAGTTCCGCCGCACGCGGTCTCGGGCGACGCCGTATCGGCGACGATCATCGTCGCGCACCTGCACGGGCTCATCGTTCCCAGCAGCGCCCTCGTCCAGGATCCGCAGAGCGGTAAGACGGTCGTGTTCGTGCACGCCGCCGGCGCCAAGCCCGGCGAGTTCACGTCGCGCGCCGTGGTCGTCAACGCGAACGACGCCCAGACGGCCGTTATCGCATCCGGGCTGCGTCCCGGCGATCAGATCGCGGCGCAAGGCGGATTCAATCTGCTCGCCCCGTCCGGCTAGTCGGCGGCGGCGTCTTCGCTCATCGCTTGAGGCGGTACCCGAAGTCTCGGAGCGTCTCGATCGTGTCGGCGCCTTGCCGGCCAAGTTTTTTCCTCAAACGGGCAACCATGGCATCTAAGAAATTGGACGTTCCGTCGAAGTCGTATCCCCAGACATGCTGTTCGATCGCCTCGCGTCTGAGCCCGATGCCGACGTTACTCGCGAGATACGCGAGCAGGCGATACTCTTTTTCCGTGAGTTGCACGGGGCGCTCGGCGACCGACGCGAGCCGCGCTCCGGGATCGATCGTAACGGCGCCGATGGTGAACGGCTTGGTATGCAGCGTTTCCACCCGCCGGATCGCGACGCTCAGCCGCGCCAAGAACTCGTCGATGCTGAACGGCTTTACCAAGTAGTCGTCCGCTCCGGCGTCCATACATTTCATGCGATCTTCAAGCCCCGTTCGCGCGGTTAGGATGATTACCGGCGTGCTGTCTTCGGCCTCGCGCAACCGTTGGCAGATATTGAAACCGGGCATCGCCGGCGGCGTCCAATCGAGCACGACGGCGCCGAAGCCACCCTGAGTCGACAGCCGCTCGGCGGCCGCCCGATCGCCGACGGCTTCGACTTCGTAGCCGGCCCCGTTCAATGCGCCGGTCAGCGTCGTTCGCGATCCCGGATCGGGCTCTGCGACTAAAATTCGCATCGTCATGCTCCCGTCATCTGCGCCTGTTACCGTGGCTGAGGTTCCCACGGGGGATGAAAACCAATCTGTATAGGAGTGAAATAAATTGATGAGAAAAGACTTGAAGATGGAGCTGGCGCTGGCGGCGGCTCTGAGCTATGGGCTGCTCGGCGCAATCCCCGCGTTTGCGGCATCGGCTCATCCGGCGACCGGCGTTCATGCGACCGCTCCGACGGCTCCGGTTCCGTCGCAACCCGGCCCCGACGGCGGACCCGATGGTGGGCCGTCGGGCGGCGGCTCCGGTGGACCCGACGGCGGCCCGAACGGGTAACGGGTGAGCGGCATCGCGTAACGGCGATCGCCGCCCGAGGTCGGGATGCCGCGCCATGGAGCGGGGTCCCGGCCAATCGCGCTGACTAGCCGACGTGGGGACGTTCACCCGCCGACGCTACTCCCCGTGCCTGAGCGCCAGATGAACGCGGGACGTCAGTCTTTCATCCGCCGGAGGGTAGTCTACGAGGCGTCGTCGTCGTTCGTAAAGTGACGGTCGCCGCGTTGCCGGACGAGCCATAGCGCGGCCACCAGGACAAACACTCCGACGGCATTGATCGCCAGCGCGGTGACGACGTCGCGCGGATTTGGATGCGCGATCGCGCCTGCGCCGCCGTGCGGCACCCCGCGCGCGCCGGCGACGATCTCCAAGCCGTAGCGGACGGCCGAGAAAACGCCGATGATGAGGAACTCTTGCAACCGGCGCGCCATCGGCGCGTTACTCAAGACGGTTCGCAACAGCTCGACGAGGATGATCGTGAGCAGCACCGCGTCGAGCGCCTGCGTAATCGCCAGCGTGTAATCGTCGAATTCGACGACCGAGCCTTTGAACTCGATGACGGCCGTCCAAAGCGACATCGCTGCAAACGCGCTGAGGAACAGGGCGACGGCGTACTCGAGCACGCGCTGGATAACGGTGAACCACCTTCGAATGCGGTCGTCGATCGTTCGCATCGCCGGCTTCATGGTGGGCCGGCCGGGAACCGAACGGTCACGAGGCCGCCGCCGGTCGGGCGATTCGCTAACTCGATGCCGCCGCCGCTTTGGGTCACGAGCGCCCGCGTGATCGCGAGCCCGAGCCCACTGCCGTCGC
>JBOHTW010000423.1:0-5251 GCA_050733835.1 Vulcanimicrobiaceae bacterium | reverse complement strand
GCCTCGGGCATGGCTCATACTGCCGCCGGACACGGATGAGGCCTCCTCCGCTACGATCCGCGGCACCCTGCGTACGCTGTGGACGAGGGGCGCTCAATGGACCCTGCGATCGATGGCAGGCTCGACGCTTGGAAACTGTCCGATGAAGAGCGCAACCTAAGTAATGCGAGGAGCGACGCGAACCGCCTAGACTTTGCGCTGCTCTTGAAATTTTTCCAAAGCGCCGGACGTTTCCCGCCCGCGACGTCCACGCTCGAGACCGCGCTCGTCGCTGAGGTCGCGCAGCAGCTCGGCGTCGACGCCGGCACCGTCGGAGCGATGAGCGCTCGCACGATCGAGCGGGCTCGCGCCGAGATCCGGAATCGCTGCGGTTTCCGGGAAGCGACGGTGGAGGATGCGGAACGGCTCTCGGAGTGGGCGCGAGATCACATCGCCGTGCTAGCGCCGCGCAGCCACGATGGCCTTGGCGGCGCGCTCGAAGCCGAGTGCCGAAGCCGCCGCATTGAGCCTCCATCCGCAGATCGTGTCGATCGGATCGTTCGTTCAGCGATCAGAGCGCACGAGGAGCGCGTTTGCGACGTCACTGTCGCGCGCCTCTCCCCGGTGAGCCGCGTGCGCCTCGATGCGCTCCTGCAGCCGGTCGCTGCCGTAGATGACAACGGTCCTAACGATCAGCAATACGACGGTGACGCCGACGAGGGTGGTGTTGCTTCGGAAACGCCCACAGCGACGCGGGGAGCCCTCATAAATCAGTTACGCAGCGACGCGGGACGCCCGGGGGTCAACAGCCTGCGCCGGGAGATGGCAAAGCTTGAGGTTTTACGTGAGCTCGAACTTGCGGCGGACCTTTTCGACGGCGTCCCTCTGCCCGAGCTTGAAACGTACTGCAAGCGGGTCACCGTCGAGGAGCCACACGAACTGCGCCGGCACCCCGAAGCCGCCCGCCTGACCTGGCTCGCGGCGTTCGCCGTCGTCCGTGGCCGTGCGGTCACCGACAACCTGGTCGACCTGCTGGTCGAAACGATCCACCGCATCAACGCCCGAGCCGAGCGCCGCGTCGAGCACGAGCTGCTTGAGGATCTCAAACGCGTCACTGGTAAGCAGAGTCTCCTCTTTCGAGTCGCCGACGCGGCGCTCGCTCACCCAGACGGTATCGTCCGCGACGTCGTCTTCCCGGTCGTCAGCGAACCAACGCTGCGGGCGCTGGTTAAAGAGTGGCGAGCGACCGGACCGAGCTACCGAACGACCTTGCGCGCGTCCATTCGCAACTCGTACAAGTTCCACTACCGCAAGATGGTCCCACAGCTACTCCAAACGCTCGACTTTCGCTCAAACAACGACCTGCATCGGCCGGTGATCCGCGCGCTGGAACTACTCATCCGCTACGCCGAGTCCAAGTTGCCGATCTTTCCCGCCGGCGAGGATGTCCCGCTCGACTTCGTCCGCGGTCTTTGGCGCGAGGCGGTCGTCGACGAAGACGGGGACGGTCGCATCCGCGTCAACCGCATCACGTACGAAATCTGCGTCCTCGAGGCGCTCCGCGAGCGGCTGCGGTGTAAGGAGATCTGGGTCGTCGGTGCCGACCGCTATAAGAACCCAGACGAGGACCTGCCGGCTGACTTCGAAACGCAGCGCACCGCGTACTACGCGGCGCTCCACCTTCCTCCCAATGCCGACATCTTCGTCGATGGTCTGTGCGAAGAGATGCGCGTGACCCTGCGGACGTTGAATGACAACCTGCCGGCGAATCCAAATGTCGTGGTTACCAGCAAGGCCGGCGGCTGGATCGCGCTCTCGCCGCTCGAGCGCCAGCCCGAACCAGAGAATCTCGCGGCGCTGAAGGCGGAGGTCGGCTCGGTCTGGCCGATGACGAGCTTGCTCGACATCCTCAAAGAGACCGACCTGCGGTTGAATTTCACCGACGCGCTGCGTAGCGCTACCTCGCACGAAATCCTCGATCGCGAGATCCTGCGCCCGCGGCTCTTGCTCTGCCTCCATGGGATCGGTACGAATGCCGGCTTGCAGCGCATGAATCCGGCTGCGCACGGGGCAACGTACAAGGACCTGATCTACACGCGTCGGCGCTACATCACCGTGGACCAGCTGCGCGCAGCGATCGGCATCGTCACGAACGCGACCCTTCGCGCGCGCAACTCCGCGATCTGGGGCGAGGGGACGGCGGCCTGCGCCGCGGACTCCAAGCACTTCGGCGCGTGGGACCAAAACCTGATGACGCAGTGGCATCTTCGCTATGGTGGCCCCGGGATCATGATCTATTGGCATGTCGAGCGCAAGTCGCTGTGCATCTACTCGCAGCTAAAGTCGCCGGCCTCGTCTGAGGCCGCGGCGATGATCGAAGGGGTCCTGCGTCATTGCACGGAGATGGAAATCGATCGCCAATACGTCGACAGCCACGGGCAGAGCGAAGTGGCCTTCGCGTTCTGTCGCCTCTTGGGGTTCCAGTTGCTGCCGCGGCTCAAGCCGATCCATGTCCAGCGCCTTTATCGCCCGGAGGCCGGCGTCTGGGGGACTTATCGGCATCTCAATCCTGTCCTGTCGCGTCCCATCGACTGGGAGCTCATTCGCCAGCAGTACGATCAGATGGTCAAATACGCGACGGCGTTGCGGCTTGGCACCGCGCATTCCGAAGCGATCCTCCGCCGATTCACGCGTAGCAACGTCCAACACCCGACCTACAAGGCGCTCACCGAACTCGGAAGAGCCGTCAAGACCGTTTTCCTCTCCCGTTATCTGCACGAGCCGGCTCTGCGGCGTGAGATCCACGAGGGCCTCAACGTCATCGAACAATGGAACGGCGCCAACGACTTCGTCTTCTTCGGCAAGCACGGTGAGCTCGCGAGCAACGAGCGCGAAGATAACGAGCTCAGGATGCTCGCGCCACCTCCTACAGAACTGCATGGTCTACATCAACACCCTGATGCTGCAGCAGATCCTAGCGCAAGACCACTGGTGCGAGCGGCTGACCGCGATCGATCGGCGGGCGCTTACGCCGCTCATCTGGGGCCACGTCAATCCGTACGGACGATACGAGCTGGACATGGGCACCCGCCTTGCGCTATCGGCGTGAGTCGGCAGATGGCGGCCAGTGACAGCAACGTTGGGATTACCCCAACACGCAACACCGGCACAGCGCGGCTCGCCCTCCTGACGCGGAGCGATGTTCATCACGGCCGCGCGTCGCTGCGTCTTGGGCAACGGCAGCGCATCATGGACGTTGCATACATCGCACAGCCCGAACGCTTCGTTCACGGGCAGCCGAAGGTTCGGCACCTTCCGATCGCGTCGTACATCAATCGGCCGCATAACACGCTCAACAACTCAACACCCGCGTTGCAGACGCGATCTCACGATCACGACTGCGAGGCGCCCCCCCCAACGATCTCAAACGTAGCGCTTGACAGATAAACCATGTGCACGTAACACCACGTCGTCGCACAATGATTACGTGCAACACCTGGTTTCATTCGGACTGAAAACTTCCGGCCGATATGTCGCCTTCCAGATGGCCGAGGTCGCAATCCCACGGAAGCTGTTCGCCGCGATCCTGCAATTGATCGCCGGCCTACGGTCGCCCCCGGCAGGCGTGACGACGTGAACCTGGCCGTCCCCCGCGATGAGCAAACAACGGGAGCAGTGCGTCCTGAAGGGTGCGAAAGGGCCGTTCTCGTCGCCAGGTCGCGCCGAACTCTGTTCCTAGATCCGGAACGGGCGCAGGCTCAGAGCCCAGCCCAGCGAACACGGCTGGAAAACGCCAATTCCTCGTCGAACCACCACGTCATATGGCGGATCCCGGGTAAGACCTAAGCATCGTCGTTAAGAGTCCAAAAACCGTAACCCATGTGAAGCCGCGGCTAGCGCGGTCCCGCATGACACGCTCGCCGTGATCGGGATTGACGGGTGATCTTCAGCCTCTCCGGAATTTTTTCCCGAAACGCACATTGGCCTTAGTAGATGGGAGTTCGACTTGTTTCAGCGCTCGCTCATCGCGCTTACATGCACGCTGGTTCTAACCCTCGCGATTCAGAGTCCCGCTCGGCCTGATCCCGAAGGCTACATGGACAATTTCGACGGTACGTTTTCTGTCAGCCGTCAATTTAACCCTGAGCCGGCTCGAGTTATCCTAGAAACTGGCCCGATCGGATCGGCGATGGATGACGCCTGGTCACGGTCTGAGTCCACAACTCACGATCAGATAATGTCGGGATTGACCAAGTTTCGCTTTGATGGTCAAAACCTCTATGACATTACGGTGTCGCTTCCCAGTTCGGGCGAATTGCGCGCCAAGGACCTGGGCGGCAATAGAGTCGGCTTAAAATACGTCTTGACCGGAAATTCGATCCAGGCGACATCCACCCAACCAACCGTCGCCGGTTCTTGGGCCGACCCAAATTTCAAGATCACGTATGACGCGTCTGTCTATATCAGTTTCTCGTCGCCGAGAGCGACCGCAGCGCTCAACCTCGACTCCGCGTCCCTAACGATTTCTAATGTGAATGTCGAACCCGAAGGTGTCATAGCGGACCTGGCCTATTTCGTCCTCGCGATCCAAACCAATATGACTAGCAAAATCAACACCTTGGCAGCCCAGGCGCTGCAAAATCAGGCGGGCGATATTGATATTGCGAAAACCTTCAAAGGTTACGTGACGCCTTTTCTGGTTTTCGCAGACGCGACCCTGAAAGACAGCGCCAAGGCTGGCTACGCGGTCACGACATTTAGCGTCAATCCCAATGCCGTGGCACTCCTAAGCATTAACAGCGATATACTACAGCAGCACGTCAAGCTTACGCCCGCTACTCAGAAACCGCTGCTGCCGCCCGTTATCCAACAGCACGTCAAACTTCCCCCCCAGCCGCTCCCGACCGCTACTCCGAAGCCGCAGTTGCCGCCCGGTATTCAGATACAACAGCAGCACGTCAAACTTAACCCCCAGCCGCTGCCGCCCGCTACTCAGATACAACACGTCGAACTTAATCCCCAGCCGCTGCCGCCCGGTGCTCAGATGCAACGGCAGCAAGTCAAGCTTAATCCCCAGCCGCTGCCGCCCGGCACGTCTTTCCCAACGAGCATCCGGGCTGCTAAGGCGTTCTCACAAAGCAACTATACCGAGGCCGCTGCGGAGTATCGGGCCGACGTTGCCCGCCATCCAGACGATGCGGTCGCTCACTACAATCTTGGATACAGCTATCTCAAATTAGGGCGGGCGGCAGAGGGGAGGGCGGAGTTGCAA
>JBOHTW010000422.1:0-6803 GCA_050733835.1 Vulcanimicrobiaceae bacterium | reverse complement strand
GCTGCGCACCAACCGTGGACTCGACGCGCCAACCTTCGATCCGATCCACGACGATTCCAGTCAAGCCGATCAGTTTCTACGCTTCGTCTCACCGGCAAACAAGCGCGATTCGGTTGCCCTGAACCTCTCGAACCAACTCGCTCAGTTCCAGATTCCGATCAACACCGATCCGAACAACCCCAACGATCCGCAGGTCAGCGTACCGGGAACCGACGACGTGCAGCGCGAGTACGACCGCTACGCCAGCTTGAACTTCACGCGAGCGACCAACGATCTCCAAGGCCAGCTGCAGATCATCCCGTGGGTGCGTTCGACCCGGGTCGCATTCGACGGCGACCTGCCGCTCGACGTGCTCGCGACGCTCCCAAATCCGAACACCGGCGCGCCGACCAATCTCGCGGGGCTTCGCCAGGACCGCCGCGCCGACTACGTCGGCATCCGGGCATCGGATTTTCGCGCGACCGAACATCACGAGTTCAAAGTCGGCGCCGACGTTTCGCGCGAAACGTTCTCCTCGACCCAGACATTTGCTCAGTTTCAACAGCCCTCCGTGACGGCTTCGGTGAGCCAAGCCGGTTCGCAGATCGGGCTGTACGCGCAAGACAAATGGTCGCCGTCCCGCGCCGTCACGGTGAACTACGGCCTCCGCTACGATCACTCGACCGGTTTCGTCAGCGGCAACCAACTGAGTCCGCGACTCGGCGTCAACCTCGCGCCCGACTCGACGAACGTCCTCCATTTTTACTACGGAAAACTCTACGCGGCCCCGCAGTTGGAGGACGTCCGGCAAGACTGCGTGCTGCTGCAAGGTTGCAACACCGAGCCGGTTTACGATCTCAAACCTGAGACCGATTACTACGGTGAGATGGGCATCGCCCACACCTTTTCACCGACGTTGCACGGTTACGTCAACTACTGGGAACGCAACGCCGTCAACGTGCTCGATACGACCCAGTTCCTCAACACGCCGATCTTCGCGGTTTTCAACAACGCGGTCGGGCGCGCGAACGGCATCGAGTTCCGGCTCGACGGCCGGCCGAGTGCGGCGAACTCATGGTTCTTCTCAGGAACGGTTTCACAGGCGCTGGCCAGCGGCATCTCGGGGTCGACCTTCCTGTTTCCGGCATCAAGCCTATCGGCGACGTCACTCCAACCCGAAGATCACGATCAGACCTATGCCGCCGAGTCCGCGTTCACGCACCGGTTCGGCCGCGGTCTCGCCAACTTCGCAACGTTGGAAGCCGACTACGGCTCGGGCTATCCGGTGCAGTTCCAGAACGGCAGTGGGCGGCTGCCGACGCATCTGCTGTTCGCGCTCGCGCTCGGGCGCCGGGCCAGCGGTGCCGGCGGCCATGACCTCGGCTTCGACCTCAGCATCGACAACTTGCTGGACCACCAGTACGTTATCAAGATCGCCAACGGCTTCAACACGACGCAGATCGCCGACCGGCGCAAGATACTGTTCCGGGTGACGGCGCCGTTCGGCGGATCATAGTGCGCCGGCGACCGATCAATTCGCGACGAATCGCCAGCCGAGCCGGCGGCGAAGCGACTCGCCGAACCAATCGGCGGCGGCGACCAGCACCCAGGTGACCACCACGTACGCCAGCATCTCCCGGTAAAAAAACAGTTGCTGCGCATCGTACAGCGCTTGACCGATGCCGCCGGCGCCAATCATCCCGACGATCGCGGCCGCGCGAACGTTCCAATCCAACCGAAACAGCGTGTGGACCGCAATCGGTCCCAAGGCAAGCGGCAAAAAGCCGAACGCGACGACCGGCAAGCGCGCGGCGCCGGTCGCTTCCAACGCCTCGATCGGCGCCCTCAGAACGTTCTCGAACGACTCCGCGTAAAGCTTGCCGAGCACGCCGCCGGAGTGCAGCCCGAGCGCGAGCGCGCCGGCGAGCGGACCGACGCCGACCGCGACGACCAAGATCAAGCCCCAGACCAGCTCCGGGATCGCGCGCGCGAGGTCGAGCACGCGGCGAAAGATCAGCACGACGGCGGTCGGCACGATCCGCCGGGCGGCAAGCAGGGACGACGGCAACGCCAGCAGCGCGCCAAGGACCGTGCCGCCGACCGCGATCGCCAGCGTTTGGGCGATCAGCAGCGGCAACCCCGCAAGGTCGCCGGTGCGAAACTGCGGCGGCAGCATGCGGCCGAACGTCGTCAGCGCGTGTCCAAGCGCGAGAATCTGCGGCCGGTCGAACCACAGCGCCCACAGCCCCAGCGGAATCAACAGCGTCGCCATCCGCGGCACGCGCCGCACCAACATCCCGAACGAGTCGATTCCGGCGACCAGCAACACGAGGATCAAGATCAAGGTCGTGGCGCGGTGGTATTCAAATCCGTTGAGCGCGCCGACGAGTTCGGTTCCGATCCCGCCGCCGCCGACCGCGCCGACGATGATCGAGGCGCGCATCGCGCACTCGAACGCGTACGAGCCGAACGTCAACAGATCGGCGAGCGTGAGTGGGATCAGGCCAAACGCGGCGATCGCCGTGCGCGATGCGCCGGTCGCGCGCAGCGCTTCGAGCGGTGCGGGGTCGGCGGCGAGAAACAGATCGCCGAAGACTTTTCCGACCATCGCGGTGTAAAAGACCGCAAGCGCGACGATGCCGGCCGCCGGCCCGAGCCCGACGATGACGACCGCCAGGATCGCAAGCGTGAGATCCGGGACGGCCCGGACCGCCGACAGCGCGCCGACGACGGCTCGATAACCGGGGGCGCGCGTGCCGATGACGATCGCGAGCGGCGTCCCGATCGCGAACGCGACGAGCATGCCGCCGGCCGCCATTCCAATCGTCTGGGCGACCGGCACGCTGACGGCGCGCAGATACGCAACCGAGAGGTCCGGCGGCAAGAACGACTGGATCGAGTGAACGACCCCGGCGACGGCGTTCACGTCGCAAACGCCAGTTCGCCGGGCTCGACGCTCGCGGCCGTCCGGTCGAACCGCAGTTCACCGTGCTCGATGCCCACGATGCGGTCGAAGTGGCGCAGCGCGAACTCCGGTTGATGAAGCGAACAGAGCAGCGCGATCCCGCGCTCGCGCGCGAGGTCGCAGAGCAGTCGCACGATCTGCTCGCCAAGCGCCGGATCGAGCGACGCGATCGGCTCGTCGGCGAGGATCGCTGCCGGCCGCTGGACGAGCGCCCGCGCGATCGCGACGCGCTGCTGTTCGCCGCCCGAGAGTTCAGCGGTCGATCGCCGCAGCTTTTCGGGAATCCCGACGCTCGTCAGCGCCGCACGTGCCTCGGCGAGTTCGCGCACGGACGGGACGAGCAGGAAGCGCAACGCGTGCAGCGTGCTCCAGCGGCCAAGCGCGCCGGCCATAACATTTTGATAGACTTTCAAACGGTCGATCAGATCGTGTTGCTGCGCGATCGTCGCCAGCCGCGCGCGCATCCGGCGCAACTCGCTACCGCGCAACGGCGCAATCGACGTTCCATCGACTCGAATCGTGCCGCCGGCCAGCGGCAGACTCGCGTTGATTGCCCGCAGCAAGGTCGTCTTGCCGCCGCCGCTCGGTCCGATGACGGCCACGCACTCGCCCGCCGCGACGTGCAGCGTCAGCCTGGTTATCGCGTCGCGGATAGTCCCGGGGTATCTGACGCGCACGTCGCGCAGGTCGAGCATCAGAGCAGTTTGAGTTTTCGGGCGACCTCGCGCAGGGTTGCGTACTCGGCATCGTCGGCACGGACAAACGATGTCCCGCGCAAGATGTCGAGGATCTTCGCATCCTGCGGTTCGTGCAACGATACGAACGCAGCCGAAAACGCATTGCGGTCGGCCGCGGCGACGTCCTTGCGCGCGACCCAGACGTAGTCGACGAACGGCGGGGTCGAATAGAACACCCGGACTTTGGATTTGTCGAGCTGGCCGCCATCGATCATCGCATGATAGACGCTCTCGTCCATGGCGCCGGCATCGACGACGCCGGCTTCGACGGCCTTGGCGGTCGCGGGATGGTTGCCGGTGTAGCGAAAAGAGAGGTCTTTGTCGGGGTCGATTCCGGCGTTCACCATCGCATTGTACGGCATGAGGTGGCCGCTGGTCGAATTGATGTCGCCGAACGCGAACCGCTTCCCGCGCAGATCTTGCAGCGAGTGGATCGACGAACCGGTCTGCGTGATGAACAGCGAGTGAAAGTCGCGGTCGCTGGCGCGCTGCACGAGCGGAATGACGCCGTATTGCGCATGAGCCTTCACGTACGTCAATCCGCCGAGGTAGGCGTAGTCGAGCGAACCGTTGCCGAGCGCTTCGACCGTCGCGTTGTAGTTCGTCGGGATGATGAGTTCAACGCCATGACCGAGCTTCCGCGCCAGGTAGGCTTGAAGCGGAGCTTTCTGCTCGATCGAGACCTGGGTCGCGCCCGCATCGGGGATCATTCCGACGCGCGTGTCGGCGGCCGCTCGAACGCGGCGCGTCCAACTTAGAGCCGCGACGGCTGTCAGGCTCCCGGCGAGCGCGGCGCGCCGGCTCAGCACGGGTGACGATTCGAAACGCATGAAGAGTCCTCGGCGGCGAGTTGCACAAACGATCAGTTCGCGACTGTTCGCCGCACCCACCCTAAATCCTAAGTCAGCGATCTTGCCGCTTGACCGGACGCGACAAGCGCGCGTAGCATCCAAGGCATGGAGCGCAATTCGAATCGTCTCCGGGATGCCGTCGACGGTGCCATCGGATCCTGGACGCGGGCCGCTCGGTCAGCGCGCTTTGCGATCGCGGGCGTGCCGGACCCAAGCCTGCCATCCAAAGACGCCGCGCGCGTCCGCGAAGCGCTCGCGGCCTGCCTCGTCGGCCGCGGCGGCGACGTTTCGGCGCGTGCGCGCGCCGTCGCACTTGGCAGCCACTATCTGCAGTTGAACGCTGCCGGCCGCGAGCGCTTCCTCCATCTACTCGCCGAATTCAACCCACCGCGCAACGAGAGCGAGCGGACGCCCGATCCGATGCTCGCGTCGCCACGGATCGCGCTGCTGCGGCAGTTCAACAGTCTGCCCAAGGGCGTCAAGTTTCTGGTCGATCTGCGGGCCGATCTGTTGGCGCTGCCGGAACGCGATGGCGAGCTTGAAGCGCTCGATGCGGACCTGCGCGCGATACTGGCATCGTGGTTCGATCTCGGCTTCCTCGAACTCCGACGGATCACGTGGGACGCGCCCGCCTCGCTGCTCGAAAAATTGGCGACGTATGAAGCGGTCCATGAAGTCCGGACATGGATCGATCTCAAAAACCGGCTTGACGACGACCGGCGCTGCTTCGCCTATTTCCATCCGGTCATGCCCGACGAGCCGCTGATCTTCGTCGAGGTCGCGCTCGTCGACGAGATGACCAGCCGGATCGCAAACTTGCTCGATCACTCGGCACCGCTCGGCGATCCGCACGCCGCGTCGACTGCGATCTTTTACTCGATCTCCAACTGTCAGCGCGGATTGAGCGGTATCAGCTTCGGTAACGCGTTGATCAAACGCGTCGTCGCCGAACTGACCGCCGAGTTTCGCGGCTTGCGAACGTTTGCGACCCTTTCGCCCGTTCCCCGGTTTCGAAACTGGCTTGAATCGCGACTGGGAGCGCAGACGGTCGCCGATGAGAACAGCGAGTCGCTGCGCGCGCTGATTGCTCGCCGCGGCTGGCACCGCGATCCGGAACTGGCGCGCGCGCTCGAGGCTCCGCTGATGCATTTGTGCGCCTACTATCTGCTCGAAGAACATGGCCGGCACCGGCGCGCGGCCGATCCGGTTGCGCACTTTCACCTGAGCAACGGCGCGCGGCTCGAGCAACTGAACTGGCTGGCCGACACGTCCCCGCGCGGCTTGCGCGAGTCGTTCGGCATCATGGTCAACTATCAGTACGTCCTCGAACACATCGACGAAAATCACGAAGCATACGTCGGCGAGTCGCGGATCGTCGCTTCGCCACGCGTGATGCAGCGCGCCGAGCCGCGACCGCGCAAGGCGCGGCGCGCCGCAAAGTGAACCGCCCGGGATGGGCCGTCCGATTCACCGGCTGCTCGTCGCCAACCGCGGTGAGATCGCCATCCGCATCTTCCGGGCGGCGACCGAACTTGGGATTGCCACGATCGCCGTCTATTCACACGAAGATCGGTACGCGCTGCACCGCTTCAAGGCAGACGAGAGCTATCTGGTCGGCGCCGGCAAAGGGCCGGTCCAGGCTTATCTCGAGATCGCCGAGATCGTCCGGATCGCGCGCGACGCGAACGTCGATGCGATCCATCCGGGCTACGGCTTTCTAGCCGAGAACCCGGAGTTTGCCGACGCCTGCGCGCGCGCCGGCGTCATCTTCATCGGGCCGCGACCCGACGCGATGCGCGCGCTCGGCAGCAAGGTCGAGGCGCGACGCATCGCGGGCGGCGCAGCGCGTCGGCTACCCGTTGATGCTCAAAGCGAGCTTTGGCGGCGGCGGGCGCGGGATGCGCGTCGTTGCCGGCGCCGGCGACCTCGCGCGCGAAGTAGCAGCCGGCCGCGGCGAAGCGCGGACCGCGTTCGGTAACGACGAGGTCTATCTCGAAAAGCTCGTGCGCAACGCGCGCCACATCGAGGTGCAGATTCTCGGCGACTCCACCGGAACCGTCGTTCACCTCTTCGAACGCGACTGCACGATTCAGCGGCGCAACCAAAAAGTGGTCGAGCAGGCGCCTGCGCCGTTCATCGATCAAGCGCTGCGCGCCGCCCTGTGCGACGCGGCCGTCCGCATCGGGCAGGCCGTCGGCTACGTTGGCGCCGGGACCGTCGAGTTTCTGGTCGATGCGGATACCGGCGCGTTTTATTTCATCGAGGTCAACC
>JBOHTW010000421.1:0-2566 GCA_050733835.1 Vulcanimicrobiaceae bacterium | reverse complement strand
GCCTTCGCTCATACGTTCCCAACGCGCTTGCGCCGTCGACGAACGTTCCATCGGAGAGCGCGGCGAAGCGCGTGACGCCCAGATCGATTCCGACCTCGGCGCTCACCGAGCAGGCCATATCGGGCATCTCCCGCTCGGTCTGGATCGTGACGTACCAATCGCGCCCCTCGAACGATACCGAGACGTTCTTGGGAGAGCCCTCGATTGCTCGGCTCTTGCGAAACCCAATCCAGCCGATCTTCGGAACACAGACCCCGCCACCGTCGATCTTGAAGCCTTGCGGAAACCGAATCCCGATCGGCCGACCGCACTTCTTGAAGCGCGGCATTCCCGCCCGGATGCTTGGATCAAAGGCGCGGCCGTACGCGCGTTCGAGGTCTTTGAGGGTCTGCTGAAGCGGTTGTGAATGCACCTCGCGCAGGAAGGGATATTCGTCCTTGAGATACGTGAGGTAATCGCACATGGCGCTGTAGCCCAGACGCCGCTCACCGCAAAGAGAGCGCAGCTCGTTGAGCGCGAGCAGTTCGTTCCAGACAAACCGCGAGCAGCCGACGAAACGCCGCAAGACCATGCCGTCGGCATGTGTCGGCTTCAGGCGAAAGCGATACCCCTGGCGGCGAGTCACCGCTCCATGATACCATTTGGGCTATGAGCGTTGCAAGCGATATTCGTACCGGTCGGCATTGTGTCTTCGCGATTCACGCTCACTTGGTCTTCGTGACGAAATATCGCCGTCACGTCTTCACCGCGGCGATCCTTGACGCCATGCGTCCGATCTTTGAAAACGTCTGCCGCGACTTCGAAGCCACACTCGTCGAATTCGATGGCGAAGACGACCACGTTCACCTGCTCGTCAACTATCCTCCGAAAGTCCCACTCTCGTCGCTGGTGAACAGCCTCAAAGGCGTCTCGTCGCGACTGCTCCGCAAACAGTTCCCAACCTTGACCAAGCGGTATTGGAAAGGGGTCTTGTGGTCGCCCAGCTACTTCGCCGCATCCTGCGGTGGCGCACCTCTCTCGATTATCAAGCAGTATATCGAGAATCAAAAAACACCGACCTAGACGCTGCGCGCCTACGCGCCGTATATCCCCGCCCTGAACGACGAGGCTTTACGGCGCTTCTGGTAAATCTTCGATCAGCGCCGGCGGACGATCGCGAACGGCTAACGATTGAAGTGATGCAACGCGGCGAACCGCTCGCGGCAACAGTCTTTAATCGGAATCTGATGCGCCCCGACCGAGCGTCAGCTGCCGATGATCGCTCGCAACGGAGGGTCGTCGAACACCGTCGCGCGGCGTACGTATCCCCGTAATACCGCAACGCTGCGATGCCCCGTGACGCGGGCGATATCGACTTCGGGGATCTTCTTCTCCGCCGCCGCCGTAATAAATCCGGCGCGCAGCGAGTGGGCCGAAAAATCACCCTCGATGCCGGCGGCCAACGTTGCGTGTTGGACGATCCGTCCCACATCCCGCCCGTCGATCCGGTTCTCTTGCAATGCGATCGCCCCACGCCGCCCGCGCGGCAACGAAAACGTTCGAAAGAGCGGACCGCTCACGATCGCGGCGGCATCGAGCCAGGCCCTCAGCGCACGCACCGGACAGAGCGACTCGACTGCCAGCCGCGGGACCGCTACCTCGCGCCCAGCGCCTTCTTGATCGGTTTTCGAGCGCCGTAACGTCACGACGATGCCCTCCTGCTCCCAGCGCAAATCGGCGACGTCGAGTGCGGCGAGCTCCGCGCGCCGAAACGCCCCGGCGAAGCCAAGTAACATCACGGCGCGATCGCGCAGGACGCGCAGCGCGTGGCGCGCTCCTTCGTCGCTGCCAAGGGCGAGCAGCGCGGCGCGCAGGCGCTCGAGCGTTAACGCGTCTTTCTTCTTCTGCGCGGTGCCGTTCGATCGGGCGATGCCGCTGAGCGCGGCCCGCACGCGCGCGTCCCGCGCCGGGTTCTGGGACTCCGAAAACCCGGCGAGTTGGTGGGCGCGCGAGATCGCACCGGCCCGTTTTCTAATAGTTGCGATCGCCCGGCCGCGATCGGCGGCATCGGCAAGATAGCCGGCGAGGGTTTCGGGATCCGCCGGCAGCGTGCGCAACTCCCGTACACCGCACCAGTCAGAAAAATCGGCCCAGGCTTCGGCGTAGGTTTGGCGGGTGCGGAGGCTCAGCGCTTCCTGGCCGTAGGCCCGCGCTCGTTCGAACTCGTGGTGGGGGAGCTGCCCGGGTTCTCCGACGCGAGCCGGTGCGCTCCGCGTCGTCATGCGATCGGGTTGCGCACGAGCTGAACGTAGAGTGCGGTTGCGAGCGAGAGTACGAACTCGGCATCGGCCCGCTCGGCCGACGCGAGTCCGTGATGGCCGGGTTTCGAGGCGAACCCGAACGCCGCTTTTAGGAGGCTGGCAAGCAGCGCGTAGCCGCGGTCACGATCGGTCTGCCGCGCTTCGAGTTGCTCGATGACGGTTTCCGCGTACCTGCCGAACGGTGTGTGTTCACGCGCTGGGAGCGCGAGCTGCGCACCGAGCTGGTCGACGAGGTGCTGGAGCGCCGTGCGGGTTTCGGCCATCGC
>JBOHTW010000420.1:0-7568 GCA_050733835.1 Vulcanimicrobiaceae bacterium | reverse complement strand
GTGTTCATCGGGGCGGCGGCGCACTACATCAACCGGCTCCCGTGAGGTAATAGGCGCGTGAGAGGCACCAGACTCTTGGCCATCGTGTTGTCGACGCTCGTCCTCGGCGGTTGTTCGGGCGGGATCGTCGGCGCGATCGTCGCGACCCGCAACAATCAAGGCGATCTGGAATTTCAAAACGGCCACTATGCCACCGCGGCCGAGGCGTACCGGCTGGCGATCGAGCTTGCGCCGAACGACGCGCACGCACGGTCCGGGCTGGCCGCCGTCCAACTTCGCATCGCCGCCGAACTCTTCCGCAGCTCGAAGTTTGACGAAGCGCTCCAGGCGCTAGCGGTTGCGGCCCAATACGATCCACAGAGCGTTCGACTGGCCCAGTTGAAGACCGAGATCGAAGATGCGCGCACCAAACGCCAGATCGTGATCTCGAACTATCCGGCCTATCACGAGACCGGCTTATTGCTGCGGCGCTCCTACCTGCAGCTCAAAGAGATGGATGCGACGATCGTCGGATCGCTGGTGCGGTTCGACTACACCTACGACCCTGCCAACCTCTCCGATGCGATTCGTCAATCGTACGAACTAAACGAAGAGTCGTCGCGGTTGGCCAACCGGTTGATCGCGTTTCGCGCGCTGGTAGAGTCGGGCGCACCCGACCGCAGCCGCGACCTGCCCCCGAGCGCCGGTGGCTCGCTGCTGCCGCTGCCCTAAAGGCCGAGCTCGATTCGGCGGTACTCTTGCCAGCGGTCCTCGGCGCCGGGCAAGGTTAGCGCCGGATCGGTGTGATAGACCGGCCATCGCCCGCGCGAGTCGAGTGGAAACCGCGCCAGCCATTCGCTCAGGTCGCGATTGCGCGCAAGCCGGCGCGGTTCGACCGCGATGAAGTAGCGGGCCCCTTTGCGGATCGCGCTCTCTTCGTCGAACGGTGTCCATAGCAAGGGATCTTCCTCCCAACCCTTGCGATTAATGTAGTACAACACCGAAGGATCGTAGTGGCCCATGACGACGAGCGCATGCGGGGCGAGGCTCTGGTCGAGCGCGCGGGCCGCAACGTAGACCGCCGGGTTCCAGCGATAGTACGGAGCGATCGCCGCGAGGTTGTCGCGCAGAACGAACGCTGCGCCGGCGAGCACGGCGACGGCGGCGGCGGCGCGCGCGGCGCCAATCGGTGGGACGATGATCGCCGCCGCCGCCGCCAACCGGCCGATTCCGAGGGCCGCCAGCGGCAGCAGTAAATAGAGGTAGTAGTCGACGCGCTCGACGGTTACGACGATGAACGTGTACGCGAGCGCACCCGCGAGCCAGCCGTAAAGTAGGGGTCGCGCGCGCGCCGGCGGCGGGACGAAGATCGCCAGGATCGCCAGCCAATACTCCACGCCGCCCAGCATCGTCGCAGGCAACATCGCGAGCGCGTCGGTGAAGCTTTGCCACTTCGCCGCGAGTGCGGCCGGCGAACCGAACGCTGCGAACAGTGCCGGCAGAACGTGCAGCCGTGTGATGCCGCTGGACCAATGCCACTCGGCAATCGCTCCGGCATAGGCGTCGTAGGCCACGAACGGGAGCACGGCGATTGCGAGGAAGACCCATGTCTGCGCGCGCCGCACGGTGCCGAGCAGACCGAAGCGTGCGAGCGCCATCGCGGCGATCGGAACGAGCGCGACCAGCGCGACCGGCTTCGCGAGGATCGCGAGCGCGGTGAGCGCCGCCGGCGGCCAAAGACTACGCCAGTTGCTCGGCTCGGCAGTGAGGAGATAGCGCGCGGTCCAGTAGAGCGCCGCGGTGAGAAAGAAGACCATCGCCGTATCGGGCGTGAACGTTCGGCCATAGTAGATGCTGCCGGGCGCAATCGCTAACGCCAGCGCTGCCGCCAAGCCCGCGATTGGTGAACCGAACAGGAATCGCGCGAAGTACGCGACGACGCCGACCGTACCGGCGCTAAATGCGATGCTGATGAGCCGCCCGAAGACCGGGTGGACGCCAAAGACCTTGTAGAGGAGCGCGGCGAGAAACGGGACGACCTGCAGTTCCAGTTCGACGTAGTTCGGCGGTGGGCCGTCGTAGTCGACCTGCGGTTGAAACGGGTTGGCGTCGAGGGTCGCGAAGTTTCGCGCAATCGCTGCGGTATCGCCCTGGCGCCAACCCGGATGATCGAGCAGCGGATCGTGAATGCCATGCAGACGCAGGCCGAGCGCGAGCAGCAGGATCGCGCCGAGGGCGAGATGCCAACCGCGAACCCGCGGCCGCTTCAGCGCGCGGACCGAAACGTCCAATATTTGTTGGCGAAGAAGTTGACGACGATCCCGGACAGCGTCGCCACGAACCATGTCCGATGGCCGGCGCCGAGGTAGGGCGTGATGAAATGCGAGACGATCAGCCCGACGATGAGCGCGACCGCCGACACGATCATGAACTGGACGCCCTGCACGACCGAGTCGCCACTGGAGCGAAATGTCCAGGCGCGGTTGAGGAAGTAGTTCGAGAGGCCGCCGGCGAGAAATGCGATCGAGAAGAGTGACGGATAGCGTGTCTCGCGCTGATCGAGCGGTGTAAAATGTTGCAGGACCGTGAAAACGATGAGGTTTACGATGAAGCCCGAGGCGCCGACGATGCCGAACTTGACGAACTGCCGCACTCCGCGCCGCTGCGTGATGCGCTCGACGAGACTTGCGATCGACATGCGGCTCCTACGCGACCCAGTACCAGTCGGCAAACAACACGGTAAATAACCCGAGCAACGGTAGCGAAAACGCGACGATCGCGTTGTTGACCCAGGAGCGGTTGCCCCACAGCGCCAGCGTCACGAACATTGGAAACAGCACGAGCGCGAACCGCGGCATCGACATCAGGCTGGACGTCGACATCGGAACGAGGATCGAGATCGCCATGTACGCCGAGTACGACGGCCGCAGCCGCCAGAGTCCGCCGATCAAGATCGCGATCATCAGGGCCGTGAATGCGATCTCCAAAGCCTGGTTCGCAATCGTGACGCCGACGTTCGTATGGGCAATCGTTGCGATTGAATGCACGACACTGACCCACGGTGCGGCGAAATGCCGGTCCCAATGGGCCTGGACGTGCGAGAAATACAGCGGGTCGCCGGTCAGGACCCACAGGAACGCCATGTAGATGCCGAGGCCCGCCGGGATCAACGCGCCGCCGAGCAAGAGCCGCGAGTTGTGCTGAGGCGAACCGAAGTAGCTGCGCCAGCCGAACAGGTTTGCAGCCGCGCCAACTTCGATCGCGTAGGGAACAACGAGCAAGACGCCCTCCGCCCGAGTCAGGGCCGCGAGGCCACCGAGCAATCCGGCAGCCAGCCAGCGGTGCTCGCGAATGTAATAGAACGACGCGACCGTCAACGCGAAGAACAGCGCTTCGGTATAGACGGCCGAGAAGAAGACCGCCGTCGGGAAGATCGAGACGTAGAAGATCGCCCGGTGCGCGACCGCGCGATTGTACTGGTGTTCGACCAGCTTATAGAAGAACAGCGACCCAAAGAATGCCGCCGAGTTCGAGATGATCAGCCCGGCGACCAGATCGTTGCCGATCAGGCGCCCGAGCAGGTTGATCAGCGCCGGAAAAAGCGGGAAGAACGCCATGTCGGTTCCGTAGTACCCGCGCTGGGCGATGTCGAGGTAGTGCACCGCATCCCAGCGGCCCCAGACGACCAGCAACGGATTGGCCGATTCGGCGATGTGGGTGCCGGAGCGCTGGCCGATGATGACCGACGCCAGCTCGGCGATCACGAGAATCGGCACGCGGGTGACGACGAATGTAATCAGCACGTCCCTGACGGTTTGGTTGAGCCGGGCCGCAGTGACGAGTTTGACCAGCCCAAAGGCGGCGACCGCCGTCCCGACGGCGCGGCCGTTGGAGACGACCCAGAACGGCTGACTGACGAGCAGTGGAAATAGCGCGAGCGCCGGCCACGACCAGGCGTCGAGGCGCAGGGCGGCTTCGCGCGGGACGCGCGCGCGCCGCGACAGGTAGCCGGCGTAACGATACCAGGCCGCAAACCCGCCCAATAACCCGGTTCCGAGTGCAACGAGCAACGTCAGTTCGTCGGCGAACGGATGGCTGCGGGCATGGACGACCAGGCCATACCAGATGATAAAGCCGAGGGAAAGCCCGCCGACCGCGACTGCGACCGCTGCACCGGTCCCGGCCGCAAGGGCCAACTGCACGACCGTGGACGACCGGGCCCGGACGGCGCCGAGCGAGGCGTGGACTGACATCTCGCCGGGTCGTTCGGCTCGCTCGCGGGCGAGCCCCCCGCTCGAAGGCGCCACGCTCGCACGCCGCCGAAGGTTGTAGTGGTCGTGGAACATTTCGAATACGATCTCGTCGTCGTCGGTGCCGGCTCCGGCGGTTACGCCGCCGCCCGGACGGCACGCGACCTCGGCGCACGGGTGGCCCTGGTTGATCACGGCCCGCTCGGTGGGCTGTGCATCCTGCGCGGCTGCATGCCGTCGAAGACCCTGCTGGCTTCGAGCGATCGAGCGCAGGACGTTCGCGAAGCCGGCGAGCTCGGCGTCGCCGGCGGCGCGCCGCAGATCGACTTCCGCGCGATCATGCAGCGCAAGGCGCGAATCATCAAGGGGTTCACCGACTATCGCGTCGATCAGATCGAGTCGTTCCCGCTCCATCGCGGGGAAGCGCGCTTCCTCTCGCCGACCCAACTCGCCGTCGGCGCCGCCGTCGTGCTCCGCGCCGACCGGTTCATCATTGGGACCGGTAGTGTGATCGCGCCGCCCGCGTTGCACGGCATGGTCGAGACGGGCTACATCGATAGCGATCGGGCGCTCGAACTCGATGCGCCACCGAAGTCGCTGATCGTGCTCGGCGGCGGCTACGTCGGCAGCGAACTCGGCCAATTTTTCGCGCGGATCGGAATCCCGACGACGTTCTTGATTCGCAGCGGTCAGTTGCTTACCGGCGAAGACGCCGACGTCGGCGAGGCGCTGACTGAGAGTTTTCGCGCCGACGGCATCCGGATCGAGACCGGCGTCAAGCTGCTGCGCGCCGAACGGCGCGGCGAATTGAAGGTCGTGCACTTCGAACAGGGCGGCCACCCCCGCGAACTCGCCGCCCACGAGATATTCTACGCACTCGGCCGCGTGCCGCAGATCGCGGGGCTCGATTTGGAGCGCGCGGGCGTCCGCGCGCATCCGATCAGCGGCATCGAGGTCGGCGACGACCTGCGCACCAGCAACCCGAACATCTTCGCGGTCGGCGACGTGCTCGGCGGGCACCTGCTCGTCCACGTTGCGATCTATCAGGGCGAGATCGCCGCCCGCAACGCGCTGCGCAACGGTCGCGAACGGGCCGACTACTCGCTGGTCACCGCCCACACCGTCTTCACCGACCCGCAGATCGCGATCGCCGGCAAGACCGAGAAAGAATTGGAAGCCGGCGGGATCGCGTACCGGGTCGCAAAATACCCGTTCGACGATCACGGAAAAGCGATCGCGATCGGAAAGACCAAGGGCTTCGTGAAGATGCTGGCGGCACCGCGCGACGGTCGAATCCTGGGCGTCGCAATCGTCGGGGCCGAGGCATCGGACCTCATTCACGAGGCGATCGTCGCCATGCACTTCCACGCGACCGTCCACGACTTCGTGAAGATCCCGCACTTGCATCCAACGATGGCCGAGATTTTAACGTATCCCGCCGAAGAGCTGGTCGAGATCCTCGCATCCGAAGCGATCGCCGTTTGAAGCTGGCGATCGTTCAGACGAAGCCACGCAAGGGCGAGTTCGCGGGCAACTTGGCGGAGCTCGGAACGGTTTTTGCGCAGCTCGCGAGCGAGCCGCCGGACCTCGTCGTGCTGCCGGAGGCGGCGTTGACCGGCTATTTTCTCGAAGGCGCGGTCTACGATCTCGCCCTCGATGCGCCGGCGATGGCGCGCCGGCTGGCGGCGACCTGGCGAGCGGCATCGGACGCGCCGGTCGATCTGGTCGCCGGGTTCTACGAAAACGACGGCGGCACGTTTTACAACTCGGCGGTCTATCTGAGCGTCGCGGCCGACGGCGAACCGATCGTCCACGTCCATCGCAAGATGTTCTTGCCGACGTACGGCGTCTTCGACGAGCACCGGTTCGTCTCGCGCGGCCGCTTCCTGCGGACCTTCGAGACGCGCTTTGGCCGGATGGCGATCTTGATCTGCGAGGACATGTGGCATGCGATTGCGCCGACGATCGCGGCGATCCATGGCGCGCGCTTCCTGATCGTGCCGAGCGCCTCGCCCGGCCGCGGCCTTGCGGGCAAAGGCGATCTCGAGAGCATCGAACACTGGAATCACGTGATGGCGCTGCACGCGATCGAACACGGCGTCTACGTGATCTACGCGGGACTGGCTGGTTTCGAAGGCGGCAAAGGCATGACGGGTTCGTCGTGCGTCGTCGACCCATCGGGGACGCAAATCGTCGCGGCGCCGGCCCTTGGTGCATGCATCGTCCGGGCCGACCTCGATTCCGCCGAGATCGATCGCGCGCGTTCGCGGCTGCCGCTGATCGGCGATCTGCGCGCGGTGTTACCGGATCTCGTGGCCGAACTGGAACGCTGATGTTGCCGATCGTCGAAGCCGGCCGCACGTCCCCGTCGCTCGTGATCGACGCCGAGTTGACCGCCGGGTGGCTCACCGCGTTTTTGCGCGACGAACTGATCGAGCGGCGCGGCGTGCGCAACGCGGTCGTCGGTCTGTCGGGCGGAGTCGATTCGGCGGTGACCGCGTATCTGTGTGCGCGCGCGCTCGGCTCCGAGCACGTCTGGGCGATTCGGATGCCGTACAAGACATCGAGCGGCGACAGCCTGGCGCACGCGCAGCTCGTGATCGACGCGCTCGGCTGCAACGAACGGACGATCGACATCTCGGCCGCCGTCGACGGCTATCTACAATTCGAACCCGCCGCCGATGCGCGCCGCCGCGGTAACGTTATGGCGCGTACCCGCATGATCGTGTTGTTCGATCAATCCGCCAAGCTCGACGCGCTGCCGATCGGCACCGGGAACAAGACCGAGCGCCTCTTGGGATATTTTACCTGGCACGCCGACGATTCGCCGCCGCTCAACCCGATCGGCGACTTATTCAAAACGCAAGTATGGGCGCTGGCCCGGTCGCTCGGCGTCCCGGTGCAAATCGTCGATAAACCGCCCAGCGCCGACCTCGAGGCCAACCAGACCGACGAAAACGACCTCGGCATCAGCTACGCCCGCGCCGACGCGATCCTCGCCCTGATCCTCCACGGCTATAACGACGAAGCGATCGCCGCGCGCGGCTTTTCGGACGCCGAGACGCGGCTGGTCCGGCGGCGGGTCGACGGCACGCACTGGAAGCGCCACCTCCCGACGACGGCGCTCCTCTCGGACTCGGCGATCAACGAGTTTTACTTGCGGCCGGTGGACTATTGACGCGGGTAGAATGAAGCGATGAAAGTGGTAAACATGACCGTCGACCGTCAATTGGCGCGCTACGAAGTTCCGATTATGTGGGCGGACTCCTGACGCGTGCGTGACGTAACCGAATACCCGTTCGTGTTTTTCCCGGTTGGGCTCAACCTGCGCGGACGGCG
>JBOHTW010000419.1:0-9565 GCA_050733835.1 Vulcanimicrobiaceae bacterium | reverse complement strand
GGTGCCGCCCGCGCAAGCGCCGGCGGCCGCCGAACCGGCGCCACCGCCGCCGACCGGCGGCGGAAACGGAAGCGTGCATGCGAGCCCCGCGATTCGACGGTTTGCGCGCGAACTCGGCGTCGATCTCCATCAGGTGCGCGGCACGGGGCCAAACGCTCGCGTCACCCGCGACGACGTGCAAGGTTTCGTCAAGCGCGCGCTGTCCGCTCCGGCGGGCGGATCCGGGACGCAGCCGTTCGGTATCGCGCCGTGGCCGAAGATCGATTTTGCGCAGTACGGCCCGATCGAATCGAAGCCACTCTCGCGCATAAAGCGAATCTCGGGACCGAATCTCCACCGCAATTGGGTGATGATTCCGCACGTAACCAATAACGAGGACGCCGACGTCACCGAACTCGAGGCATTCCGTCAAAAACTAAACGCCGAGCAGGGCGGGGCCGGCACCAAATTGACGATGCTCGCGTTTTTGGTCAAAGCCGTCGTTGCCGCGTTGCAGAAGTACCCTGAGTTCAACGCCTCGCTCGACGGCGACAATCTGATTTTCAAGCGCTACTATCACATCGGTTTTGCGGCTGACACCCCCAACGGCTTAGTCGTTCCGGTGATCCGCGATGCCGATAGAAAAGGCGTGATCCAGATCGCCGACGAGACCAAAAATCTCGCGGCCAAAGCGCGGGACGGCAAACTCGGGCCGGCGGATATGGCGGGCGGCACGTTTACGATCTCGAGCCTCGGCGGGATCGGCGGCACGAGCTTCACGCCGATCATCAATGCCCCGGAGGTCGCGATTCTCGGCGTCTGCCGTTCGGCCATGCGGCCAGTCTGGGACGGCAAGCAATTCACGCCGCGATTGATCGTGCCGCTCTCGCTGTCGTACGACCACCGCGTGATCGACGGCGCGTCGGCCGCGCGGTTCAACGTTTGGTTGGCGCAGCTTCTCGGCGACCTGCGCCGGGTAATGCTGTAAAGGTGGCGCGACCCTCGACGTTCTCGATCGTCGCCGTCGACCCGGCAAACGGCGAGATCGGCGTCGGCGTGCAATCGAAATTTTTGTCGGTCGGCGCCGTCGTGCCGTGGGTGCGAGCCGGCGCCGGCGCGATTGCAACCCAGGCGTGGGCCAACACGACGTTTGGCCCGCGCGGTTTGGCAGCACTTGCTGAGGGGCTCACCCCGTCGGCCGCACTTGACAGCGTGCTCGCGGGCGACGAACAACGCGATGATCGACAAGTTGGCATCGCCGATGCGACCGGCCAAGTCGCAACGTTTACCGGTTCGCGGTGCATCGCGTGGGCCGGCGGGCGTACCGGCAAAGAGTACACGGTTCAAGGCAATTGCTTGGCCGGCGCCGCGGTCATCGATGCGATGGCAAACGGGTTCGAACGGGCGCCGGGCCCGCTCGCCGATCGAATGGTCGCGGCGCTGCGCGCCGGCCAAGCCGCCGGCGGCGATCGCCGCGGTCAGCAGAGTGCGGCGCTGTTGATCGAGAAGCCCGGCGGCGGATACGGAGGCTTCAACGATCGGTACGTCGACCTGCGGGTCGACGACCATCCGTCGCCGATCGAAGCGCTCGCGCGATTGCTCGAACTGCACAAGCTCTACTTTTTTGAGGCGGCTCCGGGCGATCTGTTGAAGATCGACTATCCGCTCGGCGCGCGCCTCGCGGCGCTATTGGTGCGTGCCGGGCGTCTGCCCAGGCCCGACCAACGCGCCTTCGACGACGTCGCCGAGCGCGCGCTGGTCGCGTTCATGCACGAAGAGAACTTGGAGAACCGCGTCCGCTCCGACCGCACGATCGATCGCCAGACGCTCGACTATTTAATGGCCTACGTCGCCCGCCGCGAGACGAGCCACTAGGCAAGCGCTTCGCGTAGGCGATGACTCGGCAGATGCCGGTTTGCAATATAGCGCGGCACGGAACGTCCTCGACGCCTTTATACGGGTTGAATCTGCCAACGGCTGCCAAATGGTGTATAATACATCGCAAGAATTTCTCACCGACGCGACCCTTGAGATCGACTTCGTTATCGGAGCCGGAGGCTGTACGTCTAACTGCTACAACCCGACCAATCCTGCGGACCTTAGTACGTTCGTCTGGGGTTCGTATGTCGCCGGTGGCTTCGGTGGAATTACGGTAGCCGAACAGCCTGCGGACCTTGGAGATTGGAAGAGCTATGGAACGGTACTAAAGGATATGGTTTCGCTCGGTCAAGACAGCGTCGCCGGACAGGGGGGCGTCGCCTACGACGGTTACACTTTCGGTAGTATCGGCTTCATCTATTGTGGGTGGTCCGGACCGTTCTTTAATCACTGCTCAAACCGACAGGATCACTCCGGCTATCATATTGAGCAATACGTGCCGAATTCGTACGTGGTTCAGACAAGCCCGGCGCAGTACTATGATGAGTACGTGTACATTCAGGCAAAGCAATAGCAACGAATTTCAGACTGTGATGGCCATACGCAGCCGTGCATCTCGGCTCATCAGCGGCGTTCTCTGTTCGGTATTTGCTGTTGGGATACCGCTGTTCACGGGCGAGCCGACCTTGGCAGCGACCGTGTATCATGCAAACGCTATCGGCTCGGGAAGCACTCCCGCTCTGACGCGAGGCGAACGAAAAAGGATTGAGGCTGTACTCGTGGTCAGTCGACCTACCGATCGGGCTCGGTTAATGTTCACGATCTTAGCGCCAACGCGAGGTCACCCGAGTCGCCTTTATCTGTTTTATGGACCGCGCGAGAAAGGCAAAACCGTAGGATCGACCGCGTTTCGTGTCCTCGGGCTGAGTTGTAACGAGGTCTACCGGGACGGAGTGGTGTTCGCAGGATTGGGCGACTGCTATAAGTGGCGACCATCTCGAGCGGACAAAGCAGCGGCCGGACAAACCGCAACTGCCAGGAAAAGTCTATAGCTGCTTAATTCAATCAAACAACGTTGAAATTGCCCGTTCGATGCGAGGACCAATGGATCGGGGTAATATGTACGCCTAGGAGAGCGCCAGACGCAAGCAGCGCTCGGTGCGCTCGATTCGCGGTCGTCAGGCGACCTCGAACAGTCCGGCTGCCCCCATGCCACCGCCGATGCACATCGTCACGACGACATATCTTGCTCCGCGGCGCTTGCCTTCGATCAACGCGTGCATCGTCATCCGCGCACCGCTCATGCCGTAGGGGTGACCGATCGAGATCGCGCCGCCGTCGACGTTGAAGCGGTCGTTTGGAATCCCGAGCATGTCGCGGCAATAGACCGTCTGCACGGCGAATGCCTCGTTCAACTCCCACAGGTCGATGTCGTCGATTTTCAGCCCATGCCGGTCGAGCAGTTTCGGAATCGCATAGACCGGGCCGATGCCCATCTCATCCGGATCCAAACCGGCGAGCGCCAATCCGCGGTAAAAGCCGAGCGGCTGGAGATTGCGCTGCGCGGCGAGTTTCGCGTCCATGATGACGACTGCGGCCGCACCGTCGGAGAGTTGGCTCGAGTTCCCGGCGGTGATCGTGGAGTCCGGTGCGACGACGCCCTTGAGGCCCTTGAGTCCATCGAGCGTCGTGTCGGCGCGGTTGCCTTCATCTTTTTGCAACGTCACCGGCGCTTCACGAACGTCGCCGGTCTCTTTGTCCTCAATCCGTTTATAGGTCGCCATCGGCACGATCTCGGCGTTGAACTTGCCAGCGGCTTGGCCGGCGGCCGTGCGTTGCTGGCTCTGGAGCGCGTACTCGTCTTGCCGCTCACGCGAGACCTTGTACCGCCGGGCCACCGTGTCGGCGGTCTGCAGCATCGGCGTCCACAGGTCGGGGTTGTGGTGCATTAGCCATTCCTCGGTAAACCCGTGGAGGTTCATCTCGTTTTGGACCATGCTGATCGACTCGCATCCACCGGCAACCATCACGGCGGCGCCGTCGACGATGACGCGATGGGCCGCGGTGCTGATCGCTTGAAGCCCCGATGCGCAGTACCGATTGATCGTCGTCCCGCTGACGCCGACCGGCAAGCCGGCGCGCAGTGCCGCGTTGCGGGCAAGATTGTGGCCGGTCGCGCCTTCGGGCATCCCGCAGCCGATGACGACGTCCTCAATCTCGGCGGGATCAACCCCCGCGCGCTCGACCGCGTGTTTGATGACGTGGCCCGTCAAGCTCGCCCCGTGCGTCATGTTGAATGCGCCGCGAAACGCGCGCCCAATCGGCGTCCGCGCAGCTGAAACTATAGCTGCTTCACGCATCTGATTTCGGCCCTCTGCAGTCGCTGAATTTGCCGCCGGATTCGGCGAGTTGTGCGAGCAACGGCGCCGGCGTCCAGGTTGCGCCGAAGCGGGCTTCGAACTCGCGGACGCGCGCATAGATATTGTCGAGCCCGATTTCGTCGGCGTACCACATCGGGCCGCCGCGGTGGGGTGGGAAGCCGTAGCCGAAGATCCAGACGATGTCGATGTCGCCCGGTCGCAGCGCGATGCCGTCGGCGAGCAGTCGCGCGCCGGCGTTGATCAGCGCGTAGACGCAGCGCTCGACGATCTCGTCACTTGAAACGCTGCGGCGCACGATGCCGAGTTGACTTGACTCGTCGCGGATCAATGCCTCGACCTCGGGATCGGGCAGCGCGGCGCGTTGGCCCGCTTCATAGCGGTAAAAGCCTTTGCTTGTCTTCTGACCGTGGCGCCCGGCTTCGACCAACCGGGCCTCGATGTTCGAAAGCCGTCCGGCACTCGGTGGATGGGCTTGGTGAATCCGCCAGGAGACGTCGATGCCCGCGAGATCGAAGACCCGGAACGGTCCCATCGCAAACCCAAACGCCTCCATCGCGCGATCGACATCGTGCGGTAACGCGCCGTCTTCGAGCAGGTAGGCGGCTTCGCGGCCGTAGTCTTCGAGCATATAGTTGCCGATGAAACCGAACGCGTTGCCGGCGAGCACCCCTGTCTTGCGCAGGGTCTTGGCTAGCTTCATCGCGGTCGCGATCGTTGCCGGCGAACTCTTGTCGCCGCGGACGACTTCGAGCAGCTTCATCACGTTGGCCGGGCTGAAGAAGTGCGTGCCGATGACTTGCGCAGGCCGGTTGGTCGCCGCGGCGATCGCATCGACGTCGAGCGTCGACGTGTTGGTCGCCAAGATCGCGTCGGATTTCACCGCTTTGTCGAGGGCTGCGAAAACCTGCTGCTTGACCGCCATGTCCTCAAAGACGGCCTCGACGATGAGGTCGACGCCGGCGATCGCGGCGTGATCGGTTCCGTAACTTACGAGGCCACCGCGCCGGCGGGCCTCGTCCTCGGTCATGCGGCCCTTGAGCACTTGACCGGCATAGTTCTGAAAGATCAGCTGTTTGCTGCGTTCGACTTGGTCGGGCTGCGACTCGATCACGGTGACCGGAATGGAAGCGTTGGCGAACGTGATCGCGATCCCCGTGCCCATCGTTCCCGCGCCAATAACGCCGGCGGTCTTTATTTCACGCGCCTCGGCCGGCGGCAAGTTTGGGATCTTGCGTAGTTCGCGCTCGGCGAAGAAGACGTGGATCAAGGCTTGCGCGGGCGCGCTGCGCACCAACTCGTCGAACAACCGGGCTTCGCGCGCAAGACCGTTGGGAAACGTCAGTTGGGTCGCGGCTTCGACGGCATCGATTAGCGTGTGGGCGGCGAGGCCGCCGCGCTCTTCGGGCGGCACCATCTTGTGGGCGAATGCGACCATGAACGGGTAGGCGGTCGCGGTCAGCGCGCTGACGCGGCGGCGCGGCTTGCCGGCGTAGGCGCTCGCCGCCGCGACGACGTCATCGTCGACGATCTCGTCGAGAATGCCAAGCTTGTTGGCGCGGTCGGCCGAATGAGCGTCGCCTTTGAGCATAAATTCGAGCGCGGCTTGTGGACCGATCAACCGAGTCAGTCGTTGCGTTCCGCCAGCACCGGGCAGCAGACCCAGTTTGATCTCGGGCAGCCCGATCTTGCTGCGCGCGGTCGCCACCCGGTAGTCGCAGGTCAGGGCGAGTTCGCAACCGCCGCCGAGCGCGTTGCCGTCGATCGCCGCGATATACGTTTTGCGCGCGCGTTCGATCGCGGCGTTCACGTCGCGGATGTTCTTGGCATCGGGCGGCGGGGGCTTGCGGAACTCGTTGATGTCGGCGCCGCCGCTGAAGTTGCCGTTCGCGCCGGCGATCACGACCGCCCGAATCGTCGCGTCGTTCTCGGCGGCGTCGATCGCCGTCAGCAACGCCGCCGACTGCCGCGCCGAGAACGCGTTGATCGGCGGATTATCGAGCGTGAGGACGCGGACCTCGCCGCGGGACTGCGCGCGAACGGTCTCCGCCGTAAGGGTATCAGCCATCTTGGTTGACTCCGGCACGAGGGCAGTAGTTTCCCGCGGGCGCGGGTCAGTGGGGCGAGTAGAGATCGGTCGCATTGATCGCCGCAACGTTCACCGGCGGGATCGTCGTGCCGTAGGCTTGGTCGACGGTTTGAATGAACAGGTTCGCAAGGACGGCGTAGCCCGTATTCGACGGATGCAGGCCGTCGTTGCTGAACAGGCCGCCGCCGAGCTGCAGCGAGCAGCACTTCGGATTGGACGGCAGCGGATAGACCCCACCGTTCGCTTCGATCGGGCCGAACAGTCCGTGCACGTCGACCAGCGCCGCGCCGCGGCTCTTCGCCGCCGCGGCGATCGCCGCATTATACGCAACGTTGAGTTGGGCGGCTTGCGCCGCGATTGCGTCGACGACGAAGTCGCCGGCGCCGAAGGCGTTGGGCGATGCCTGAAGCTGGGTAAACCCAGCCTGTATCGCCGCCGCCGGCGGCGCGCCGCCGACGATTGCGGGAACGGCTGCTTGCACAACGCCGACGATTTTGCCGGCCCCGGTTAGCGTGAGGAAGCCGCCGTTGCCGACGCCGAAGCCCGCTAGGAACGCGTCGATTGCGCCGGCAATCGGTGGCGCGAGCGTTGTGGGAACGCCGCGGGCGGCGAGCACCTGCGGAATCGCCGCAACCGGCGTGAACTGCGGGACGGCTAGCACGTCGAACAGATTGGCGACGGCGACTTTCGCGCCGGCGGCCTGCAGTTGAGCGATGACGCTGGTCAGATCGGCTTGAAACGTGCCGGCATCGGGCGCCGCGACCGCGCCGTTGCTGAACAGGAACTTTACCAGATCGTTCGATCCCAGCCAAACCAGCGCGAGCGTCGGCCGCAACCGCACCGCCGCGGCAATCTGCGTCGTGCCCGGCCCGAAGTTCGCCAGCACCGGATAGAAGTTGAGGTTCTCCGCGCCGACGATGCTGTTGAGCCCCTGGAGTTGCGCGATCGGGTAGGTCGTGCACGGATCGCCGGTCGGTTGATACTGAAAAAGCGCTTCGTGCAGGGTCTGCCCGGGGACGGCGACGTCGAGCGGCGTCGTCTTCGGGTTCAACCGCGTCCCGAGGGCGGTCGCGGCGGACAGCGCCGCGAGATTTGGCCCGGTGCAAGGCGCGACGATCGACGTGAAGCCGCCGGCTGGCGTCGGCAACAGAATCGATCCGACGCCCGGCGGCGCGATCAGCGGTAGCGGCGAGATCGCCGGGTCGAGCGGATTTGCGCCGCCGTTCGCCTGCGACCACAGCAGTGCATAGTAGCCGTTGCCCTGCGTATCGGGAACGACCGGAAACAGCGAGCCGCTGCCGAGCGGATTCGGCGCGATCGTCGCCCCGAGCAAGGCGTTCGATTGTTCGCCCGCCGTCAAGCTGTCGCCGACGCCGACGATGCGCGTCAACAATCCGGCACCGGGAATCGTCCCGCCGACATTGCTCGGTTGGCTCGGCGGCGCCGGCATCGAGCCGCCGCCGCAGGCGACGAGTATGAACGTCAATAGCGCCGCGGCGACGGCGCGCGCCCGGCCGGCAATTGATGACCGGTTGTTCATAGCGGAATCACCGATGGTTGACCGATTCCGATCTGGAGCTGATATTGGGTCGATTTCAGTCCGCCGACCTGAACGGCCGTCTGGCCGGGGCTACATGGAAGTTGCAGACACGTCAGGCTGGTTATCCCGAGCCGTTGCGGATTGACCGGATTGGTCGCAACGCCGGTGCTCACCAGGGCTTGGATGAAGAACGGCTTGGCGAACTTATACGACGCGCCGTAGATCAAGGTCGGAACGTGTTGTGGATACGGGTCGAGCGGGGTGTATATCTTCAGAACGGCGGGCTGGAAAAAGATCGTCGTCCGTGGAGTCGGACGATACTCCAACCGGAGAAGCTGGAGCAGCTGCGGGGAGTTTCCTTGGTTCGCGCCGCTCGTGTTGACGTTCCACTGCGGAGCGATCGTGTAGGTACCGAACATTTTCGTGGTCGAGAGAAACGGCACGGTGACGGCCAGCAGATACTCTTGCAGCGAGCGGGCGTGGACCGTCTGTGGGAAGCCGTTGATCTCGGCCAAGGTGGAGTCGTCCTTGCCGCCGATGGACGCCGTACGCGCGAGATAGGTCGGCGTGATGACGATTGGAAGCGGTCCCAGTTTGACGAGGTTCTGCACGCCGAAGATCGCGATCTTATTGAGGGTTGCCGCGTTCACGGGCCGCTGCGAGAGATCGACCGTGCCGATCGGCTGGGCGAGCCCCTGCAAGTAGAGCGGCACTTTGCCCTGGGCAAACCCGAGCGGGAACTCTTGCACCGTGTAGTATGCCGCCGTCACGCGCAGTTTCGGTGAGATGCCGTAGTTCAGCACGGCATCGACCCCGCCGGGGAGGCCGCGCGTCGGCCAGCCGGCGTCCTGCAGCAGCGACGACGAACTGAAATCGATCGTGTAGCTCAGGCCCGTCGGCAAGCCGGGCGTCCGCGCCCGTTCGGCCGGATCGTCAACCGGCTTGGCTTGGGCGACGACCGTGCGCGCCGCGGGCGATGTCGTGTCCGCCGGGACCCCCGCCGCTACGCCCAGGGCGAGCACCGCTGCGAGGGGCGCGATGACGGCAAGCCGTCGAAGCATTAGGTTGACTCCCTTCGATTTGCTTGTATTTTGCAAGTTAGGTGAAAGATCATGCCGAGCGAGGGCCGGCCCGTGGAGACATTGCCCCAGTTCTTGGCTCCCGCACTCGCGCAGGCGCGCGATCGTGCGATCGGCGAGCGCGTGGCGGGCGATTCTTGGAGCTTTCTTTCGACCGCGCAACTGCGGCGGCGGGTCGATTCGATCGCCTGCGCGCTACGCGCCAACGAGATCGGTGCCGGCGACCGGGTCGCGCTGATCGCCCAGAACTGCGTCGATTGGGTCGTCGCCGACCTCGGCATCGTCTTCGCGGGCTGCGTCTGCGTTCCGATTTTTTCTACTGGGGCCCTCGATCAGATGCAGTACATTCTGGCGGACTGCGGCGCGAAGTTGGCGTTCGTCGAACGAACGGCCGATGCCGCCCGCCTTCGGGCCGCGATTTCGCAGGCGCCGCCGATCGTAGCGTTCGATGATCCCGGTCCCGATGGTTTAGCGGCGTTCGAACGGGCCGGTGCGGCGCTGCTTGCCGCCGACCCGCAAGCGCCCGAGCGACTGCGCGCGCCGATCCGCCCCGGCGATCTCGCGGTTTTGATCTATACGTCGGGGACGACCGGCGATCCCAAGGGCGTCATGCTGACGCATG
>JBOHTW010000418.1:0-18617 GCA_050733835.1 Vulcanimicrobiaceae bacterium | reverse complement strand
GCCAAGTCGGGGCGGAGCGTGCGGGCTTCGCGTAGGTAGACGTGGACGATCTCGTCTTGGCGGCGGTCAGTGTTGACGTGGAGCAAGACGCGGACGCAGCGGGCGAGTCCGCCGGGGACGTCGATCTCGGTGAAGTTGAGCAGCGGGACGAGCCGCCAGCCCATACGGCGGGCGGCGGCGGCCGGAAACTCGGCGCGCAGGTCCGAGGTGACGGTAAACAGGGCCGAGGCGATGTCGTCAGACGCGACGCCGTTCGAGTCGACGATACGGCGCAGCAACTCTTCGGTCGCGCTCAGGATCGCTTGAGCCTCGTCGCAATCGGCGGTCGTCGCGCCGCGAATTCCTCGTACCGGCATCTCTTACGCTTCTCCATCGTCGTCGGTCGCGCGGCCGCCATCGGCGATCGCTCTGAGCGCCGCCAGCTCGCGGCTGGTCGGCTCGCGTAGCTGGCCGGCGGCGAGTCCCCCAAGCGCAATCGGCCCGAACCGGAGGCGCGTCAGCGCGATCACCGGATGCGCCGTTGCCGCCAGCATCCGCCGAACCATGCGGTTGCGCCCCTCGTGGACGGTGATGTCGATCTCCGAGCGATCGCGAGTCGTCGCGATGACCCGAATCTTCGCCGGCGCTGCGGCGCCATCTTCGAGGGCGACCCCACCGCCGAGCGCGCGAACGTCGGCCGGCGAGAGCCGGCCGCGGACGACGGCCCGGTAGGTTTTTTCGACGCCGAACCGCGGATGCGTCAGCACGTTCGCGAGCTCGCCGTCATTCGTTAGCAGCAGGACGCCGGCGGTGTCATAATCGAGGCGACCGACCGGCACGACCCGCGGCCCATCCTTGGGCAGCAACGTGGCAACCGTGCGGCGGCCTTCGGGATCGCGCATCGTCGTCACCATGCCGACGGGCTTGTGAAGGATCAAGTAGCACGGCGCGGCCGGCCGGCCGATGGGCCGGGAATCGAGTTCGACCCGATCGCCCTCACCGACGACCGTCCCGAGAATCCGGACGATGCGACCGTTGACCTTGACGCGGCCGGCGACGATGAGGTCCTCGGCTCCGCGACGCGATCCAACGCCGGCGCGGGCGAGAAATTTTTGCAAACGCATCGTCGAGACGGCGACGCCGTCGGCGCGGCGCGCCGGTCGCGCGGGCATGGCGCAGACTATAGCACGAACGCTCTCAGCGCGAAAGGGCGCGCGGGCCGCTGACGAACCGCGAGCCCGGCACGAAGAACCGCAGCGGCCGATCCCGTTCTTTGGTCAGACCGATCCGGACGCCGACACCGATTCGCGTCGGCGAACATCCGTCGTCGGCCAGCCAAACGGGACCGCGCGCGCAGAGGTCTTGCCCGTCATCCGTACGGTCGATTCCGAGCGCTTGCGCGAGCCGGCCGGGACCACGCGCCAACTCGCCCGGACTCCGCTCGCCACGCCGCTGCGCCATCAACTCGATGCCGACGAGCGGCTCGAGCGCGCGGATCAACACGGCGGCGCCGACTCCACGCCGGTCGCCGACGACGTTAATGCAGTGCGCCGTACCATATATGAAGTAGACGTACGCGAATCCGCGCGCCAGAAACATTGCGGAGTTCCGGGCGGTTCGGCCACGAAACGCGTGCGAACTGGCATCGTCAGGGAGATACGCTTCGGTCTCAACGATCCGACCAGAGGTCACCCCGGCATCGCGCCGCGAGCACAGCAGCTTGCCGATCAGGAACTCGGCAAGTTCGACCGTATCGACCGGAAGTTGGGATCGCCGTAGAACACCCGGCACGAACGCAGGATGGATTCAGGCTGCGGCGTTCAGGTAGGCTTCGGCTCGGGCGCGGGTTGTGAGGTCGCGCACGAAGGCATCGGGACCGAGGACGGTCGCACTCTCGAACCGGTTGAGTTGGCAGCGGAGGGCGACGTAGGGGAGCACCAGCGGCGCGGATAGCGTGCGCCGCTCGCGCAGGTCGACCGGCAGATCGGGATCGTCGACCGCGAATTCGACGTCGCGAATGCCGAGGCGCCGAACCGCGACCGCCGCCGCCTGCACCGCCGCGTAGGCGGCATCGCGACCCTGAAGGGCCGAGAGCGATCGCGTCGGGGGCACGAGTCGAAACGTCCGCTCCCGGCCGCGCCACGCGAGCCGCGCGTACCCGAGCACGCGCCCGTCGGGACCGGACGCGAAACCGACTGAAACGCGGGCTAGGGCACGAGTGGCGCGGTACTGCATCGCTGTCGTCTCCGTAAATTGAGATTACATCGAACACACGTTCGATGTCAAGCCCGGACCGCCAGCAATGAATCGTAGAGTTCGAGCACGCTTCCGCCGAGCACCGTTCGTTCGAACCGCGCGGCCCGAACCCGGCCTACGGCGGGGTCACGGGTTGCCCGCGGCAGTTCGGCGCCGAGCGCCGCTGCGAGCGCCGCCGGCTCGGGGGGGACGAGCCGGCCGGCGCCGTCGAGGACGTCGCGCGTCTGCGGGGTATCGACCGCGACGATCGGCAGGCCGGCAGCCAGCGCTTCAACGAGGACCAGCCCCTGCGTTTCGGTCAAGCTGGTCATCACGAACAGGTCGGCGCTCGCATAGACCTCGGCCAGATCCTTGCGCGGCACTTCGCCGGCGAACCGAACACGCGTGGCAAGTCCAAGCCGCCCGGCGTGGCGCTCGAGCTGGCCGCGCTCGGGCCCGTCCCCGACCACCAGTAACCGCCCGGCGCCGGCCTCAGGCCGGGCGAGCGCGTCGAGCAGCAACTCGAGATTTTTCTCACGCGCCAGCCGACCGACCCACAGAAGCAGGCGTTCGTTCGGCGCGACGCCCTCGCGCCAGCGCGGCGCCGGTCGGCCGGCGGCAAACCGCTCGACGTCGATGCCGCTCGGCACGACGGCGAATCGCGAACTGACGCCGAGCCCCCGAACGTGCGCTTCCATCGCGGCGTTAGGCACGATGACGGCGTCGGCGGCATTAGCGAATCGTTGGGTTATTTCGAGTGTCGCGTAGCGCGTCGCGCGCGCTTCGAACGGCACGTAGTGAACGTAGCGGTCGTACTGGGTGTGATACGAGAATACCAGCGGAACGCGAGCGCGGCGCGCGTACCGCATGCCCATCCAGCCGGTGACGAACGGCGAGTGGGCGTGAACGATCGCGACGTTTTCGAGCGCGCGTTCCAACCGTTGGTGAAGCATTAAAGGAATCGTCAGCCGATATTCCGTGCGCGACGGTAACGGTAGCGACGGTACGCGAACGAGCTCGCGCGTCGACTCGCGATGACCCGGCATCTCGGGCGTGACGAGCACGACCTCGTGCCCGCGTTCGCGCAACGTTTCGCTCAACGAATCGAGCGACGCAACGACTCCGTTTTGAATTGGCCGGTAGCACTCCGTGAACATTGCAACGCGCATAAGACCGCTTCTCTGTTCGACCTGCGATTTGACTGATCTTACATTCCTATGGTATCTTGTCCCGAGTCGCCGAGCCGAGCGCTCTCCGAACGCGACTTCGCGTGGCGAGTCCCCTGTGGATATCTTGACCGCCCCCGAATGACCTATCCCCATGCGTGAGCCGAGATTATCATCGCGCTCCGCAAGCGGGGTCTTCGTCCTGAAAGGAGCCGTGTTGAGCGAACGCAATCGCCGAGCAGCGACATTTCTCGCATTTGGATTTTCGGTCGTCGGTGCCGCGTTTGCGATCGCTCATTCTCCCGCCACCGTCGCTGCCTCGATCTCACCGGAGACGGGCTTGGTCGGAACCGTGCCTGAGACTGGTCCCATGCGACGCGTGCGGTTCGAGAGCGACGGACGCATTACGACTTATTTGACACATGCCACGACGGTCGGCCGGTTTCTTGCAGACCGCGGCATCGATGTCGGGCCGTCGGACTATCTGTCCGTCGACCAAACCGCCGTCGTCGGCGACGACATGACGATTAGCTATCGTTCGGCCTATCCGGTCACCTTACGGACGGGCGATCACTCGCGCATTTTGTTAACGTCGGCACGGACCGTCGCCGAATTGCTCGCGCAAGCGGATGTCAAGCTCGCCGCCGACGATACCGTGCACCCCGGACTCGACTCGACACCGGCGGCGGGCGAGACGATCCGCGTCGAACGCATCACGTCGTGGGTGAAGACCCTGCGCAAAGAGATCGCGGCATCGACAAAGGTCCGCTTCGATCCCGCGCTTGCGCCCGGCAAGACGCGCGTCCTGTCGCGTGGTTCCAACGGATTAAGTTTAGTAACGTACCGAATCACCCGTCACGGTGATGCAAAACCGGTGAAGTATGTTGTTTCGAAGCGCATCGTTCGGCCGGCCAAACCGCGCATCGTGCTGCACGGCATCGATGAGATGCGGGCGTTTCGGATGGCCGCCAATGCGACCCACGATTTTGGATCGCACGTCGTCGGTTCGGCTTTGCGAATGGTTGCGACGGCCTACGTTGCAAATTGCGCCGGCTGCAGCGGCATCACGAAGCTTGGAATGCCCGCCGGGCACGGCATCGTCGCCGTCGACCCGCACGTCATTCCGCTGGGAACGCCGCTGTTTATCCCCGGCTATGGGAAGGCGATCGCCGGCGATGTCGGCAGCGCGATCCGCGGCCAACGGATCGATCTCGGCTTCAACAGCCTACGCGACGCCTTGATGTTCGGTCGCCGCGAGATCACGGTCTACGTCCTGCACCAGTAGCCGACAGCCGCCCGGCTGATGCATCCGCGCGCGTTACTTGGTGAGCGCGGGCTGCGACCCAAACGTCGCCTCGGTCAGAACTTCCTGATGGACGCTGGGGTCGCCGGCCGAATCGCGCGGCTCTGCGTCGACGAGCCGGCCGGACGTGTCGTGGAGATCGGCGCGGGTACCGGCGCGCTGACGATCGCCCTCCTCGCACTCGGCGCCGCAGTCACGGCGATCGAGATCGATCCGGATCTGGTGGCGATCATGCGGTCGCGACCCGAACTTTTGCCGGCGACGATTCTGCAGGCCGACGCGCTGGCATTCGACTTCGCCGGCTGGGCCGCCGGCTCACCCTGGGTTGCCGCTGGAAACTTGCCGTATAATATCGCGACGCCGCTCATCGGGCAGTTGTTGGAGGCCGCCGAACCGCCCGACCGCATCGTCGCCATGATCCAGCGCGACGTCGCCGACCGGCTGACGGCCCAACCCGGGACGCCCGCCTACGGCGGCTTGACTTTGGCGGTGCAGTATCGCGCAACGGTCCGGCGCGCGTTCAAGCTCGGTCCTTCGTCGTTCTATCCGCCGCCGAAAGTCGATAGTGCGGTCGTCGTGCTCGATCGTCGAGTGGTTCCGCCGGTGAATGTCCGAAATCCCCAATTCTTGCTGCAGGTCGTGCGCGCGGGCTTCGCGTACCGCCGAAAGACCCTAGCCAATAGCCTCGCGCTGGCGCTCGATCTCGACCGCGCCGGCGTGCTCGAGCGGCTACGCGATCTGGGCCTTGCCGCGGAGATTCGTGGAGAACAACTCGATCTGGACGCCTTCGCCGCCATTGCCGACTCCCTGGCGAACTGACGCTTTTTCGATCCCACTCACCATTTTGGTCGCCGCTGGAACGGTCGTCTTGGCGATCTTCCCGGCGATCGGCTACCTGTATTTTGCGGTCTCGCTCGGCGTGATCGTTCGGGCGCAACTCTTGCATCCACCGGCGTTTCAGCTCGTTCTCGCGCAAATCGCAACCTATGGACCGCTGGCGATCTATCTGCTGTTTATCCTGCCGCGATTGGCCCGACGCTCGCTGCGGGAACTCGGCATTCGGCGGCCGACGAGCCGGGAACTCAGAACCGCGGTCGCCGCGGCGGCGATCATGTGGGTCGTTGTCACGATCTCCAGCACCGCGATGGTGGCCGTGACCCACAACCGGCAGCCCGAGGCGGCACTTGCGCTGCTAAGCGCGCTCCGAACGCCGTTTCACCGTGTCGTCTTCGTGTCGGTTGCGCTGATCCTCGCGCCGTTGGTCGAAGAGCTGCTGTTCCGCGTCTTCTTGTTCAACGCGTTCGCACGCTATCTCTCGACCGGTGCCGCCGCAGTCGCGAGCGGCGTCCTGTTCGGACTCTTGCACATATCATCGGCGACGCAGTTGCTGACGGTTGCGTTCCCGCTGGCGCTCGGCGGCGTCGTCCTCGCCTACGCCTACGCGAGGACCCGGTGTTACTGGGTCAACGTCATCGCGCACGCGTTGTTCAACTCGGTGAGCATCGTTGGAATCTTCGTCTTTCACATTACGTCCTGAACGGACGAGCGGCCGGCCGGCACCGCTGCGCCTCGGGATCGATGCGGCCAACCTCGCGGCGGATCGGCGCGGAATGGGTCGCTATGCCCGTGGGATCGTCGCCGCCGCGCTCGACGATCCGCGGATCGCGGTGACGCTCCTTTCGACGCGCCGCACCGATGAGGCCGCGATTCGCGCCGCGTTCGCCGGGCGAATCGTCGCCATCGCCGCGGCCCGCACCGCGCGCAGCCGCCGGCTCTACGACGTCGTCTGGTATCCGTTCAACGGCATGCGGTTCGGCTGCGCCGCGCCAGCGGTCGTCACGATTCACGATGCGTTCGCGTTTACCGAAGCGCATCCCAATCCGTTCGCGCGCCGGCGGGAGCAGCGGCCGATTCGCCGCGCGGCGCGCCGCGCCGCGTTGATCGTGACCGACTCGCGCTGGAGCCGCGATGAGATTAAGCGCGAACTACGGCCGCGGCGGGCGCCGATCGGCGTCATTCCGCTCGCGCCCGATTCGTTCTGGTCGCCGTCGGTCGATGCGGCGCCGGCGGAACTCGCCGGAAAACGCTTCGTGCTGCTGGTCGGTGCCCGCGAACCGCGCAAGAATGCGGCGATGCTGGTCACCGCCTGCGGGCAGGCGTTCGATCGGGACGACGAGTTGCTCGTCATCGTCGGCGACCCGGCACCCGACGCCGCGCGACTGCTGCAGCGGACCGGGGTCGGGCACCGCGTGATGCACCCCGACGACGTAACCCTTCGCGCGCTCTACCGGAGCGCCGCGCTGGTTGCCGTGCCGTCGCACGGTGAGGGCTTCGGCTTGGCGGCGGCCGAGGCGATGGCCTGCGGCGCGCCGGTCGTCGCGGCGCGGGCTGCGGCGCTGCCCGAAGTCGTCGGCGACGCGGCGCTGTTGCTTGACCCCGACGATACCGGCGCCTGGGCCGACGCAATTCGTTCACTGCTTGACGACTCGGGGCGAGCCCGCCAGCTTGCGAGCGCCGGGGCGGTGCGCTATGCGTTCGCCGCGCGCAACGCAACCGCGCGCCGAACGCTCGCCCTGTTACGGCGGATCGGCGAAGCCCGGGGGACGCCACCGGAGTTGCGCGACGAGCTCGCGTAGTTGCGTGACGAACCGGTCGGATCCGAAGCGCGCGGCGTGGGCTCGAAGCACCTCCGGATCGTAGCGCGCGGGTTCGAAACGCGTTAGCGCCGCCGCCAGCGCGTCGGCGTTGGGCGCCTCGAATAGTTCGCCGGTCAGGCCCGGAACAACGGTTTCGAGCACTCCGCCCCGGCCGAGTGCAACCACCGGACGACCGCACGCATTCGCCTCCAACGGCACGAGGCCAAAGTCTTCTTCGCCCGGCACGATGATCGCGCGCGCGCCGGCCATCAGCGTCGCTAACTCCGCGTCGCCGACCTGACCGCAGAACTCGGTCGCGGTCCCGCGCGCCAGCGCGTGCAGTTCGGCGCGTACCGGCCCGTCGCCGACGACGCGCAAGCGCGCGCCGACGGCGGCGCAGGCGGCGATCGCGACGTCGATGCGCTTATACGGTAGCAAGCGCGCCACCGTCAAGAAATAACCGCCGTGCCCATCCCCAACGGTGAACCGGTCGAGATCGATCGGGGGATGGATGACGTGGGCACGCCGGCCGTACGCGCGTTCTACGCGGCGCGCGACATTGTGCGAGTTGGCGATGTAGGCCGTCGGGCGCAGCGCGGCGCGCTTGTCCCAGGCGGCGAGCGCCGCCACCAGCGGCCGTGCGAGGCTCCCGAGCGGTGAACCGCCGAGCATCTCACCGACATAGCTCTCGTAGGCAAACGCGAACCGGCTGACGTTGGCGATATAGCAGACGTGGGTGGCGTTCGGGCGAACGCGTACACCCTTCGCCCAGGCCGTCGTCGAGCTCACGACCAGGTCGTAGCCACTGAGATCGAACCCTTCGAAGACGCCCGGATAGAGCGGCGCGAGGTACCGGAAGTTTCGATTCGCCGTCGGAATTCGCTGCAGCCACGAGACCCGAACGCGCGCCGGATCGATCAGGTCGCCAGTCGCAGCCGGGTCGAACAGCGCGGTGTAGATCGGGGCATCCGGAAACGCACGCGCGATCTGCGCAAAGACACGCTCGGCGCCCCCGCGTTGGTTCAGATAATCGTGCACTAAAGCAACGCGCATACCGTCAACCGTGCCGCCCGCCGCGGCGGGCTCCCTATTCGCCGCCGGTGTTGCGCGGTAGAACGATGGCGATCGTGTAGCTTTCGAGATATTTCTTGGCGACGCGTTGGATGTCGGCGGGCGTGACTCGATCGAGCGACGCCATCACGGCGTTGAGCGGGTCGTTTCCGTCGCGCGCCAGCGTCCCGATCAAGTACGCGCGATCGCCGTAGCGCGACGACGACATCAGCAACTTGCCGCGGGCGATGGCCTTGAACTTGTCCAGCGTCTTATCGACCATCGGGCGATCGCCGAGCGTGGTCGCGACCGTCAGTACTTCGCGCAGACCCAAGGTCGGATCGACCCGGCTGCCGTTGACGTAGACCGCCAACGACGCCGGCGCCGTGTCGTAAAGATAGTATGAACCGATCGAGTTCGGCAGCAGCGATTGCGTGGTGCGGGAGTGTTCCAGTCCGGTCGTGATCACCGTGTTGATGACGAGCATCGCCGCGAAGTCCCGGTTTCCCGGCGACGGCGCGGCAAACCCAACGACGAGCAGCGGGTCGCCGACGTCGCGACGCGCGATGATGCGCGCCGGCCGCGGGTCGAATGGCCGCGTCTGAGCCTGCACAACCGCCGGCGTTCCGGCCGGCAGTGTCTGGATGAGTTTGCCGACCGCGGTTGCAACGTCGGCATCGGCGTTGCCGATGGTCACAACCCGGGTTCCGCCGCGCAGGTAGTTCTGGGTAAAGAACGCCTGCAGTTCGGGTTTTCCCAACCGCGCGACGATCGCTGCCGAACCGAAGTCGGGTAGGCCGTTGCCACCGAGATAATAGGAGCGTCTGAACATCTCGACGGCGACCGAGATCGGGTTCTGCTGACTTTGCATGACCGACTGCAACAATGCGGCCCGCGCGGAACTCAGGGTTTGCCCGCTGAGATCGGGCGCCGCCAGCGCCTGCTGCAACAATCCGACGATCGCCGGCATCTCGGTTACACGGCCCTCGAGATAAAATCGCGTCCAGCGGCCCTCGACGGCACCGTCGATGCTACCGCCGGCGTCGGCAATCGCTTCGCGCAACGGCATGCGCCGGCCGGCGAGCATGACCGGGGTGCGCAGCACGCATTCCAGCACCAACGGTGCGGCGCCGCTCGTATTTGGCGCTTCGCGATCGAGGCCCGCCGGAACGAAGAGTTGCACGCCCGTCAGCAGCGCATTGCGGTCGCTTTCGACATAAATTGGAATGCCGCCGGTTTGCTGGACGACCGCCACCGGATATTGCGGCGTAGCAAGTGAGGTTCCACCCACCGACAGCGCAACGGCGCAGATGAGACCGGCGGTCACGAACGGTTTCACGATTTCGCGGCCTTAGCCGGCTTGGCGGCCGGCGGGATGAACGTGATGCGCGCCGGCGCCGCGCCGAGATACTTGGCGGCGACCGCGGCGACGAACTCCGGCGTCAGCGACTGCGCCGCGTTGAAGTACGCGCCCTTGAGCCCGTCGGCGCCCGGCGCGTACGGGAGATTCCCCTCGACGGCGTACCACCCGAAATTGTCGGCGACTTCGCCGGCCGTTTGGAGATCGCTCAGCAGGTGATACTCAAAATCGGTCCGAGCCCGTGCGAAGTCGGCCGAAGCGAGCGGAGTTTGCATCGTTCGGATCGCTTCGTCGATGCGCTTGCCGACGCCGACAGCGTCCTTGGCGGAATAAGCCACGAAGAACACCCCGGGATCGTGAAGCGTGATGAACTGGCCGTCGACCACGGCATTGGAATCGGCCTTGTCGACGGCTGCGGTCACTTGACCGGTTCCTTGGCGAAACAGATAGTCGGCGATGAAATCGAGCGCGGTTGCGGATCGCTCGTCGGTAATCGGCGGCCCGATCCAGGCACTGCCGCCGCCGCGCTGGTCGAAGTTGTGATTGATCGCCGCCGGTGCGAGCGCTACGGCCGACGCAACCGGATCGTCGGCCCGGCCGGCCGGGTCGGCTCGTCCGGCAACCGCCGAATCGACGATCGCTGCGTCGACGCCGCCACTGGCCACGAGAACCGCGTTCTGCGCGCGGAAGGCGCGCGCGGCGTAATCGCGGACCGTCGTCAGCTCGATCTTCGCGAGTTGCTTGGCCTCGCCGAGTGCCGGGTAATGATCGGGACCGGCCGCGAACAGGTCGGCGAACAAGACCGATCGCGCGACCTGGACCGGATCGAAGCTGCTAAAGAGCGCCTCTTCGGTGAGTTCGGTGCGGGCCGAGTCGAGGCCGGCTTGATCGACCACCGGCGAAAAGTATGCGCGGGTCATCGCCGCCGTGACCTCGGCCGCGCGCTGGCTTGGAACCAACGCCTGAACCGAGATCGAGTCGGCGTAAGCCGAGATCGTCAGCCGGCCGCCGGCGTCGTGAACCAGCGTTCCCAGCGGCGAACCGGATACCGGCGTCGACGCCGCGACGCTCTGGGCGGCCAGCCGCGCCAGCGATGGGACCGGCGTCGCATCGTAACCGATCGACGGCGCCCGGAACCACAACTCGACGGCCGCCAGCGGCGGCCCAGCGATCGGCCGGACGATGTAGGTGCCGCCTTCGGCCAGCCGGCCGATGCTGACGTCCGGTCCGAGTTTCGGCAGCGCGTCGCGATGCGGCGCGGCGCCGAGCGTCAGGGCAAGGGTCAGCGCCGCCAGCGGTCGTGCGAACACGTTACGCCGGTTCCGGCGAGATGTTCGGAAGGCGCTTGCGCGGCTCGGGGCGCGCCGGCTCCGGTTCGGCGGGGAGCGCCGCCGCCGGCGGAATCGACGGCGGATCGACCGGCCGCGGGAACGGCAGGTTACGCAAGATCGCCTGAACCTCGTCGGCTTCAACGGTTTCGTGCTCGAGCAACGAGCCGACCATCCGTTCGACTTTCTGCCAGTTGTCCGTCAAGATCGAGCGACCGCGCTCGTAACACGTCTCGATGATGTGGCGAACCTCGGCATCGATCTTGCTGGCGATCTCTTCGGAGTAGTTCCGCTCTTCGCCAAAGTCACGGCCCAAGAAGACCTGATGGCTGCCACGCCCGTACTGGATCGGCCCGAGCGTGTCCGACATTCCGAACTGCGTCACCATCTTACGCGCCAGTTCGGTCGCCTTTTGGAAGTCGTTGCTCGCGCCGGTCGTCACGTCCTTGAACTTGATCTCTTCGGACAAGCGGCCGCCGAGTGCCATCGTGATCTGCGCGAGCAGTTGCTCCTTGGTTATGCTGTGACGATCGTCGTCGGGCATCGACCAGGTGATTCCGAGCGCCATGCCGCGTGGGATGATCGTGACTTTGTGCACCGGATCTGAGTTCGGCAGCAGTCCGCCGAGGATTGCGTGGCCGGACTCGTGGTAGGCGGTGATCTCTTTCTCGCGCGTCGACATCAGCAGCGATTTGCGTTCGGGGCCCGCGACGACGCGGTCGATCGCCTCCTCGCAGTCCTTCATTTCGATCATCGATTTGTTCTGGCGCGCGGCAAGCAGCGCGGCTTCATTCAGGAGGTTCTCGAGATCGGCGCCGGAGAAGCCGGGCGTGCGTTTGGCCAACGAGTCGAGGGAGATCTCTTTGGAGAGCGGCTTGTTCTTGGCGTGCACGCCGAGGATCGCCGCGCGACCCTTGGCATCGACGCGATCGACGACGATTTGCCGGTCGAAGCGGCCCGGCCGCAGCAATGCGGGATCGAGCACGTCGGGCCGATTGGTGGCCGCGATCAAGATCACGCCCGTGTTCTGATCGAAGCCGTCCATCTCGACGAGCAGTTGGTTCAACGTCTGTTCGCGCTCGTCGTGACCGCCGCCGAGACCGGCGCCGCGCTGGCGGCCGACTGCGTCGATTTCATCGATGAAGACGATGCACGGCGCACTCTTCTTGGCCTGTTCGAACAGGTCGCGAACGCGGGACGCACCGACGCCGACGAACATCTCGACGAAATCGGAGCCGGATATCGAGAAGAACGGAACACCGGCTTCGCCCGCGATTGCGCGCGCGAGCAGCGTCTTGCCGGAGCCCGGCGGACCAAGCAGCAGCACGCCCTTGGGAATCCGCGCGCCGAGCGCTTGGAACTTCTTTGGAAACTTGAGAAACTCGACGACCTCGCCCAGTTCTTCCTTTGCCTCCTCGATGCCGGCGACGTCGTTGAACGTCACCTTGGGCCGATTTTCCGACAACAGCTTGGCGCGCGACCGGCCGAAACTCAGCGCCTGGCTGCCGCCCGACTGGGCTTGGCGCAGCAAGAACAAGAAGAACAAGATCATCAACATGTAGGGCAAGAAGCTGGTCGCCGACTGCAACAACGACGCGCTCGACTGACTCTCGAAGTCGATGACGACGTTCTTCTTTACCAGTTCCGCATCCAACGACTGATGGTTGGCGGGGATCGTCGTCACGAAGTTCGGATCGGTGGCCGGCGCTTTCTTGTACTCGCCGGCAAGGTCGGTTCCAGCGATCGTCACCTTGGCGATGTTGCCCGACTCGAGGCTGCGGTAGAACTCGCTATACGGCACGCGCTGCGCCTGCGGCTGCTGCAGGATGCGCTCGAGGCCGTAGATGAGCACGCCGAGGATCACGATGACGATGATGATGGACCGGAGGTGCTTGCCCACGTATTGGTTACCTTTACACGCGAATGGCGTTGATCACGCCAATGAGGCCCACGAACGGACTTCCCCTGTCCGCACTACATTCTCCCCTTCGTCCGAAGCGCCGGAGTCCTTGAGGTAACGCGCGACGAACGGACTCGGTTGCCTCTTACCCATTGAAACCCGCCGATCAACGCTGGGGGTTCGCGCTCAGCGGATCGTCACGTCGACTCCGCGCGCCACGAAGTGTCGCCCCGGCCGACTGCGTTCGATCGCCTGTGCGACCGCGTCGAGGCGCTCGAAGGTCACGTCGGCGAGCGCCGCCCGGTCGGCGAGCAAACTCCGGAGCCGCGACCGCACGCGCGCGCGCGGCGACGCTTGGGCTTCATCGCCGGCGATCGCCGCGCAACGCGCCACCGCCTCGTCGAGCCGCGGAAACTGCGTCCGCAGCTCGGCCAGCGCCGCCCGTACCGCGTTGCGGCGAAACCGCCGGTCGTCGTTGGTCGGATCGAGCGCGAACGGAAGCTGGGCGCGCAGACAGTAGTCGAGCAGCCGCCGGCGATCGAACCGCAGCAGTGGCCGAACGATCCGGACGCCGGAGGCCAGGTCGCGCTCCGGTGCCATCCCCGTCAGCCCGGCGGGGCCGGTTCCGCGAAACAGCGCGAGCAGGACGGTCTCGGTCTGATCCTCAGCGTGGTGGGCCACGGCCACGCGCGTGGCGCCGGACGCCACGGCCAGGGCGGCAAGTTTAGCGTACCGTTCGGATCGAAGCCGCGCCTCGCTCGCCCGCGGCGGGAGCGCGAGCGGCAAGACCCGGACCGCTTGACCGAGCCGCCCGGCCAGGGCGACGACGACCGCCTCGTCTTGCCAAGCACCCGGTCGTTGGCCATGGTTGACGTAGGCGAGCAGCGCGTGGGCGCCGGCCTCGGCCGCCGCCGACGCGGTCAGTGCGGCAAGGGCGGTGCTGTCGGGGCCGCCCGAGGCGGCGACGACGATCGTCTCCCCGGCCGCAAGCGCGAGGCTCTCGGCGACGGCTTGTTCGAGCCGGCGGTCGGGTCGATTGCCGCGCACTACCGGCGGACTTCGCGAGCCAGGTCGCGGGCGGCATCGCGCTCCTTAATGCTCCGGCGCTTGTCCCAGAGCTTCTTGCCGCGCGCCAGCGCGAGTTCTACCTTGACCCGGCCGCGTTTGAAGTAGAGCCGCAGCGGGACGAGCGTCAGTCCTTTGGTGGCGACCAACGCGCCGATCCGGTCGATCTCCTTGCGCGCGACCAGCAACTTGCGCAGCCGAGTCGGCTCGTGGTTCGAGAAGCTGCCTTCTTTATACGGTGAGATCCGCATGCCGACCAGCCACAGCTCGCCGTCGCGGACCCGCGCATAGGCCTCGCCGAGGCTCGCGCCGCCGAGGCGAATGCTTTTGACCTCGGTCCCAGTCAGCACGAGCCCAGCCTCGAACTTTTCGAGAAACTCGTACTCGAAACGCGCGCGGCGATTGTCGGTCGACGGCTCGAGCGGTTCGTGCCGTTCGGCGGCCTTACTCGACGCCATCGGGTTCGCCGAGAACTTGACCGGGCGCGAGCTTGTCGCGCGCGACGAAGTTCCCCTGTGCGCTCGCCAAGACGGTCCCCCCGGCATCGCTGATGCTTGCCTCGAATGCGAAGACGTTGCGCCGTTGCCACAGCGTGTGGGCGGTCAATTCGAGCGGCTCGTCGAGCGGCACGGGCTTGCGGAAGCGGACCGTCAACTCGGCCGTCATCCCGAGGTAGCCCGCCTCCCCGGCGGCGTATGCCATCGCCTCATCCATAAGGGTCGCGACGATCCCACCGTGCGCGACGCCGCGCCAGCCTTGGTATGGTTGCGTCAAGACGACGGTCGTGCGAACCGCGCCCGAACCGTTGGGTTCGAAGTGCAACTGCAGGCCGATCGGATTGTTTCGGCCGCAACCGAAGCAGTGGCCGTCGTCGATCGGCCGTTCATCGCTCATGGTGGTCACGTTCGATCTCGGCGAGCAACGTCTTTGCGTACGACGCATCGGCGCCGACCGCGACCGCGCGTTCGAGCCAGCGGCGCGCGTCGGCGTAGCGCCGTCCGTCGATTGCAATTCGCGCCAGCAAGGTGTAACCGTAGCGCCCGGCTTCGCCGGTGGCGTCGGGATCGAGCGCGATCGCCCGTTCGAGAAATCGCGTCGCCGCCGCCGGTTGTTTGAGATCGTAAAGTACCGAACCGATATGGAAGAGCGCGTCGGCGTAGTCGGGAACCTCATTCGCAATGACGGTTAGGTAGCCGAGCGCGCGCTCGGGATCGTGCAGATCGACCTGATAGATCTCGCCGAGATACTCGCGCGCGAGGACGTCGTTCGGATCGGCGCGAGCGGCCGCCAGAAACTCTTGCTTGGCGCGATCGATCGACCGTTCTCGATAGCGTAGCAGGCCCAGGCCCACGTGAGCCGCCGCTCGCAGCGGCGCCAGCGCCGCCGCCCGTTCGAGTTGATCCCGAGCCGCCAGCGGGCGGTCGCGACCGCCGATCGAAGCGACCAACTCGGCATAACCAAGGTGCAGGTGCGCGATCGGATCGTTCGGCGCACGGTCGACCGCCGCTTGCGCCCGTTGCGTTACCCGTTCGAGCTCGCCCGGCAACTGCTGCGCTGCGGCATCGTAGAACGCCAGCGCCAGCGAATCATCCGGAACGGCTGCCAGCGCCTCGCCGAACGCACTCTCGGCGGCGGCGAACCGGCGCGCGTAAAACGCGTGCAGACCATCGTCGAGCGGCGCCAGAAACCGCTGATCGGCATAGACGCTGGGCGGTGCGGCCGACGCGAGTGCGGCGCAAGCGCCGACCGCGACGCCGGCAAGCAGCGCCTGGCGGATCAACGGCCCTGGACGAGCCGGGCGGCCAGCACCTCCGGCAAGTGCGCCGCGGCGATCTTGTGCTGCACGGCCGCGACGTCGTAGGCAACCCGCTCCCACGCAACGGTGCGGGCCGCGTCGTCGTAGGTCGCATACGACGCCGCCGGATTGAGGTCGCGCGGCTGGCCGACGCTGCCGGCATTGACGATATAGCGAACGCCGACCTCAAGCGCGAGGGTTCCGCCGTGCTGAAAATGGCGGTGCGCGACTTCACCGTCGGCCCCGAGCGCGTAGCTTTCGGCGATGTGCGAGTGTCCGATGAAGATCAACGGCGCATCGGTCGCCGCGAACGCGATCGCGGCGCTACGCTTGTCGAGGATGTACCGGAAATAATCGACCGGAGCGCCGTGCACCATCAGATAGCCGGGCATCCGCAACTCGTAGCCGAGCGAGTCGAGCCACGCGCGGTGCTCGGGCGCAAGTTGCGTCTGGGTCCACTCCAGCGCCTCACGCGCCGGCTCGTTGAAATATTCGATGCCGAAGTTGTCGAGCGCCGCCAAGTCGTGGTTCCCGAGCACCGCACCCGACGCGCGCTCGCGCACGAGCGCGAGGCATTCGTTCGGATTAGGACCGTAGCCGACGATGTCGCCGAGGCAGCCCACGTCGTCGCTCGCGTCGATCCGTGCGAGGACCGCGGTCAGCGCTTCGAGATTGGAATGGATGTCCGAGATCAGGGCATGGCGCACGGCGGCTAACGCTTCGTATCGAGGTCGCCGAGCGCCTCGGCCAGGATCAGCGCGAACCGCGCCCGCTCGTCGGCGGTTCCAACCGTCACGCGGATGCAGCGATCGAGCGGCGGCGCGCCCGGTTTTCGAATGAAGACCCCGCGCGTCAGCAATTCGTCGAGCAACCGTTCGGCGCGCTCCCGGGTGGCGATGTCGAACAGCACGAAGTTCGTGAGCGACGGTAACGTCGGCAGGCCGAGGCGGCGGCCCAGCGCGGCATATTCATCGCGGCCGCGGTTGACTTCGGCAATTACGCCGTCGACGAACGCGCGCTCGCCAAGCGACGCGAGCGCGGCGATCTGTGCCGGCCGGTTGACGCCGTAGTGCAGGCGAATCTTCTGAAACGTTGCGACCACTTCGGGGGCGGCCAATGCGTAACCGATCCGCGCGCCGGCGAGCCCGAACGCCTTGCTGAAAGTTCGCAGGCGAATGACCCGCGGATCGATCGCGCCGGCTAGCAGTTCGCCGGCCGGCACGAAGTCGGCGTAGGCTTCGTCGAGCAGCAGCAGCGCGTCGTCGGGCAGGTCGGCCGCGAGTTTCGAAACGCGGGCGGCGGCAGCGAACGAGCCGCTGGGATTGTCTGGATTGGCAAGATAGACGATTCGCGCACCGGTCGCCCGGCAGCGGCCGGCGAGCGCGTCGAGTTGGACGCAGCCGTCGCTTGCATACGGCACCGCGTCGATGCGCGACCCAAAACCGACGACGTGATAGTTGAAGGTCGGATAGCTGCCGAGCGTCGTCACCGCGACGTTGCCGGCGCCGAGGTACCCGCGGACCGCCAGCCCGAGCAGTTCGTCGATTCCCGACGCAACGACGATGTTCTCGACCGCGCAGCCGTGACGCCGTGCCAGCGCGTCGCGCAACTCGCGCGATTCGGGATCGCCGTACCAGGACGTCCGCGCGGCTTCACGTCCGATTGCGGCAATCGCCGCCGGCGCGGGGCCGAAGGCGCTCTCGTTGGCGCCGAGCCGCAGCAGGTCGCGCAGGCCAGCGGTGCGCGCGAGTTCTTCGGGAGCGACGAACGGCGTCGTTGCCGGAACCGCCGCAATCGCGGCGACCGGTTCGGGCGCCGCCCGTTCGGGGAGCATTCGGCGGGCAATGCTCACGGCGCCAAACCTTCGGGTGGCGCGCCGCCGGCGGCGAACAGCCGCACGTCGAGCGGTTCGCCGGCGGCGATCTCCGGCCGGCGTTCGTCGAGAACGACATAGCCGCCGGCGCGCGCCAGGAGGCTCACGTGCGCCGAATGGAGCCGCAGCGGCTCGGCGCTCAGTTCACCGTCGGTTACGCGCAAACGCGCCGGAACGTACCACGTCCAGCCGGCGCGGCCGGTGAATGCGAGCGACGCAATCGCGCGGACGCACGGGACCGCGCTGCGTTCGCCGGTGCAGTCGTGGATCAGCGGCCGGATTACCGCCTCGAGAATCATCAGCGACGACGTTGGGTTGCCGGGCAGTCCAACGATCGGTTTGCCGCCGACCGCGCCGAGCATCGTCGGCTTTCCGGGTTTCACGCGGATTCCGTGAACGACGACGCCGGGGTCGCCGAACTCGGCGACGATGCGCGGAACGAGGTCGCGCAGGCCGACCGACGATCCGCCGGTCAGCACGACGCCGTCGCAACCGGCGAGCGCATCGGTCAGCACCGCGCGCAACGACGCGGGCGTATCGCCGGCCCGCGGAAAGTGGCGGGCGTCGACGCCGAGCGCGCGCAACGCGCCGGCGATTGCGTACCGGTTGGAGTCGCGAACTTGACCCTGGCGCGGCGTTTCGCCCGGATCGATCAATTCGTCGCCGGTCGAGACGATCGCGAAGCACGGGCGCCGGTAGACCGGAACGCGGGTGATCCCAAGCGTCGCCAACACGCCGAGTTCCGGGCCGCCGATGCGGCGACCCGCACCGATCACCGCTTCACCGGCGCGGATATCCGAGGCCCGCGGCGTCTGGCAGTCGCCGGCCGCCGGCAGCTCGCGGATCGCGATGCGGTCGCCGTGATCGGTCACGTCTTCGAGCGGTACGACCGCATCGGCACCGGCGGGCAGCGCACCGCCGGTTGGA
>JBOHTW010000417.1:0-2465 GCA_050733835.1 Vulcanimicrobiaceae bacterium | reverse complement strand
GCCTTCGCTCGCGCGCAGCTCGCGGCCGCGGCGGTGCGCACGCTGCGCTCGGAGGCGAGTTGGGTCGACGTACACGAGATCTTCGCCAAACACGGGCTCGAATATGCGCGCTATCGCGCCGGCGCGCGCATCTCGGACACCGAGTCGCCCGATACGGTCACGCCGTCGGCGGTCGATCGTCAGCTGCGCCTGGGGGAGATGCAGAAGCGGTTTGGGCGGTACGAGCCGTCGCCGCGCGCGCTCGATCGGCTTGCGCGCGACGAGGCGGTCCGGCGGGCGGAGAATCTGGTCGTTGGGGCGCGGCTGCTGGATGATCCGAGCCCGATCCTCGCGGCGCTGACGGCGCGCTCGACGACGTTCATCGCGGGCGAGCTTAGCCGCGAGATTGAGCGGCGGGTGCTCGACGAGCGGCAGCGGGTCGAGCTATTCGAGCGGGTTGGCCGGGAGACGATCGTCGTCGTGGACGGCGTCGGCAAGCAAAAAGCGACGACTCGGGAGGTCATCGCGGAAGAAGCCGGGCTGGCGTTTGCCGCAGATGCCCTGTTCAAGCTTCGGGGCCGTGCGATCTCGACGCCGCCGGCGCCGTCACCGACGGGCGACGTCGTGCGCGATGCGATTGCGAGCCAGCAGCACGAAGCGCTCAGCTATGCGCTCGACGGGCGGCACCTGTCGGTCATCACCGGCGTACCGGGTTCGGGCAAAACGCGGTTGATCAACGCGATCGCGAGCGCCTACGAAGCCGCGGGGTATCACGTGCGAGGCGTTTCGGTCGCGAATTCAGCCGTCGACGTGTTGCTGCGCGAGACGCCGGTCGCGGCGGTCAGCGTTGCTAAGCAACTGGCGAATTGGGCGCATCCCGACTCGCGCGACACGCTCACCGATCGGGACGTGCTGGTGATCGACGAAGTGTCCACGTTGGGCAACGAGCAAGGCCGGGCGCTCCTTGAAGCCGCGGCCGCCGCCGGCGCGCGGGTTATTGCGCTGGGTGATGATCGGCAGCACGAGGCGGTCGCGCGCGGCTCGACGCTGCGCGTTTTACGGAACATTGATATGGGTCCGGTCATCGATATGGCGACGACAGCGCGTCAACAGAAAGACTGGCAGCGCGACGCCACGCAGGCGCTGCGCCGAGGCGACGTCGCCGGCAGCCTGGCGCGGTACAAGCGACACGGCGCGTTGCACGAGCTCGAGACGCGCGCCGAGGCGTTTACACTCCTGGTCGAAGCGTGGCGAGGGGCGCGACTGGCCGGCGCGACCAGCCATTTCGTTGCGCTCAAAAACGTCGACGTGAGCGAACTCAACGAGCGAGCGCACCGCGAGCTGCGGGCGATGGGCAAGCTCAGCGGTTCGGATCACGCGATCGTGACGAGTTTTGGGTCCAAGGCCATCGCGTGCGGCGACGAGCTCGTCGTGCGCGAGCGGCTCCCCGGCACCACGCTCTACAACGGCGCCGAGGTGCGGGTTACGAGTGTCGACGGGACGACGGTGCATGTACGAGATCGCGATGGTCGCGATCACGCCGTCGACACGGCGGAGCACCCGATGATCGACTATGCCTACGCGTCGACGTCGTTTCGCGCGCAGGGGCGCACCGACGACCTCGAGTGCGTGTACTTGGGCCGAGCCGATGGCCGACGGTCGCTGTTGGTCGATGCGTCGCGGCACCGCAAGGACGTGGTGCTGGCGTACGATCGCGAGAGCGTCGGTAATTACCAGGGGCTGGTGAAGTTGGTCTCGCGCGAACGTTCGAAAGACATCATCGGCGAGCATCGCGTGCTTGGAGCAATGCCAGAACTCGCAAGAAAACAGGCAGCAGCGCAGAAGCGCGCGGCCGAGCGTAAGAACGCGCCAAAGCAAGAGCCAGCCGTCACGCGGCGCCGGGGGCCGAGACTCTAATCGACGTTTTGCCAGGAATAGTCATCGTGGTATAAGAGAAGGTAGACGCAGAGTTCGTTCACAACCGCTATCGGCAACGGCGTTTCGTAGCGCGCCAGGTCGACGTGCGGTCGTTGCACCCCTCAGCGGTACGCAGCGCCAGCAGCGGAGCCGCGGGCGGGATCGGCGCCGTGCGTTGGCGTCTCGACGTTGGTGCTCCTACGGTGAACTAGCCTCGACGGCTAGTTTCAGACGCTCAACGAGAACATGCGCAATGTGGGGCGGAACGTGAGCTAATTTGACGAGATCTTTGGCCCGATAAGCACCACCGCCGCCTCTGACGAAGGTAAATACCCCGGGTTCCGTTTCCTTGAATAGTCCTTGGCCTTCCGTGTTCTCATCGGATGCTTGACAGAACAAGTACCCATCGTAGTACACATATCCGTCGAGATGCAAATCGTAATCAACGCAAAGTTTGTTCACGACCGATATCGACAGCGATGTCGGCGATGGCGACGGCTTTGACGATTGATCGCCTCTCGATTCCGACGAGTAACCGACGAGCGCGGCCATGGCGACCGCGGTTAGGA
>JBOHTW010000416.1:0-2520 GCA_050733835.1 Vulcanimicrobiaceae bacterium | reverse complement strand
GGCGGCGTCAACCGGCTGACCGCATACGACCGCGGCCGGCGAATCCAAAGCCGGTAATTGCGATCGACGGCGAACGCGCGCCACTCGGGTCGCCGCGCCATCCCTTGGTCAAGGGCTGAACCGACCTTGACCAGCACCGAGTCGATGTGGTTAGCGTCGATGGCGGCGCGCCAGCCCGGATGCAGAAAGGTGATCTTGGCGTAGGTCTGCCAGATCGCGGGCGGATACGGATCGGCCCGGCCGTCGGCGATTCGCGCTTCGCGTGCCGACGGCGGCTTGCGCGCCGTCCAGCGTTCTAGGAACGGCGTCAGCATCTGGGCGGCGAGCGGCGCGAGCGCGAGCCCACAGATCGCGACGTTGCGGGCCGCCGACTTGGCTTGGTCGCGAGTTTCCGCCGGGGTCGTTTTCCGATCGTCGTAACAAAATAGCAATATCAGCTGCGTATCATGATTGACGACTACATTGCGCGGGAGTCCCAAAGGTTGCAAATCTCATTGTGATGATGAGTCGATTCCAATGTCGGAGGAGTCTACGATCCCGCGGTTATCGCCAAATTCTGCGACTCTCTCTTGCCGTGGTCGCGGCTGCGATCTTTGCGAGTTGCGGCGGCGGCGGAGGTTCGACACCGACGCCGGCCGTCTCGGCTCCCGCCGCTCCGGCGCAGCAGGTGTCATCCTCACCCGACACCCAAGGCTTGGTCACCGGGTCTCTCGTAACGCAGAGACGCACGCAAACGCTGGCAACAGCTTCGAGCCCATCCCTGTCCTCGACGACGGCGACCGCAGCCCCGTCACCGTCGTCAAATCTGCTGCCAAATGGCTGCTCGCAGAGCGGCGGCGTAATTTTCTGCAATTTTACGCCTGGCGAGAGCATCACGCTGCCGGTGAACGACGTGATTAGTTCGCAGCCACCCGGCTGGACATGCACGCAGTTAAGCCCGTATCTCTACTTTAGCGGAGGGCCACCATCGGGGCTGACGGTCTCCCTCGCTCCCGGCTTCGGCGGCGGTAGCGGTTGCGGAAGCAGCGTTTCCGGCAATGTGGCGGTCTCGGTTGCGCCGACGGTGAAGCCGGCCACCCTGGTTGTCGACTTTACGTACAAGGTGAAGTACACGCTTTGTTTTGGTTCGTCGTGCGCGACCGATCCCGGTGGGTTCGGTCCCGTCGGTGGTACGCGATACGCGATCTCGATCGTGGCCGCGCCGCCGACTCCATCCCCGTCACCGAGCCCAACTCCGACGCCGAGCCCAGCGCCGACGCCGAAGCCGACCCCTTCTCCGAGCCCAAAGCCGACCCCAACCCCAAAGCCAACGCCAAAGCCGAAACCAACGCCTGGCGTAGAGTGCATAAAATATGGATCGCAAATCAAAGCTGCTGCCGTGAAAAATGGCGAAGATCCGTTGCTTCTCGCGGCAATCGCCGCGCAAGAGAGTGGAGGCCCCGGAGTTGACAACGGGAATGCTAATTTGCTGGGTGACTTTGGCCACGGTCATGGCCTCACGCAGATCGACGACCGATGGCACTCGACTTGGATCGACAAAAACGATTGGCGCGATCCTGGCGTTAATGCAGACGAAGGGGCGAGCATCCTGGCAGGATTCATAAGAGCAGAGAATGGTGATGTATGGGCGGGTGTCCACGACTACAATGCGGGTAATAAGCACAACGCATCCACGAAAACATCATGGCCTGACGGGCGCCTGAATTATCAGGATTCCGTAAGACGTCATCTCGCGTTGCTAAAGAAGCATCACGCCAGCGTTGATTGTACTGCCGGTGGAGGATCAACAGGATCATGAAGCATCGTATACGCCAGAGCATCTTTGCGTGCGCTTCGATAATCGTTTCTTTTGGGCTCAGCAACTACCCAGGAATTGACGCCTTTCCCCAATCAACTCAGCAATCATCAGAGGGCACCTTCTTCCCAGCGCGACCTGCAAATGCGACCCTTCATCAGATCCAGGGGAGAATTGAAGACTACGGAGTCGGCAATAAATCCGGAGGGCTTACGATCAAACTTGGGAACGGTCACCTAGTCGCCCTCTACGTTGGCTATCCGCTAAGAATCGATGGTACGGTAACGCACTGCACGATTCCACCGCACAACGGCTTTGCTCCAAGTCCGGACATTTGCGATTATTGGCCCACTACGCTCGTTCTCGGGAAATCGACAGTCCGCGCTTCGTACTGGCTGGACTCGCGTTTCGGAAAGCATGTCAAAGTAACAGACCAAATTGACGAGATAAGGTAAGTGTCTGTTGAAGGCCGTCTTGCGCGCGATGGATCATGGCAGCTAACGCGTTCGAGGAGCGCTACGTGGCGGTCTGCGCGCGGCTGGCTGCGCTCGGCACCGAGATCGGCGAGGCCGAGCGGGTTCGAGCGAACGCCGAGCGCGGCGGCGTCAACCGGCTGACCGCATACGACCGCGGCCGGCGAATCCAAAGCCGGTAATTGCGATCGACGGCGAACGCGCGCCACTCGGGTCGCCGCGCCATCCCTTGGTCAAGGGCTGAACCGACCT
>JBOHTW010000415.1:0-2984 GCA_050733835.1 Vulcanimicrobiaceae bacterium | reverse complement strand
GCGCCACTTGGAACGATCGAACCGCGGTCGATCCGTGGGCTGCGGTTCGCGGTTGCGACCAACTATCTGCTCGATGATCTCGACGACGCCGTCGGTGCCGCTTTCGAACGCGCGCTCACGATCTTGTCGGCGGCCGGGGCGAGCATCGAGCGCATCCGCATCGACGAACTCGAACGCTTGCCGGGGATCAATGCGAAGGGCGGCTTTCCCGCGCCTGAAGTCTACCGCTGGCATCGAGCGCTCATCGAGCGGGCGCGCGATCGCTACGATCCGCGGGTCCTCGTGCGGATCCTGCGCGGGGCCGATCAAACCGCCGTCGACTATCTCGACCTGATCGACGCGCGCCGGGCGCTGATCGCCGCCATCGATCCACAGACAGTCGGTTACGACGCGCTGCTGGCACCGACGACCGCGATCGTCGCGCCGCCGATCGCCGAATTGGAGGCGAGCGACAAGGCCTATGGACGCGCCAATGCGCTGATGCTGCGCAACCCATCGACGTTCAATTTCCTCGATCGCTGCGCGCTATCGCTGCCGATTCCGGTCGATGGTGCACCGGTCGGCCTCCTGGTGGTCGGTGAGCGGATGGCCGACGCGCGGTTATTGGCGGTTGGGCTTGCGGTTGAGGCGGCCCTCGCCGCGTGAACGAACCGCAGTGGTACAAAGACGCCGTCATCTATCAATTGCACGTCAAGGCGTTCTTCGATGCGGACGGCGACGGGAGCGGCGATTTTCGCGGCCTCATCGAGAAGTTGGACTATCTCCAGCAGTTGGGGGTCTCGGCGTTGTGGCTGTTGCCGTTCTATCCGTCGCCGCAGCGCGACGATGGCTACGATGTAGCAGATTACCGCGGCGTGCACGAGCGGTACGGCACGCTGCGCGATTTTCGAACCTTCGTTCGGGCGGCGCACGACCGCGGCATGCGCGTCATCACCGAATGCGTCATCAACCACACCTCGGATCAACATCCGTGGTTTCAACGAGCGCGCCGCGCCAAACCGGGCTCGAACGCTCGCAACTTCTACGTCTGGAGTGATTCGGACGATAAGTACGCCGGCACCCGGATCATCTTTACCGATACGGAAAAGTCTAACTGGGCCTGGGACCCGGTTGCCAACGCCTACTACTGGCATCGGTTTTTCAGCCATCAGCCGGATTTGAACTTCGACAATCCACGCGTGGTCGAAGCGCTCGCCAACGTCATGCGGTTCTGGTTCAACGCCGGCGTCGACGGTTTGCGGCTCGACGCCGTGCCGTATCTGTGCGAGCGCGAGGGAACGTCGAACGAGAACCTCGCCGAGACGCACGACGTCATCAAGCAATTGCGGGCGATTCTCGACGCCGAGTATCCCGATCGCTTCCTGCTCGCCGAAGCAAATCAGTGGCCTGAGGACGTGCGCGCCTATTTCGGCGATGGCGACGAGTGCCACATGGCGTTCCATTTTCCGCTCATGCCGCGGTTGTTTTTGGCGGTCGCCGCCGAAGATCGGTATCCGATCTACGACATCATGCAGCAGACGCCGGCGATTCCGGACAACTGCCAGTGGGCGATCTTCTTGCGCAACCACGATGAGATGACGCTCGAGATGGTCACCGACCGCGAACGGGCCTACATGTACGGGGTTTACGCCCCGGAGACGCGCGCGCGCATCAACGTCGGCATCCGCCGCCGGCTGGCGCCGCTCATGGAAAACTACCGGCGTAAGATCGAGTTGATGCTCACCCTGCTGTTCTCGATGCCGGGAACGCCGATCATCTACTACGGCGACGAGATCGGCATGGGCGACAATATCTTCCTCGGCGACCGCGACGGGGTTCGCACGCCGATGCAGTGGACGTCGGATCGCAACGGCGGGTTCTCGCGGGCCGACACGCAGCGGCTCTATCTGCCGGCCATCCAGGATACCGTCTACGGTTTTGAAGCGATCAACGTTGAGGCGCAGACGCGCACGCCGTCGTCGCTGCTCAATTGGCTCAAGCGCATGATCAGCGTCCGGCAAGCGCACCGCGTTTTCGGCCGCGGCCGGATTGTGTTTTTGTATCCGGAGAACCGCCACGTCATCGCGTTTCTCCGCGAATACGAAGACGAAGTCGTGCTGTGCATCATGAACCTCGCGCAAGCCGCGCAGGCGGTCTATCTGGATTTGAGCCGGTTCGCGGGCCGGACGCCGATCGAAATGATTGGTTGGAGCGGCTTCCCGCCGATCGTCGACGACCGGTACGTCTTCACCCTGCCCGGTCACGCGTTTTTCTGGTTCTTGCTGCGCGCCGACGAAGCGCCCGCGCTTGCGGCGAGCTCCGCACCGGAACCGGAATACGTCACGCTCGTGTTGCCGCGCGGCTGGCGGAGCCTCGCGCGCGAGCCGGCGCGCACGACCTTCGAGATCGATCTCATGCCGGCGTATCTCGCCGGCCGCAGTTGGACGCAATCGGCCGATCACGGTTTCGAAAGCACTCGACTCGTCGACGTCGTTCCGCTGGAAGGCGTTGACGACGAGGCGGCGATCGCGATCGTCGATGCGACGTCCCGCGACGGACGGACGACGCCGTATCTGGTCGCGCTCGACCGAGTCGATGAGAATGCGGAGCTCCCACCGGCGGTTTTACGGACCGTCTTTGCGCGCTCGCGAACGGCGGCTCGCGAGAGCTTCGTGTTCGATCCGACCGCCGGCGATCGGTTTTGGATCCGCGTCCTTGAGTTCATTCGGTCGGGTCAACGCATCGAGGAACAGACGGGTGCATTTTCATTCGTTCCGACGTGGGCGCTGGAAACGATCGCCGTGGGTGAGCCGCCGCTCGTTCGAGGAATGCCGGCCGAGCGCGTGACGGGCGCCGTCATCGATAACGCGATCTTCATCAAACTCTACCGCCGGCTCGAAGCCGGGCTCCACCCCGAGATCGAACTGGCGAAGCATCTGCAGGAAGTCGGTTTCGCCCACGTGCCGCCGTTGCTCGGTTCGATCACCTACGAGCCGGCGCACGGC
>JBOHTW010000414.1:0-2535 GCA_050733835.1 Vulcanimicrobiaceae bacterium | reverse complement strand
AACCCGCTGGGAATCAAGGGCATCGGCGAAGCCGGTACGATCGGCTCGACGCCTGCCGTCGCGAACGCCGTGCTCGATGCGCTTGCGCCGTTCGGAGTCACCCATATCGACATGCCGTTGCGACCGGAAAAGCTGTGGGCGGCGATGCATCGAACCGGAGGTGCCAAGTGATTCCCGCGAGTTTTGAGTACGTTCGCCCGAAATCACTCGACGAAGCGCTGGCGCTGCTCGCGCAGCACGGTGACGGCGCCAAAGTCTTAGCCGGCGGCCACAGCCTCATTCCTATGATGAAGCTCCGGCTCGCCGAGCCGGACGTGCTCGTCGACATCGCGCGGCTGCCGGGAATGGCCGGCATCGCCTACGACGCCGGCCACCGCCGGTTTACGATCGGGGCGCTGACGACGCACGCGGTTCTCGCCGCCAGCGCCGATCTGCACACGCATGCGCCGGCGCTGTGGGACGCCGCCAACATGCTGGGCGATCCGCAGGTCCGCAACCGGGGGACGATCGGGGGCGCCTGCGCGCACGGCGACCCGTCGGCCGACTATCCGGCGGTGATGCTCGCGCTCGGCGCCTCGTTCACCGTTGCCGGAAGGAATGGAAAGCGCGAACTCAAAGCCGGCGAGTTTTTTCGCGGGATGTTCGAGACGGCGCTGGCACCCGGCGAGGTGCTCACCACCGTTACGGTCGATTCGCATCCGCACTCGGCGTATGAGAAGCTCCACCATCCCGCGTCGCACTACGCCCTGGTCGGCGTCGCGGCGCGGCTGGGCGTCGAGAACGGGAAGATCCATTCGGCCCACGTTGCGATTACCGGAGTCGGCGATAGCGCGTTTCGGGCGAGCGGCGTCGAGCAGGCGCTGGTCGGCGTAAGCACGAGCGACGCCAAAGCCTTGGCGGCGGCCTGCACGAGTGCGGCAGCCGGGATCGACGCCCGCGCCGACATCCAAGGATCGGCCGCCTATCGCAAAGCGATGGCCGACGTGTTCACCCAGCGTGCCGTCGCCCGCGCGGCCGCACGCTGATTTCGCCGCGAACCGGCACCACTGCGCGCAGTGTCACGGCGCATCGATGCAAGGCATCTCCGGTCCGGCGCTCGCGGGACCGTCGTTCTCGGGTCCGGACAACAATCTCAGCGTCAGCGACGTCTACGGCTTTCTGTCGACCCAGATGCCGGCGGGGGCGCCGGGCAGCCTTACCCAAAAGCAGTACGTCGAAATCATGGCCTACCTTCTCGCAAAGAATCACTACCCGGCCGGCAAGATGCCGCTGACCGCGAAAGCGGCCAAAGCCGACACAGCGAAACTGATCGCGCCGAAGTAACCTGCCGTCAGCGCACGCGGCAGCGGCCGGGCTGGCGCGCCTCGCCCCCGATCGGCAAGGTGTAACTGAGGATCAGGTTGGATGGGGGCGCGATCCGATCGACGCTGGTGAGATAGGTCTGCCGCGTCAAGTTTTGCCACGACAGGGTGATCCGCGAGCCGTCGCTCATCGGCGCCGTCGCGCGCGCGCCGATGACGAGCGCCGCGCCGAGCGGCTCGGTATTTAAATCGTCCGCATACGTTTGCCCGATGTAGCTCGCGTCGATGCCGAGACCGATCGCGCCCGCGTCGTCGTCGATTCCGAGCGAGATGCTGCGATCGGGAACGAACTGGAGCTGCTTGCCGACAATTGCGCCGGGCCCTTGGGTCACGCGCGCGAACTGGGTGGTTGCGCTCGCTTCGACGCGCGTGCAGCCGGCCAGCCGGCGCTCGACGACCGCCGTCAAGCCGTCGGTCTGCGTGCGGTCGATATTGGCGCGCTGCTGCAAGGTCGGGCTGACCGTCAAGAACGCGATCGCATCGTTGACGACCGTTTGGGTGAAGTCGAGCGACGCATGGCTGGCCGCGCCGGCTACGTCGATGCCGGCCGAGAGTGACCGGCTGCGCTCGGGAATCAAGCCCACGTTCGGCGCGAAGACGGTGCTGCCGATCTGGAATCCGCGAACGAGTTCGTTCAGATAGGGTTCGCGAATGCCGCTCCCGGCTGAAAGGCGCAGGGCAACGGCTTGGCCGAGATCGTAGCGCAGGGCGACTCGCGGCGAGATCGCGGCGTCGGTTCGCGACGGTGCGACGACGGTCGTTGCCGCGTGCGTCTTGGAATCGACCGTCACGATGGTCCCGTGAGCAAACGTGGCCGCGTCGTAGCGCGCACCGGCGAGCGCTTCGAAGCGGTTCCCGTGGAGGGTCGCCTGAAAAGCGACCCCGGCGAGTTGCTGCGAGCCCGCGCCGCCGCCCTGCAATCCTCCGTTACCGCTGCGCTGATCGCTGATCCCGTGGACGCTGCGCAACTCGGCTCGCGCCTGGACGTCCCATCGCGCCGTCAACGATCGAACGACCGCCTCGATTCCGTTCTCCCAGGTCGGCACGTGCTGGATGTAGCGCAGCACGCCCGGCGCTTTGGGAAACTGGTCGGCGAGATTGAGAACCGTCGCATCGCGCTCGTACGCCGAGATCGTCGTGTCGGCATGTCCGTTGCCGCGCTGGTACTGTAGTG
>JBOHTW010000413.1:0-5137 GCA_050733835.1 Vulcanimicrobiaceae bacterium | reverse complement strand
GCCGGCGGCGCGGCGGCCGCGCGGGCGACGCGGCGCAACGAGGCGCTCATCAAAACCGCCAACGCGGCCAATGTCGAGCTCTGCCGCAAGACCGGCGAATTCTTTCTTACCTGGGGCGAGCCCGGGTCCCGCTTCCGCGGAGGAGCAGCGTGAAGGCCGTCCGTTTGCACCGGTACCTCGAGCACCCGAGCGTCGACGAGATCGCCGAGCCCGTTATCAAAAACCCGAACGACGTGATCGTGCGGATCGGCGGTGCCGGTCTGTGCCGGACCGATCTGCACATCATCGAGGGCCAGTGGAAGGAGAAGACCAACGTTCCGCTGCCCTACACGCTCGGGCACGAGAACGCCGGCTGGATCCACGCGGTCGGCTCGGCGGTCGAACACGTGAAGGTCGGCGACACGGTGATCGTCCATCCGCTCGCGACCTGCGGCTTCTGCTTGCCGTGCCGCGCCGGCAACGACATGCACTGCGAGAACTCGGTCTTCCCCGGCATCTCGACCGACGGCGGGTTCGCGAACTTTCTCTTGACGTCCGCGCGCGCAGTCGTCAAGCTCGACCCCTCGCTCGCTCCCAAGGATATTGCGGCACTCGCCGACGCCGGCTTGACCGCATATCATGCCGCCAAGAAAGCGATCCCGCTGCTCCCGCCCGGGACGACTGCGGTCGTGATCGGCGCCGGCGGCCTCGGTCACATCGGCGTCCAGGCCCTGCGCGCGCTGACGCCGACCACGATCGTCGTCGTCGACCGCTCGCCCGAGGCGCTAGCGCTCTCGAAGAAGCTCGGCGCCGACCACACGGTCGTCGCCGGCGGAACGCAGCGGAAGCAGGTGCTCGAACTGACCGACGGGCGCGGCGCCGACGTCGTGCTCGACTTCGTCGGCGAAGGCGGCGCGATCGAAGACGGCGTCGCGATGCTGCGCCGGGCCGGCAGCTACTACGTGATCGGTTACGGCGGAACGCTCTCGGTCCCGTTCATCGACGTGATCTCGACCGAGGTCAACTTCGTCGGCAACCTGGTCGGGACGTACGTCGATCTGGTCGAGCTGATGGAGCTGACCGCCGCGGGCAAGGTAAAACTTCACACCACGACCTTCCCGCTCGAGGCGTTCAACGATAGCCTCGACGCGCTCGACCACGGTCGCCTGCAAGGCCGCGCGATCCTGGTACCGGCCTAAGGTCGCGCCTTCGCCCGTATCGCGGCTCCGACATTCTTCGGTCGCCAAGAGTGCATCGACGACGGCGAAGCAATGCCTATGGTGGCGCGCTCCGCTTTGCCGAGAAATTGCGACGTACCGCGGCGAGAGGTGACCCGGAGGGCTCCTCGGGCCAGCGCCAGATCGCAACGAGCGCGATCGCCAGCGTTGCGATGCCGCTTCCGAAACACATGATGGCGCCCGCCAGATGCTGATCGCCGAGGGCAGAGGACGGATCGGTGCCGGGCACTGCGGCGTACTGCGCGTAGAGCACGCGATTGGAGAGCATGATGAGACCTCCGAGCAGCGACCGCTGCGTCATTCCGGCGATCAGGTAGCCGGCGCAGAGCGGGAGGCTCATGCGGCGCGCAAGCGGAGGCGCTCCAATGATCGGCCACCAGAACAACAGCCCGGAGGCGAAAAAGCAGACGTGTTGGGCGTCGTGCAGCAACCCGTTGGCTTCGACGGCATCGTAGGCCGCCGGAATATGCCACGCCCAGAGGACCGCCGTTGAGACGCCCCAGGCCACGAGCGGCGATGTCAGGCGATCGAACGCGCGTCGAAGCGGTGCCCGCCGCCGCAGCGATTGGGCCGCCCAGGAGCGCGCGCCGGCAGGCAGTCCCCAGAGAGCCACCGCGAGTGGCCGTCCCAACAGAAGGAGCGGCGGGGCAACGACCATGAGCAGCTCGTGCTGGATCATATGCATGGAGAGCCGCAGCTGCGCAAGCGCATCGAGGGGGGAAAGGAGGGCAACCGCGACGATGCCCCATCCGAAGAGCGAAGCGATAAGCCTGGGCCAGCACGCTGCCGACGGGTAGCCCTTCCACCTGAGGATCAGCCAGCCGCGGACGTACGCGAGAGCCACAAGGCACAATACGGCAAGCGCGACCGGACGCCAGTGCCAGGCGGCGAACCGCGTTACCCTACGCCCAATTCACGGCTGTCGCCGTACACGCGGCCTCGCCGAGTACGCCTCGCCAAAGAGCGATCGTCGCGCCGGCGCGCTTGTCGGGAACGACCCGGCTCAAATGCGTCTCCGAGAAGCGCGATGTCCAGGTCACGTTGTTGTCTCCGTCTGCGTTCGCCGCCAGGCCGGCCCGAGCTGGCGAAAAAGATCGTACGCGAGCCAAGCCAGAGCGAGCAGCAGAAGCACGATAAAACCCGAGGCGATCGCGGCCCAGGTGGTCTCTCCGGTGCCCGGTACCGGGATCGCAAAGCGCCGAGGCATGCCTGCCGCGCCGGCGACGAAGAACATCAGGACGAAGCCGGCGCCCCCGATGCCATACAGCCAGGCCGCGACTCGACTTAGCCTCGGTTCGCGTCTCCCACTGAGGTCGGCCGAAAGATGATAGATAAAAGCCCATACGAAAGCCGCCGTGCCGAGCAGGTAGTATGTGTGGAAGTGCGCCGGCACCCACAAGGTGTTGTGGTAAATTTGATTGATCGGAATCGTCGCATCGATGAGCGCGCCGAGCCCACCGAGTATCCAGCCCCAAAAGCCAATGAGGATCAGAATCGACGGCACCCCCCAGCGCAGCCCGGAGCGGTACACCAGCGCGAGCCCGCCCAAGACGGTGACCAGCAGGACGGGAAGGCTCGAAGCATAGGACCCAAATTCGCCGATGGCGCTGAGGGGGACGGTGTTTACGAAGTCCTGGTAGAGGTGGTGAGGATAGGGCAACAGGATCGCCACGAACAGCAGGTTGATGGCAAACGCGCTGAGCCGCGACGTCTTCCATGACCGCCCGGCGTAGAGTGGCAGGATGGCATAGACGAGTCCCGCCCCGAGGTACATGGTCAGGTTTACCAGGTTGTGACCAAACAGGAACACAAGATTTTTCATCACGAGGGCGTTTACCGAGCCGCTGAGACCGAGATTCTGGCCAAAGAGTGGAATCAGGTACACGGCACCGACGAGAACTGAGCCGAGCCCGATGAGACCGATTACGGTGGCCACGATATCCTGTAGATAGGGGAGCGGCTGCGGGTCGGCCGCTTGGCCACCGGAGAACACGAGCGGCCACGCCATCGCGCGCGTGAGCCCGCCGAACGTCCGCGCGGTTCCTAGGATCACGGCGACGCACCAGACTCCAAAGCCCAAGGCCACGAACAGATAGCCGAGCAGAAATGCGAACGTCGCCCAGGGCGTCCATCCGGCCTGATACGCGACCGGCAGAGGGTACAGGATCGTCCACCCGGCCGAAAATCCCCCGAGCAGGACGGCGATCGGGATGTAGCAGACGCCAAGAATGTAGAGAACGAATCCGGTCCAGAGCAGCCGAACGTTGAAGTGCACGCGGGGACTGAGCGCCGCGACGATCCCGCCCATCGCGCCCAGCAGGATCGCCGCGATCATACCGGCCCCGTGCAACGTGAAGAACTCGTCGTACGTTGCGGGAGCCAGCGGGATCGCCTCCGCATGCGCAAGCCGCATCGCGAAGCCGAGTAGGGTCATCACCAAGAAGAGGATGAACGCGACGTAGAGGTGCACCAGCGCGGCGCGGAGCGCCGCGCCGTTGTGCCCGTTCAGGAGGGTCTGCGGCATTTCTTCGCCTACCTAACTTGAAACGTCGTGGTCATGTAGATATGGGGAACTCCGCAGTACTCTAAGCAGCGAACGGTGTATCGCCCGGTCTGCACGAGCGAAACGATGAGGTGGTTGGTATATCCGGGCATTGCCTGCACCTGCGCGACCAGATGGCCGGATGGAGCGTAGATACCGAACCCGTGGTTGACATCGACCGAGGTCACGTCGAATTCAACGGTCCCAGCGGGAATCTGCGTCTGGCTTAAGTTCCAATGCCACATGCTCGCGGTTACCGCGATTTTTGTCGCCGGCGATCCGAGCCGCGCCGCCGCAATGCTTCGGTAGGGGAACCACCAGACGGAAACAAGGAGTCCGGCAACAAATACGATCGTGACCGCTGTGAAGAGACGCCGCCGGATCTGCGCTGAGGCGCGTACGATCGGATCGTACGGCGCAGACCGACCCGCGTGTGCGATCGTCCAGCCCCAGGCGATCGTCCAGGCAATTCCGACGACAATGAACGCTAGAAATGGCCCCCATGGGTTCATAAATGCCCCCGCTCCGCTTGCCCCGAGCCATTGGCGTCAACGCCGTCTTTGCCTGCGTTCTACAAGCCGCCCGCGGCCACGAGGGGTATTGTCGAGCGGTTCCGCTAGAGTTTCGCTAGGGTTCCGAGGGTCGCATCGGCCCGATCGACAGCGCGTGTCCGCTACTCGACCGCTTGGCGCGACGGTCATCAAAATCTGGTAGCCGTTTCGCCGCTGCTCGCCCACGTCGCACGTGGCTCGCCGGCTCACCTCACCCCGACATCAGCGCCGACGAGCGAAGCATTCCTCAAGCGCGGTGTGCGCGGTGAACCAGCCGGCGGCCTACGGCATCCGTTTGACGATCACCTTAACGAAGGGCTCGAGGTCGTAGTAGGTCGCCATCCCTTCGTCGGGTGCGACCCGGACCGAGAGGCTCTGTTTGTGCTTGGTGACGTAGACCGTCTGATTGTAGATTTCGACGTCGGCGGGGTAGCCGTGAATCTGCCGGGTGTAATCGGCCGCTTGGGGATCGTTGAAGACCGAGAGGCCTGGAAACCCCAGGCCGTAATCGGGGACGGTCACCACGATGACGCCTTGCGACGATTCGAGGAAACACATCTTTCCGGTGTTGCCCATGATCGCATAGCGCTTGTGCGTGATCGAGGTGATCGTCCAGCCGTTGAGCCGGAAGACGTCGCTCGGGCGCAGGATCGCACACGGATTGAGCGGATGCAGGATCGGCAGCGCTGCAGCTTTCGCGAGCGCCGGGGCGCACAGCAGCGCGGTGCACGCAAGCACGAGGAACGTTCGGCGGAGGCTCATCGCGGCGCATTTCGCCCGCGTTCGCAGGAAGCCTCGCAATGCACCGGCTGCGCCAAAACTTCAGG
>JBOHTW010000412.1:0-21019 GCA_050733835.1 Vulcanimicrobiaceae bacterium | reverse complement strand
GCCGACGGTGCCACCACCGGCGGCCGCGATTCGCTCGGCGTTGCGACCGGCGCGGCAACCGGGACCGCAGCCTCGGCGACGCGCTCGGGCGACGCTTGCGCCGGCACCGGCACGCCGTGCAGCGCGATCCCGCGCGGGCCGAATGCGAGCACGACTTCGTTTGGTGAATGGCCCGGCAGGACGGCGTGTTCGGTACCTGAGCGGCCGTCGAAGTTGACGGTCGTCGTCGGTCGGCGCGCATCGCCGGCGACATAGAGATCGACTTCCGCCAGCGCCTTACTGTTGACGACGCGCGTCGGATCGAGTTGCGAGGCGACGCCGTCAAACGCCAGCGAGACGCCGTCATTGGCGGCGCCCGACAGCCGCTTGTAGGAAAGCGGAATCGCGGCATGCAGCGCGACGATCGTCGTCTTGCCTTCAGTGCTCACGACGAGCGCCCCAATCTGCGGCTGGAGGACGGTTTCGCCGTCGGAGCGGACCGGCTGCAGATAGAGCGCGCGCGCCAACGTGAAGAACGGCAGGTACGCAACGCCATCGCGCGCGTACGGCGCAGCCGCCGCGCGAAGCTCCTCGGTGCCCGCGCGGACGCGCGTCTGACCGAGCGTAAAGGTGATCGTCCGGCGATCACCGCTGGTGATCACGACATAGTGTTGCGCCGGATCGAAGGCGAGGGTCGCGCCGGTCTTTTGCAGCACGCGCGCGAGTCCGGAGTCGTTCGTTGCGACCATCAATTCGTCGCCGCGGTCGTGCGCCGACGGCAGGATCAGATGAGTTCCCAGGAACCAGATGTCGGTCGCGGTCGCGGCTCGCGCGGCGCCGCCCCCGAACGGCACGCCGAACGCCAGCGCGAGTAGGAGGGCGCTACCAGCTCGAACGAGAGAGCGGTTCATCCAACTCAAGGTGGCCTCCCGGAAGCGTGGCGACGCGCGCACCATCGATCGTGATTCGCACCGCGGAGATGCCCGCGACGTCGGTCAAGGTCCAGACCAGCGCCTTGAACTCGCCACTCTCGGCAAACGTACCGCCGCCGTTTGAAGTCACGGCGCCGGCGAGATCGACCGTCGCGGTCTTACCGTCGATCGCAACCGTACGCACGATCGTCCCCGCCGGAAACCGCACCGCATCGGTCGACGACGGCGGGCCGGCAACGGCCTGCACTGCGGCGTAGAAAGCGACGCTGTGCGGATCGCGCGCGGGCCCGAGCGTCACCGGCCAGTTGCCGAGCGTCTCACCGTCGGGCTTAGCATAATAGATCGCCAGCATGCCCGCCGGCGAGCTCGGCGGCTGCACGATGATCCGGTACTGGATGATTCCCACGACGATCAACACCGCAACGACCACGACGATCGCGACGGCGCGCAACGATCTCACGGAAAGTCGCCTTCGCGCCACCCGCGCCGTGAGCCTGCGTCAGTGATTGACGTCGGCGCTCGCAGTCCGCAGCACCGTCACGTCGGCGCGGCGGGTGCCGATCAACAGTACGATGCCGGCGGCGAACAGACAGAGCGCGCCCGAGAGCACGAATGCGAGATCGTATGATAGCGTAACCGTCCGAATCACGCCGGCAAGATAGGCGACCGCACCGGCGCCGAGTTGATGGGCCGCCAATATCCAGCCGAAGATCAGCGGTGCGCGTTGCGCGCCGAACGCCTTGGTTGCGAGCTTCAGGGTCGGCGGTACCGTCGCGATCCAATCCAGCCCGTAGAAGATTGCGAACGCCGGCAACCCGAACGTCGCCAACCCGAACGCATGCGGCAAGAACAGCAGCGAGAGACCGCGGAAGCCGTAGTACGCGCACAACAGCCAGCGCGCATCGTAGCGATCCGTCAGCCAGCCCGATGCGGTCGTTCCGATCAAATCGAAGATTCCCATCATCGCCAGCAGACCCGCTGCCCGAACCTCGGGAATCCCGTGGTCGCCGCAAGCCGGCACGAGATGCGTACCGATCAAACCGTTGGTGCTCGCGCCGCAGATGAAGAAACTGCCGCCGAGCAGCCAGAAATCGCGCGACCGCAGACCGTCGCGCAGCCCGGCGAACGCCGTGCCGAACGGATTCGCGCGCGGCGGCGGTGGCGGCGCGAGTTCCTTTGCGCCGTACATCGGCATCCCGAGATCCGCCGGCCGTTCGCGCAACCAGAAGAACACCAGCGGAATCAGCGCCGCGCAGACACAAGCGATCAACAGCGAACAGGCACGCCAACCGGGCCCCGCGACCAATAGACCAAAGAGCGGTAAGAAGACGAGCTGACCGGTCGCGTTGCTCGCCGTCAGCACGCCCATCACGAGGCCCCGCTTGGTCTCGAACCACCGGCTGACGATCGTCGCGCCGAGCACGGCGCCCATCGATCCGGTTCCAACGCCGACCAGCAGACCCCAATCGAGCGCCAATTCCCACGGCGTCCGCACCAACGTCGAGAACGCCCACGCGACCGCGAGCGTCGCGAGCGCGGTCATCGTGACCCGTCGGATGCCGAACCGATCCATCAGCGCGGCCGCGAACGGTCCGACCAGACCGAACAACACGATGTTCAGGCCGATCGCCGCCGAAATCGTCGCCTTGCTCCAGCCGAACTCTTGTTGAAGCGGGTTGATCAGCATCGTCGGCGTCGACCGGACGCCGGCAGCGGCGATCAGCAGCACCCATGCGATCGCGGCGGCAATCCAAGCTGGGTGCAGCTTCGGACGGCCTCGTCGCGTCGCTTCCACGTTTTTTCCCAAACCACCGAACGCAGCCCGAGTTGCGTGCTGGTCCAGGGCAACCGCCAGACGAGGCGAACACCGCCGCGATGATCGCCGACCACCGCGGCGGACCCATCGTGACCGAGCGCCTCCGCTTAGAGCTGCTCGAGCCGAAGCATGCGCCGATGTTGCTCGCCTATCATCTGCGCAATGCCGGCCGGCTCAAACCGTGGGAGCCGGCGCGCGCGCCGGACTTCTTCACGGCCGCATTTTGGGAGCGATCGGTCGCGACCCGCTGCGCCGAACAAACCGATGGCCGCGCCGCCCATTTCCTGGCGTTCGCCGGCGACGCGGGCGGCGATGTGATCGCAGACGTCAGCTTGACGAATATCGTGCGCGGCGTCTTTCAAGCGGCCGTCATGGGCTACTCAGTCGGCGGTGAATACGAGGGCCGCGGCTTCGCGCGCGAATCCGTCGGCGCCGTCGTCGACTATGCGTTCATCGTCCTCGGGCTGCATCGCGTGATGGCCAACTATCGACCCGAAAACGAACGGAGCGCCGCGCTGTTACGACGGCTGGGGTTCATCGTTGAGGGCTACGCTCGCGACTACGTCAAGATCGACGGGGAGTGGCGGGACCACGTGTTGACCGCGCTCGTCAACCCGCGGATGATCGACTAGGCCGAGCGCGCTACGTCAATCTCCTTCGATCTACTTCAATGCGGCGAGCGCGCCGGTCGGGCCGATCGGATGCAGAGCGAGCACCAGCACCGCGATCGCGCAGACGACGACGCCGATCCACGGAATCGCGCTGCGCGGAGCGGCCGCGGCGATGCCGTGCCCGAACGACGGCGCATACATCATGCGCGCGACCTTGAAGTAGGCATAGATCGAGATCGCCGTCCCGACGATCAGCAGCAACGCCAGCCACGCGAAGCCCGCGCCGACCGAACTGCTCAAGATCAATATCTTCCCGGTGAAACCGGCCGTCGGCGGTAGACCCGCCAGCGCCAGCAAGAAAAAGGTCATCGCGCCGGCGAGCACCGGCCGGCGGTGGGCAAGGCCGCGAAACGCCGGCAGTTGCGCACCCTCGTCGTCGTCGCGCGAAAGCAGCGCGATGACCGCGAACGCGCCGAGGTTCATGAACGTATATGCCATCAGGTAAAAGATCGCACTTCGCAGCCCGGCGTCGGTGCGACCGGCGAGGGCGGCAACGATGTAGCCGAGTTGCGCGATGCCGGAATAGGCGAGCAGCCGCTTGAGATCGGTCTGCGCCAGCGCGCCGACGTTGCCGACGATCATCGAGAGCCCGGCGAGGATCCAGACCGGCACGAGTAGCTTGTCGGCGAGGCCGGCGGGCAGCGCCCCATCGACAAATCGCGCCAGCACGGCCAGCGCACCGGCTTTGGTGACGACGCTCATGAATGCGGTGACCGGCAGCGGGGCGCCCGCGAAGACGTCGGGGGTCCACTGGTGGAACGGCACGAGGCTCAGCTTGAACGCGAGCCCCACCAAGAACAATCCCACGCCGAGATCGAGCAACACCGGCGACGCCGACGGCGCGAGCAGCGCCGTCAGCGCGACGCTACCGGTCGCGCCGAACAGTAGCGCCATGCCGTACAGCATCACGCCCGATGCGGTCGACGAGAGCAACAGGTATTTCAGCGCGGATTCGCGGGCGCCCGGCCGCGCCGCGAAGCCGCACAGGCAGTAGAGCCCGAGCGACAGCAGCTCGAGGCCCAAGAAGATGACCATGAGGTTCGCGGCGCCGGCCATTAGCATCGCGCCGCTCGCGCTCCAGAGCAGCAGCGCGATCGCGCCGGCGGCCTGATCGTCGCGGCCGGCGGCATACATCAAAATCAGTGAGAGCAACGCCGCCACGACGACGATCTCTTCGAACAGCACGGTGAACGTGCCGGTCACGAACGCCTGCGCGAAAACCAGCTGCGGCGGACCCCATCCGCCAATCGCAAGCCATCCGGCCACCAGCAACGCGATCGCTCCAACGACGATCGCCGCCGGCCGGCGGCTCGCCGGCGGCAGCGCCAGATCGACGATCAGGGCGGCCAGCGCGCCGATCGCGACGATGAAACTCGGTGCGAGCGCCGCGAAATCGGCGTTGCCGAACGGGATGACGAGCGGCGTCACGAACGGACTCCGCGCGGATGGCTCGCCGCGGCGGTCGCCGGTGCGGCGGGCACGGTCGCCGCCGTCGGCATCGTCGCGCCGATCGCCGCCAGCGGCGCCGGATCGACGCCGACCAGAACGATCGCGAGCACCAGCGGCGCGAGCGCGAGGCCTTCGATCCAACCGAGATCGGGGCGCTGCGGAAGATCGTCGATTTCGGGGCCATGCATCATGCCCTGGAAGATCCGTAGCATGTACGCGGCGGCCAGCACGACCGCGACGAGGGCGAGCGCCGTCGGCCAGACGCCGCCGCTCCGAAAGACGCCCGTTAGGATCAATATCTCGCCCGAAAAACCGGCGAGCCCCGGCAATCCAAGCGCCGCCAGCGACGCGATCGCGAGCGCACCGGCAAGCCGTGGATTGCGCATTCCGAGGCCGCCGAGCCGCGCCAACGAGCGCGTCTCCTCGCGCTGCTCGATCGCGCCGAGCACGATGAACAGCGCGGCGCTGAACAGTCCGTGCGCGATGATGTAGACGATTGCGCCGGCCAGGGCGATCGGTTCGAAGCTAAAAATTGCGACCAGGATCAGTCCCAAGTGCGACAGCGACGAGTACGCGACGACCCGTTTGGCGTCGTCCTGGTGCAGCGCCGCAAACGCGCCGTAGACGATTCCAATCGTTCCGAGCACGACCATCAGCGGGCCGGCGGCGTGCATCGCGTGCGGGAACAACAGCCCCGCGATCGCGATGAAACCGTAGAGCCCGGCTTTGGATTGGACCGCGCTGACGACCGCGACCGCCGGCGACGGCAGGTCGCTATAGGTCGCCGGCATCCACGTATGCAGCGGCCAAATCGGCGTCTTGACCAAGAACGCAACGGCGAACCCGACGAATATCCACGGCTGAAAGACCGCGATCGGATCGCCGTTCGCATAGGTCACCGGCACGCTCAAGACGTCGGTTGATCCGGTGATGAAACCGTATGCGGCGGTCGCCGCCAGCAAGCCCAGGCCACCCGCGACGTTGTAGATGAAGTAGCGCCATGCACTGCTGCGATGCCCGGCGCTCCAGCCGAGCATGATCAGGAAGACCGGCACGAGCATCAGGTCCCAGAACAGCGCGAACAGCAGCAGATCGCGCGCGACGAAAACGCCGGTCATCGCACCGAGCAGGATCAGCATTTGGGCCACGAAATCGCGCTGGCGCGGCGCCCGGGTCGCGAACAGCGCGCAGCCGGTCGTCAGCGACGTCAGCAAGACGAGCCAGAAACTCAAGCCGTGCCCCAGGCCGACGTGGAACGACGCGACGAACGGAAATGCCGGCCGCGTCAGCCACGCCAGCGTCTCATCGGGCGCCGGCACGAACGCCGCGACCATCAGCGATGCGACCGCCACGACGACCCCGATCCACTTGGCGGTCGCGTCGGCGCGGCGCGGCAAAAAGTGGAGCAATAGGCCGATGACGATCGGGGCAACGACGAGCGCGGCAATCAACGCACGACTCCGAGCCACGCGAAGTACGCCAGGAACGCGACGACGCCGAGCGTGACGGTGAACGCATACCCACGAACTTGACCGTTCTCGAGCGCGCGCACCTCGGCGCCGAGCACGCCCGACAGCCAGACGAGATCGTGGACCAGGCCGTCGATCAACCGCGGGTCGACCAGCCGCGAGATCAGCGACCCCAGCGCCTGCGACGGCCGCACGATCAGCGCCCAAATCGCGTCGTCGACGTAGTACGCGTTGCGCAACAGCGCGGGCGTGCCGGCGGCTTCGCGCGCAAGCCGCGGGGCCGCATCGCCGGCGGTCGCGGCCGCGCTGCCGTAGCGCACGTAGGCCCAGAGGATGCCGGCGATGACGCAGACGAGTACGAGCCCCGACGAGATCAATTCGTCGAACGGCGCGGGTCGCGCCGGCGTCGGGTATGCGGCGAGCACCGGCGCGAGGAAGCGCGACCACGGACTCTGATCGCCGCCGATGCCGGGCAGCCCGGCGATCACCGCCGGCACGATCAAAATTGCGACCGGAACCTGCATCGTCCAAGTCGACCCGGCGGCGTGATGCCCCGCGTCATGCCGTTCGATCGCCGCGGTCCGGTCGTTGCCGAAAAACACGACGAACAGCAACCGGAACATGTAGAACGCGGTCAGGCCGGCGGTTATCGCGCCGACCGCGTACAGCACCGGATGCCCGTGTAGCAATGTGCCGTAGACGATCGCGTCCTTGCTGAAAAACCCGGAGAACGGCGGAATCCCGCTGATCGCCAGCACGCCGGCGGTCATCGCCCAAAACGCCAGCGGCATCCGCTTGCGCAGGCCGCCCATCTTGCGGATATCCTGTTCGTCGGCCAGCGCATGGATGATGAGTCCCGCCGTCAGGAACAGCAGCGCCTTGAAGAATGCATGGGTGAAAAAGTGTAGTACGCCGGCATCGACGGCGCCGACGCCGACGGCCATGATCATGTAGCCGATCTGGCTCATCGTCGAATAGGCGAGAATCCGCTTGATGTCCCACTGCACGATGCCGAGGACCGCACCGGCAAGCGCCGTCAAGCCGCCCGCAACGCCGACCAGCTCCTGCGCGCCGTGCGAATGGCTCCACAGCGGCGCGCAGCGGGCGATCAAATAGACGCCGGCGGTGACCATCGTGGCGGCGTGGATCAACGCGGAGACCGGCGTCGGACCCTCCATCGCGTCGGGCAACCAGGTATGCAGCGGAACCTGCGCCGATTTCGCCGCCGCCGCGGTGAACAGCGCGAGACATGTGAGGTACAGGATCGACGGCGGCAGCGCCGTGGCATGGGCGAACACGCCGGCGAACCCGATCGTGCCGGTCTGCGCGAACAGGATGAAGATCGCGAACATCAGTCCGATGTCGCCGAAGACGTTGATGACGAATGCCTTGCGCGCCGCCGCGACCGCCGTCGGCCGGTCGATGTAATAGCCGATCAGCAAGTACGAAGCCAAGCCCACGAGACCCCAGCCGACGAGCAGGCCGATGAAGTTGTCCGACAGCACCAGCGTCAGCATCGCGAACACGAAGAAGTTCATGTACGCGAAAAACCGCGCGATCCGCTCGTCGCCCGCCATGTAACCGATCGAGTAGACGAGAATCAAAAACCCGACGCCGGTGATGATCAGCGTCCAAATCAGCGACAGCGGATCGAGTTGCAACCCGAGTGCGTAGCCCGGAATCCAGGTCACCAGCGCTTGGTGCAACCCGAGCACGCCGCCGGTCGTCGCACTCGCCGCCCCGAAATCGCCGAGCGTCGCCGCAAACGCCAGTCCCACGATCGCCGAGCATAACCAACCTGCGCCGGCGCGCAGCTGCGGCCCAAACGCCCACGCCAAGATCGCGCCGAGCAGCGGCAGCAGCCAAATCGCGTCGAGCAAGACCGTCGGGCTCATCCTTTGAGGCTCGCGACCTGGTCGACATCGACATTTTTGGCGCGGCGGAAGACGACGACGACGATGGCCAGGCCGATCGCGGCTTCGGCGGCCGCGACCGTGATGACGAGGAACGCGAAGATGTGACCGGCGTTGTTGAGCCAGGCCCGCGAAAACGCGATCAACGCCAAGTTGGCGGCGTTGAACAACAACTCGATCGACATCAGCATGATCAGCGGGTTGCGGCGCGTGACGACGCCGGCGACGCCGATGAAGAACAACACCGTCGACAGCGCGACGTAATCCATCGTCGGGATCATCGGCGCGCCTTCACGATCGGCTCGCGCTTGCGCGCCCGGCGTTTGATCGTCGCGACCGGCGTGACCGGCGACGCGTCGGCCGACAGCAGAACGACGCCGATCACCGCGACCAACAAAATGAACGCCGTGATCTCGAACGGCAACAGATACGTCGTGAACAGCGCCGTTCCGAAGTCGGCGACGCTGCCGAACACGTCCGGCGCGCCGGTCGGTCCGAACGCGATGCCGGTTCGCGGCGTCGGGACGAACTGGGCGTGCGCCAGCGCCCACGCGCCGATCCCGATCGCGACGAGCGCCGCGACCGCTCCCGGAACGACCAAGGTCGGCATCCGATCGGGGCCGACGTCGAACGGCCCGACGCCGCTGGACAGCAGCGCGATCACGAACACGAACAAGATCAGGATCGCGCCGCTGTAGACGAGGATCTGAATGAACGCGATGAATTCGGCCGAGAGCGAGAGATAGAGCATCGCGAGCACGACAAAGTTCGCCAGCAATCCGACGACGCTATAGACCGGTTTGCGCGCGGTGATCGTGAAGATCGCGGACGCGATCAACGCGACCGCGAGCGCCCAAAACAGGATCATTCGGCGAGGCCCTTCCGATCGGTCTTCAGCAACTCGCCACGCCAGGTCGCGCCGTAGCCGCGCTCGATGTCGACCGTGCCCTTGTCTTCGGTAACCTCGCCGAGGTCGGCTGGGATCCCACCGGGCCGCTCGTTCGGCGCCACTCCGACGCCGGCGTCAGGCGGCACGAGCAGCCGGCCCTTCGCATAGATGAACGAGCCGCGCCGGTAGTCCGCCATCTCGAAGCGCGGCGTCAACACGATGGCGTCGGTCGGGCACGCTTCTTCGCAAAGTCCGCAAAAGATGCAGCGGAGTTCGTCGATCTCGTAACGGGCGGCGAACCGCTCGCCCGGCGAACGGCGCTCGTCGAGGCTATTTTCGGCGCCGATGACGGTGATGGCGTTGGCCGGGCAGGCGATCGCACACAGTTCGCAGCCGATGCAGCGCTCCTGGCCGTCGGCGTATCGCCGCAATTCGTGCAGTCCGTGAAACCGCGGCGCGTGCTGCTTCTTGACCGATGGATACGCGATCGTCGGCTTGGCCTTGAAAAAGTATTTGAAGGTCGTCGCCAGGCCCGCGGCCAGCGCGACGATCGACGAGATCAGCGAGCGCACGATTCCCTCTTCTTATCCGATGACCGCGATGACTGCTGCCGTAACGATCAAATTGGCGGTCGCGACCGGCAGCAAGACCTTCCAACCGAACGTCATCAGGCGATCGTAGCGGAACCGCGGCATCGTCGTGCGCAGCCAGATATACATGAAGATGAACAGCCCCGCTTTGAGCACGAACCAGATCAGCCCCGGTACGAACGTCAGGCCGAACGGCGCGTTCCAGCCGCCCAGGAACAGCAGGGTCGCGACGCACGCGACCGTGATCATGTTCAGGTACTCGGCAATGAAGAACAACCCGAAACGCAACCCCGAATACTCGGTATGAAAGCCGCCGACGAGCTCCGACTCCGCTTCGACCAGATCGAACGGCGCGCGATTGGTCTCGGCGACCGCCGTGATCAGGTAGAGCACGAACCCGACGATCTGCGGGACGAAAAACCACAACTTGTACTGCGCGTGCACGATCCCGGCAAGCGACGTAGTCCCAGCTAAGATCAGCACGCCGACGACCGACATCGTCATCGCCAGCTCGTAGCTGATCATCTGCGCGGTCGCCCGCATACTACCCAGCAGCGGGAACTTCGAACCCGACGCCCAGCCTGCCAGCGAGATTCCGTAGATGCCCATCGACGTCAGCGCAAAGATGAACAGAATGCCCGCGTTGACGTTTCCGATCGCCCACGGTCCGCCGCCGGAATCCGAAAACGGAATGATCGCATACGCACTCATCGCCGCAAATAACGAGATGAACGGCGCGAGTCGATAGATCAACGGGTCGGCGGTCTGCGGCGTCAGATCCTCCTTGAACATCATCTTGGCCGCGTCGGCCGCCGGCTGCAGCATGCCCCACGGACCGACGCGATTGGGACCCGGCCGCAACTGCATCCAGGCCATGATCTTGCGCTCGAACAACATCGCGTACGCGAACGTCGTTACGACGACGAACAGCAAGAACAACGATTTGACGATCGTCGTCAGCCACCACGGCGCGGCGTTGAAGGTCGCGACCGCCTCGCTCATCGGCCCGCTCCGCTCGCCAGCACGGGGTCCGCGCCGGCCCGCAGATTGGTTACCATAACGCGCTCGCCCGCGATCAACCCGTTTGCCGGCGCAGCCGGCAGGCCGGCGACCACGACGACCGTATCGTCGTCGATGCGATCGTCGACAGCGACGACGAGATCGCGCAACCCACGGTCGGGCGAACCGGCGTCGGCCAGGTCGCCGGCTTGCGCGCCGATTTTGCGCGCGGTCGCCGGTGAGATGCGGAGTTGCGGCTGCGGCCACAGTTCCGAAAGCCGGTCGTCGTGCAGCGCCGTGCCCCCGCCGCCGAAGATATGCTCGGCAATCGCCAAGACGAGCCCGTCGCCGGCAGGTGTCGCCGCGGCATGGACCCTGAACTCCGGCGCCGGATCGCCGGAAAACGGCGCGTTGATCAAGTCGCGCACGCGCGTCGCGATCTCGGCCGGCGCCGGAATCGAGACGTTCAGTTCAGCCGCCAGCGCAACCAGCATCTCGCCGTCGGAAAGCGTCCCCGCCGGCGGCGTGAGCCCCGCCCATACCTCGCGCACCGCGCCGCCGACGTTGGTCGTTGAGCCTGATTTCTCAAATGGCCCGCGCGCCGGCAGCACGAGCCGCGCGCGCAGCGCGGTCTCAGTCATGAATAGCTCGCTGACGACCAGGAACGGCACGTTCGCCAGCGCCGCTTCGACGAGCGCGCGATCGGTGAACCGCAGCAGCGGGTTCGCGCCGAGGATCGCCAGCGATGCGAGCTTGCCGTCGCGCGCCGCTTCCAGCATCGCGCGCGTCCCAAGCCCGCCGTCGCGCGGCAACATCCCAACCGCCTCGGCGCCGCGGGCGTTGGGTTGTTCGCCCGCGATAAAGCCGTTCAACTGTTTGCCCCGTTCGCGCAACGGCCGAAAGACCGCGACCGCCTCGGCGAGCAACTCGCGCGCGATCCCGTCGTAAACGACCGCGATCCGGTCGGCCGTCAGCGCCTCGGCCGGCAGCTCAGCGATGTGCGCAACGTGCGTCTCGGGCACGAACGATCCCGTCCGCTGCGGCCCGACGCTGAACAACCGCGCGCCGTGGTGCATCACGGCCTTACGAATTCGCAAGTCGAGCACCGGCGCCGTCTGCGACGGGGGAACGCCGATCACAACGATCGTCTGCGCCGCCTCCAGATCGGCCAACCGCCCCTGCAGCCCGCCCGGCGTGGCCTCGCGCTGCCGGCCCGCGCGCCAATCCAAGTTGCGCACGCCCAGCTTGCGATAGATGTGTTGCAGCAAGAACGCTTCTTCGTTGAGCAGCCGGCCGCCGCCGATCGCACCCGCGCCGCCGGGCGCATGCTCCTTGAGCGACTTCGCCCACAGCGCGATCGCGTCGTCCCAACCGATCTGATTCCAGTCGTCGCCGTCGCGCAGCAGTGGACTGTGAATCCGGCGAGCATCGGCGTAAAACCCGACGTTGTAGCGTCCGCGATCGCACAGCCAGCCATCGGAGACCACGTCGTCCGGCACCGACATCGTCCGGAGCACCTCGCCGTGCCGTTCGTCGACGTTGATCGCGCACCCGACGCTGCACTGCAGACAGGTCGTCTCGGTCCGATGCAGATCCCACGGCCGCGACTTGAAGCGATACGTCTTCGAGGTCAACGCCCCAACCGGACACAGCTCGGTGACGTTCCCGCTGAAGTTCGAGACGTACGGTTCGCCGGTCGCCGTCGCGATGATATCGCGCTGTCCGCGATCCTTGACGACCAGCGACTGTTCGTTCGTAATGATCTCGTCGAACCGCGAGCACCGCTGGCAGACGATGCAGCGTTCGCCGTCGAGCACGATCGTCGGCCCAAGGTCGATCGCCTTCGGCTTGACCGCTTTGGCCTCAACGGTCCGCGAAGCGCTCTGCCCGTATGCGATCGAAAAATCCTGAAGATCGCACTCGCCGCCCTTATCGCAGATCGGACAATCCAGCGGATGGTTGACCAGCAAGAACTCGAGAACCGCCCGCCGCCCCTCGTGCGCCTTCTCGCTTGCCGTATGCACGACCATCCCGTCGGCAACCGCCGTATTGCACGCGATCTGCAACTTCGGCAGCTTCTCGATCTCAACCAGACAAATGCGGCACAACCCGGCCGGTCCGAGCTTGGGATGATAGCAGTAGACGGGGATCTCGTTGTCGACCTGCTTCGCGGCTTCGACAAGCAACGTTCCGGCCGGAACGGTCACGGTGACGCCGTCGATTGTGAGCGTAACGGTCTTCTTCTCGTCAGGCATGGAGGCGGCTCCGCGTGATCCGCGCTTGAGCTCGCCACGTGATCCGCGGTCGGGCTCGCCGACATTCCGGTTCGGAGCGCCGGCACCGACCCAGAGCGAACGTCTCAGCGCGCAACGGCAGCCTCCGCTTTTCTGATATACGCGCGGAACTGCGGCTCGAAGCGGCGGACGACGCTGGCGAGGAATGGTTCGATCGAGTCGCCGAGCGGGCAAAGGTTGATGCCCGTCATTTGATGGCTGACCGCGACGAGCATGTCGATGTCGGAGTCGAGTCCTTCGCCGTGGAGGATGCGTTCGAGCGTTTTTTCGAGCCAGTCGCCGCCTTCACGACAAGGCGTGCACTGACCGCACGATTCGTGCGCGAAAAAGCGTACGAGCGAGTGGGCGGCTTGCACGAAATCGGTGGTGTCGTCGAAGACGACCGCGGCGCCCGAGCCGAGCATCGTGCCCGCGCCGGCGAGCGACTCGTAGTCGTAGCCAAGGTCAAGGTGCTCTTCGAACAGGCACGCCGACGAGCCACCGCCGGGCTGGATCGCCATGAAGCTGCGGCCGGGGCGCAAACCGCCGGCGATGTCGATGAGCGTGCGGATCGGCAGGCCGAGCGGGATCTCGTAGTTGCCGGGCTTGCGCACGTGACCGCTGACCGAGACGACTTTGTAGCCGGTCGACTTCGGCGTGCCGACGGCGGCGAACCATTCGGCGCCGCGCTTGAGGATGTGCGGCAGGTAGCCGAGCGTCTCGACGTTGTTGACGACGGTCGGCTGGCGATAAAGGCCTTGGACGGCCGGAAACGGCGGCTTGAGACGCGGTTCGCCGCGCCGGCCCTCGAGCGAGTTCAACAGCGCCGTCTCCTCGCCGCAGATGTAGGCGCCGGCACCGCGATGGACCGTCAGTTCGATCGAGTAGTCCGTTCCGAAGAGCTTCGGGCCGACGTAGCCGGCGGCTCGGGCTTGTTCGAGTGCCGCCATGAAGATCTCGTAGCCGCGCTTGAACTCACCGCGGATGTAGATGAACGCGTGGTTGGAACCGATCGCGTACGAGCCGATCAGAATGCCCTCGATGATCTGATGCGGCGTCTCTTCCAGCAGCATGTGATCTTTGAACGTTCCTGGTTCGGCCTCGTCGCAGTTGCAGACGAGGTAGCGCGGGCGACCGTTGTTGGGCAAGAACTGCCATTTGCGGCCGGTCGGAAATCCCGCGCCGCCGCGGCCGCGCAGACCGGATTTGGCGGTGATGTCGATCAGCTCCGCGGGTTTTAGTTCCTTGAGCGCGCGCTCGAACTGCGCGTAGCCGCCCTGCGCGCGGTAGACGTCGATCTCGCGCAGGTTCAGCTCGCCGATGCCGGCGGTCAGCACTTTCTCGAGTTGCATCAGTGCGCGTCCTCGATCTCGTGGACGCGGTCGGCGCCGTCGCGCACGAGCCGTTCGTTGGTCGGCCGGCTGCGCACGGGGCTGGGATCTTCGACCAGTCGCTCGAGCATTCGCAGACCGCTGCGGTCGCCGATTCCGCCCGGCGAGTTCGGATCGACGACGCCCTGTGCACCGGCCGACCGCTTGGGCGGATCGTTGGCTACATGCCACGTTCGGCCCGGCGCGGCCGACTGGGGCGCCGGCGGAACCGCATAGGTTCCCGCGCGCATCGCCGCCAACATCGCGTCGATCTTCTCTTTGGTTAAATCGTAAACGAAATCGAGGTTGACCTGCATGCAACTCGCCCGGTCGCAGGCGGCCAGGCACTCGACCTCTTCGTACGAGAACGTCCCGTCGGCGGTCGTCTCCAGATGCCCGATGCCGAGCTGACGGCGGAAGTACGCCATGATCTCGGGGGCGCCGCCGATGATGCATGCGACGCCGCGGCACGGCTGCAGCATGTACTTGCCGACCGGCAGGCGGTAGAACAGCGTATAGAATGACGCCGTCGATTCGACGACCGAGAGCGGCAGGTCGAGCCACTGGGCCGTCGCCGCCAGCGCTTGGGGCGAGACCCAGCCTTCGACAGTTTGAAACGCGTGCAGGATCGGCAGCAGGGCGCTGCGGCTCTCGGGATACTGCGCGATGAGGCGCTGCGCCTCGGGCTGCACCTGCGCGCGGACCGTTGCGAAATCGCGCGCCGCGGTTTCAGGCATTCAGGCCGGTCCCCGTTCGGCCGCAACGAACTCCGACAGCACGGCTGCCCGCAGTTGCGCGGGATCGAGCAGCCCCTGAGCAAGCACGAAATCGTGATAGTGCTGGGCGATGAACCGCGGGCCGAGCGCGCACTTCACCTCGGCGGTCAATTCGATCATCTTTGCATAGCCGTAGAAATAGGATGGGGCTTGCCCTGGGATCAGGAACGTGTACCTTTGCAACTCCGAGGTCGCCATCGCCTCCGACAGGACGACGTCGTCGAGCAGGATCCGGCGGGCCGCGTCGGGAGCGATCGCGCCGAGTTGCAATTCGGGGTCCAGAAACGCGCGGGCCGCGCGCAACAGCCGGTAGTCAAGACAGACCAGCCGCCCGGCGGCCGGCATGAACGGCTCGATCAGCAACTCGGAATAGAGTCCCCAGCCCTCGACGTTGGTGCTGTTGAACGCAAAGATGCTGCGGGCGAGCGAGACGCCCCGTTCGACCATCGCGCTGAACTGCAGTTCGTGACCGGGCCGAGCTTCGTGCGCGGTCAAGGTCCACGTGGCGGCGGCGTAGGTGAAATCGTCGAGCGCGGCGGCCGACGACGTGAGCCGCAGCGGGAGCACGAACGTTCCGCGCTCGCCGGTGTTGCCGACAATCGGCGGCGCCAGCATGTGCGGCGCCGGCGTCTGGGCGCTCTCGGCGTCGGTCGCCAGCCGAATCTGCGCGTCGCGGTCGGGCAAGGTCACGATCCGTTCGCGCCGCACGATCGCCTCGATCTCGGCCAGCCGCGCGCGGTACGCCGGCAGGATCGCCTCGCCGACGAACTGGTCGGTCTTCAGCGCGCGAATCACGTCACGGTAATCGGTGACCGCGAAACCGTGCTCGCGCGCAACGACCGGCGCCAGCGTCTGCATCTCCGCTTGGATGGCATCGAATGCGGCGTGCGCCGCTTTGGCGAGCGTCTCGGGTGGCGCGTCGATTCCCGAGCAGTGCAACGCGAACGCGTACGATTCGGCCGGCAACCGGAAGTCGTCGCGCCCCAGCGGCAGAACGTGGTTGCGCACGAACGCCGCGTAGGCGTCGAGTTGGTCGCGGAGCGCCGCCTGCGCCGGCTCGCTGCCCGCGATCGCATACTGCGCGAACAATTTGGCGATACCGTCGAGATACGTCGGCAGGTTGGCGAGATCGCGCTCGAGTTGGGCGCGCACCGGTCCGAGCAAGGACCGGTCGGCCAACCGGCTCGAGGTCCACTTCATCGCCAATGCCGTCAATGGCGGGCGGTCGCCTTCAAGACCCGCGTAGCGCTGCAGCCGGTGCAATGCGGCCGGCCGGCGCTCGGGTTCGATCTGCTCGTCGAGCAGCGCCGAGATGCCGGCGAAGACGAGTTGCGCGACGTCGACGTAGGGCAACTCGTAACGCCGCGAAAGTTCGATCGCCCGCACTCCGTCGGCGGCGGCGTTGACGAGAATCTCCAGATCTTCGCGAACCCGCCGATCGATCTCGGCCGCCGACCGTTCCTCGAACGTGTGCTGCGCGCGGCGGAGCGACATCAGGTTGCGCTCTTCGAAACCCGGCGTCAGATCGACGATCTGGTCGTCAACCGATCGCACCCCGTACCGGCCGGCCGTTTCCGGCGCAGTCGCCGCCATCACGTCGAGCAGCACCGCCGCGTGCTCGTTGCTGCGCGCGACCCAATCCGGCGCCGACGCGACCGCACTCATCGATCGACCTCGCCGAAGACCGGATCGAGCGACCCGATCATCACGACCATGTCGGCAATCAAGTTCCCGATCGCGATCTGCTTCATTACTTGCAAGTTATACATCGACGGCGGCCGCGTGCGCACCCGATACGGCCGGTTACCGCCGTCGGAGACGAGATAATAACCAAGCTCGCCGCGCGGCCCTTCAACCGCTTGGTAGACGTCGCCCGGCGGCACGCGAAAGCCCTCGCTGACGATTTTGAAGTGATGGATGAGCGCCTCCATCGAGAGCGCGATCGTCTCCTTCGGCGGCGCGACGATCTTCGGATCGGCGATTGCGATCGGGCCGGGCTTGAGCCCCTTGCGGACTTGCCGGACGATGCGCATCGTCTCGTCCATCTCGTCGAGCCGAACGAGAAACCGCGCGTAGGCGTCGCCTTCGGTCCGGACCTGGACGTCGAATTCGTAGTTCTCGTAGCCGCAATACGGGAACGCTTTGCGGACGTCGTAGGCGACGCCGCTGGCGCGCAGCGCCGGGCCGGTGATTCCCCACGCGACCGCGTCGGCGGCGGTCAGCACGCCGACGTCTATCGTCCGGTCGCGCCAGATCGGATTATTCTGCAGCAGGGTGCGCAGGTCGCGCATGCGTTCGGGAAATTTTTCGATCAACGCATCGAGCTTCGCGACGAAACCGTCGGGCAAGTCGCCGTTGAGGCCGCCGATGCGCAGATAGTTCGGGTGCATCCGCGCGCCGCCGGCCGCTTCGATCAAGTCGAGAATGTTCTCGCGAATGTCGAAAGCGTACCAAAAGATCGAGATCGCACCGAGGTCGATGCCGTGGGTTCCAAGCCAGACGCAATGCGATGCAATCCGCGTCAACTCGCAGAGCAGCACGCGGATCGCCTGCGCGCGTTCCGGGATTTCGCCCGCGACGCCCAGCAACTTTTCGACGGCGAGAATGTAGCACAGCGAGTTCGAGAGCGGCGAGAGGTAGTCCATCCGCTCGATCACGGTCGAAGCTTGGGTCCAAAACAAGTTCTCGGCCGACTTCTCGATGCCGGTATGCAGGTAGCCGATCTCCATGTCGGCGCGGGTGACGATCTCGCCCGAAACCTCGACGACGACCTGCAACACGCCGTGCGTCGACGGGTGCTGCGGCCCGATCGACAACGTCATCGTGTTGCCCTTGCGCTCGACGACGTCGAGCGAGAGTTCGCCGCCCGGAAGCGTCGCGCTCATGGGTTCTTGTCCTCAGATTGCGCGCGGGCGACTTGGCGTTGGAGGGCTTCGGCGACGCGGCCCGATGGCGGCGTGCCGGCGGGGACGTTGCTCTTGAGCGCAAACGGCGGCTTGGGCGTCGCTTCGCCGACGAAGCCGCGCAACGGAAAGTCCTTGCGCAGCGGATGACCCACCCAATCCGGCGGCATCTGGATGCGGCGCAGATCGGGGTGGCCGGCGAACGTGATTCCGAACAGATCCCAGATCTCGCGCTCCGCCCAGTCGGCGTTGGGCCACAGGTCGGTGACCGAGGGCACCGCCGTATCGTCGGCCGGCACGCCGACGAGCAACCGGATGCGCCGCGGCGTTCCGATCGCCGCGACGGTCGCGGCCATCGCCGGCAGCGCCAGCAAGTGATAGACGACGTCGTAGCGTGGGACGCGTTCGAGATAGTCGACCGCGCCGATGTCGAGCAGCATCATCGCGCCGCTCGCGCGCAGCGCGGTCAACCGTTCGCGCAGCGCCGCGCGATCGATCCGTTCGATCTCGGCGTCGGCCAGCGGCGGACGCACGGCGGTCGGATCGACGGCCCGCGATCCGGGTGGGGGTGTCTGTGAACTCGGCATGGCTACGCTCGCGTCAGGATTCCGCCGCGCCCGCCTTGACGGATCTGCTGCTGAATCAACGTGACCGCGTAGAGCAAGCCGTCGGGCGTCGGCGGGCAGCCCGGAACGTAGACGTCGACCGGGATCACGGTGTCGACGCCCTGCACGATGGCGTAGTTGTCGAAGACGCCGCCGGAACTCGCGCACGCCCCCATCGAGATCACCCACTTCGGGTCGGCCATCTGATCCCACAGCCGCTTGATGATCGGCGCCATCTTCCGGCTGACGCGGCCCGAGACGATCATGAGGTCGGCTTGGCGCGGCGAGGCACGAAAAACTTCGGAGCCGAGCCGCGCGATATCGTACTGCGGCGCCTGCACGCTCATCATCTCGATCGCGCAGCACGCCAGCCCCATCGTCAGCGGCCAGACGCTCGACGACTGCGCCCAGCGCGCGACCTCGTCGACTTTTCCCAGCAAGAACTGCTGGCCCGGCATCATCTCCACTGCAAACCTCCCTTGCGCCAAACGTAAGCGTACCCGATTCCGAGCACGATCACGAAGACAACCATCTCAAGCAATCCGTAGACGCGCAGCGCGCGCATCTCGACTGCCCAGGGATAAAAGGAGGCGGCCTCGACGTCGAAGATCACGAACAGCATCGCGATCAGGTAGAAGCGCACCGGAAAGCGACCGCCGACGTCGGAGGTTGGCTCGACGCCGCATTCGTAGGCTTCGCTTTTGGCGGCGTTGGGTTTACGCTGGGCGAGCAGCCCAGGAACCGTACAGAAGGCAAGCGCCGCAAAGGCCGCGATCGCCAGAAAGATCGCGACGGGGCCATAGAGGGACATCTCGCCCAGATGTTTGGCGCGCGGTCAGGCGCTCCTCCGGCGCCGCGACTAGCGGTGCGGCATCGTTCGCGGGCCAACCGGCGGCGCGTTCGCCGGCCGCTGGAACGGACCGGGCCGCAGGATCGAATGGGTGGTGAACGCCGGATCGATGGAATACGCGGCCAGCACACCGCGGCCGGTGATCACGAAGACCCAATCGCCATCGACGGTCGCCGCGGCGCGCAGGTCGCCATGATTTGCGGTTCCCGTCTCGGGGCCGCTGTTCCACGGCAAGACCGCGCCGCTGCTCGCGTCGACCGCATACATGACCCCGTCGGGCGCGCCCATGAACGCGACGCCGCCGGCCGTCACCGTCGGCGCGGACCGCGGATGCGAGTTGCCGTCGTTGTAGGGCGGTTGCGCCGAGTCGGGACCGAATACTGGATTCATGACGACGCTCCAGCTACCGCAGCCGGGCGACTGCGCGATCAGGGCCATGCCGGGACCGTAACTGCCCACCGCCGTCGCCTCTGCGGCATACAGCAGGTTCGTTACCGGCGAGAACGCCGGGTTGCCGATGTAATTCGAAGCATCGCTTGTCAGCGAGAGTTGGATGCGCGCGATCGGCTGACCGATTCCGTTCGAGACGTCTTCGATCGTCAGGAAGCCAGCCTTCCCTTGCGAGGCGATGTAGTTGTGCGGGCAGTCGACCGGACGGAAAACGATCGGGGTCCCGCTCATATCCGTGTCCACGACGTTCGGCGGGTTGAACATCGCCGAGCTGATCGGCAAGACGCTGCTCTCGAATGTCAGATTCGAACTCAGCTCGACCACCTGCTCGCCAAACCCCGTCGTCTCCGACGGCGCGACGTTGTAGCCGGGAGCGGCCGGCGAGTTGGTGTCGGCGTTGCCGATTCCGAGGAACAGATTGGCGCCGTCGGTCGAAGCCGCCCCCCAGCCCCAAACGCCGCCGCCGCTGTACTTGATGCCTGGGGCGGCGTCACGGACGGGGTAGAACGAGCCGACGAGCGTGTGGCTTGCGACGTCGACCTGAACGATCCGCCCGTCCCACGGTGTGATGTCGCACGTCGACCCGGTCCCGGCGTACAGCTCGTTGCCCTGCAACAGCAGTCCGGTATGCAGAAACTGGTGGAGATCGGACGCGTCGTTCGCGCCCGGGGCGACGTCGACGCGCCACGCCTCGGCCCCGTTAGCAACGTTCAGGGCGTGGATCGTGTGAACGCCGTCCGCAACGTAGATCAATCCGCGCGAACCGTCGTACGCGAACGTCCCCGGAATGCCGAACGGAATGGCCGGAGCGGGCGGCGGCCCGCAGTGATACATCCCTTGCTGCAACTGCGCCGACCAAACGATGGCGCCGGTGAACGCATCGACCGCCTTCACGCTCGCGTTGCCGCCGCCGACGAATAGGACGCCGGCATGGAGCGTACCGTGCGCGTCGGTGATATTCGTCGCGAGAACCGGCTGGCTTTGCAAGTTGAAGTCGGCAAAGTCATCGACCCAGACCTTTTTCAATGAGCCGATGCTCTGCGGCGTTATCTGCGTTGTATTTGGATTGAAACCACTGCGCGCAT
>JBOHTW010000411.1:0-7227 GCA_050733835.1 Vulcanimicrobiaceae bacterium | reverse complement strand
GCCCGGTGGCGCGATCTTGCCGGAGATATCCGCACGTGCGCAAGGTCGAGAGGAGGCGGTGCGCCGACGACTTTCCGAGCCCGAGCGATGTTGCGACCTCCGCGACGCTGAGTTCACGGCGCTCGGGCGTGTAGAGATCGAGGAGCGCGGCCGCGCGAGCGACCGTCTGCGCCCCCTCCGAAGGCAGCGTCGACAAAGGAACCAACCTGCGGCCTGCGAATCGGCTGGGAGTTCTTGCGGAATGGGGTTCCTCTATTTGGAACAAATACCCGATCCTCCTCTCGCCGGCATCCGGGTCCTCGAGTTGGGAAGCTCGGTCGCGGGCCCATTCGCCGGTCGACTGCTGGCCGACCTCGGCGCCACCGTCATCAAGGTCGAACCACGCGACGGTGACCAACTGCGCACCTGGGGGCTGCCCGACGCCGACGGCACGTCGCTATGGTTCAAATCGCACAACCGCGGCAAGCGACTCGTCGCGTTGGATCTGCGCGATCCGGTGGACCAAGCGCGGGCAAAGGCGCTCGCGCGAACCTGCGACATCGTCCTCGAAAACTTTCGGCCGGGCCGGCTAGCTGAGTGGGGTCTCGACCACGCGAGCCTGCGGGCCGACCAGCCCGAACTGATCTACGTGTCGATCAGCGGCTTCGGCCAAGACGGCCCGTACGCCGATCGCGCCGGCTACGGCAACATCGCCGAGTCGATGGGCGGACTACGCTACGTCACCGGTTATGCCGATCGGCCGCCGGTTCGTGTCGGCGTCAGCTTAGGCGATCACGTCGCCGCGCTCTACGCCGTGATCGGAACGTTAGCGGCACTCGCAGCGCGGCGGCGCGACGGAACCGGCGACTATGTCGACGTCGCGCTGGTCGAGGCGTGCTTCAGCTTGACCGAAGGGACGCTCGCCGAGTTCGTTAACGCCGGCGTCGTCCCCGAACGCGCCGGCAACCGTTATCTGCGCGCCGCGCCGAACAGCATCTATCCGACCGCCGACGATCGGTGGCTCGCGATCGGCGGTAACGGCCAGGCGATTTTTCGCCGGCTTTGTGCGGTGATGGAGCGCCCCGAACTTGCCGACGATCCGCGGTTCCTCACCAACGCCGCCCGGGTCGCGCACGCCGCCGAACTCGACGACCTGCTGGCGGCCTGGACGGTGCGGTTCGCCAGCAGCGATCTGAACGGGCTGCTCGCGGAAGCCGGCGTTCCGGCGGGGTTGGTCATGTCGATCGCCGACATCGCGAACGATCCGCAGTTCCGCGCGCGCGGCATGATTGCAAGCGTCGCCGACGACAACGGCCGCCCGATCGCCACCCCGGGAATCGTCCCGCGCTTCGAACGCCACCGCGTGGGGCTCACCCACGCCGCCGGCGCGATCGATCGGGATAGGTCAGCGGTATTCGCTCCTGAGAAAGGACGACCATGTCCACCCCTTCGATGACTGCAGCACAACCGACGATCGCCGCCCGATTGGACCGGCTTCCAATGACCGGGTCGATCCGCCGTTTGATCACGCTGATATCGCTCGGCGGCATCTTCGAGTTCTACGATCTGTTCTTCATCGCATACGTCGCCGTCGGATTCTTCAAAGCCGGGCTGTTCACGCCGACGACGCAAGGCTTTTTCGATCTTCATGGGTTTGCCAGCTTCGTTGCGGTGACGTTCGCCGGATTGTTCGTCGGCACGATCCTGTTTAGTTGGGTATCCGATCGGTACGGGCGCCGCTCGATCTTCGCGTTTTCGCTGCTCTGGTACTCGATCTGCACGTTCATCATGGCGTTCCAGAACTCGGCCGTCAGCATCGACATCTGGCGATTCATCGCCAGCGTCGGCATCGGCGTCGAACTAGTCAACATCGACACATACATCGCCGAGCTTGTGCCGAAGGAATCGCGCGGCCGGGCATTCGCGTTCAATCAATTCATCCAGTTCATTGTAGTCCCGGTCGTTGCGTTCATCGCGTTTGAGTTGGTTCCGCGCAAGATCGCGGGCGTCGACGGCTGGCGAATCGTCGTCATCATCGGCTCGCTCGGCGCCATCTTCATCTGGTTCATCCGGCGCGGCCTCCCGGAATCGCCGCGCTGGCTCGCGATGCACGGGCGGATCGACGAGGCCGACGCGATCATGACCGGCATCGAGCAAGCCGTGCGGACGGATACCGGCGCCGCGCTTGCCGAACCCCAGGTCCTCGCCGGTGAAATCCAGCAGGTTCAAGGTTCGTGGATGGAGATTTGGAGCCCGGCCTATCGCGTCCGCACGGTGATGTTGATCGTCTACAACTTCTTCCAGACGATCGGTTACTACGGGTTCGCCAGTTGGGTTCCGACGCTGTTGATCCAGCACGGCATTACGACCACGAAGTCGCTCGAATACACGTTCATCATCGCGATCGCCAACCCGTTCGGCCCACTCATCGGGATGCTGATCGCCGATCGGATGGAACGCAAGTGGCAGATCTGCATCTCCGCTTTTCTGATTGCCGTCTTCGGATTGATCTTCTCGCGGATGTACAGCCCGGCGGGCATCATCATCTTCGGGATCCTCATCACGCTGTCGAACAACTGGCTTTCGTTTGCATTCCACACCTACCAGGCGGAGCTGTATCCGACGCGGATCCGCGCCCAGGCGGTCGGCTTCGTCTACTCGTGGAGCCGGTTCAGTGTGATCTTCACCAGTCTTTGGATCGCGGCGATCCTTCGCAGCTATGGCGTTAGCGGCGTGTTCATCTTCATCGCGATCGCCATGCTCATCGTCATCGTCGTCATCGGAGGACTCGGCGCCAACACGACCGGCAGGCGGCTCGAAGCCGTCTCGAACTAACGGCTGAGCGAAGCATTCGCCCGCGTGTCGAGGCAGGCGCGTAGCGCGCGCAGCGCGTCGAAATAGATCGATTGCCCGTCACCGACGAGCAGATGCTGCGGGTCGCACGCAAGCACGGCGCGCAACGAACGCGCGACCAGCGGCGGGTCGGCCAGTTTGTCGTCGGGCATGAGCCGCAGCGAGCCGGCCGGATCGCCCCACAGCGCGTCTCCGACGAGCGCGGTTCGCCGGTCCGGAAAATGCAACGCGATCTCGCCGGGCGATTTCATGCCGGGAACGCCGATGACGGTCGCGCCGCAAAACGTCGCGCCATCGACGAGTCGTCGATCGACGGCAACCGACAGTAACTCCGCATCGCGCTCACCGGCGGCCACCTTTGCGCCGAAGCGGGCCGCGAAGGCGGCCGCGTCGCGCTGGTGATCGCGGTTGGTGACCAGCACCCAGGCCGCCCCGCCGCGCTCGTCGATCTCGCCGGCATCCGCCGCGCTGAGCGGCAGCGGGTCCACGATCAGGTTTCCGTCCGAACACGCGATGAAGTGCGAGTTGAAAAAGAGGTTGCGTTCCGGCTGCCAAACCGACCAGAGATAGACGCCGTCGACGACCGTTCGCTGCATGATTAGCGACCGACCAGTTCGGCCAGCGCGCGCTCGAATATCTTCGGGGCGCGGCCCTGAAACAGCAGGCTCTCGTTGCCGCCCAGCTGCTTGCGCAGTTCGAGCAGCTCGTCGCGCAGCGCGGCCGCCTTTTCGAATTCGAGGTTGGTCGCGGCTTCCTTCATCTTCTTCTCGATTTCGACGGTCATCGCAAGCACGACCTCGCGCGGCAGCTTCTCGCCGCGCAACCGTTTGGCGGCCGTCGCATCGGGCACTTTGGCGACCAAGTCGAGAATGTCGCGCACCTGTTTGCGAACGCTACGGGGTTCGATGCCGTGCTCGAGGTTGTACGCCACTTGGCGCTCGCGCCGGCGCTTGGTCTCGCCGATCGCCCGCGCCATCGAATCGGTGACGACGTCCGCGTACATGATGACCTTGCCTTCGACGTGGCGGGCGGCGCGGCCGATCGTTTGAATGAGCGACGTCCCGCTGCGAAGATAGCCTTCCTTGTCGGCGTCGAGGATGCCGACCAGCGAAACCTCGGGCAAGTCGAGGCCCTCGCGCAAGAGATTGATCCCGACGAGCACGTCGAAGACGCCCATCCGCAGATCGCGCAAAATCGCGATTCGCTCGAGCGTTTCGATCTCGCTGTGGAGATAGCGGACCTTGAGTCCGTTCTCCAGCAAGAAGTCGGTCAGGTCTTCGGCCATCTTCTTCGTCAACGTCGTGACGAGCACACGCTCGCCGCGTTCGACGCGGCCGCGAATCTCTTCCATCAGATCGTCGACTTGGTTGCGGGTCGGCCGAACCTCGACTTCGGGATCGACCAGTCCCGTCGGCCGGATGATCATCTCGACCGTCTGGGACGACTTTGAAAGCTCGTACGCCGACGGCGTTGCCGAAACGTAGACGACCGCATTGAGATGCGCCTGGAACTCGGCGGCCGTCAACGGCCGGTTGTCGAGGGCGGACGGTAACCGGAAGCCGTGCTCGACCAAGACGAGCTTCCGCGAGTGATCGCCACCGTACATGCCCTGCACTTGCGGCAGCGTGACGTGCGACTCGTCGACGAACAACAGCCAGTCCTTGGGGAAAAAATCGAGCAGGCACCACGGGGTCTGGCCGGGCTCGCGCCCGGTGAGGTGGCGGGCGTAGTTCTCGACGCCGTTGCAGTAACCGACTTCGCGCAGCATATCGAGGTCGTAGCGCGTGCGCATCTCCAACCGCTGCGCTTCGAGCAGTTTGCCGTGTTCGCGAAAATACCCGAGGCGGGTTTCGAGTTCGGCTTCGATGCCGATAATCGCGCGCCGGAGCTTTTCGTCGGGCGTGATGAAGTGCTTGGCCGGGAAGATCAGCAGTTCGCCCTTCGACTCTACGTACTCGCCGGTCAATAAATTGACGACGTTGATGGCCTCGATCCGGTCGCCGAAGAACTCGATGCGGTGCACCAATTCCTCTTCGACCCCGACGTACTCGAGCGTGTCGCCGCGAACGCGGAAGGTTCCGCGCACGAGGTTCAGGTCGTTCCGGCGGTACTGCATGTCGACGAGCTTGCGCAGCAGCGCGTCGCGGTCGAGTTCTTCGCCGAGCCGAATGCGCAGCGACATCTCCATGTAATCCGATGGTGAACCTAACCCGAATATGCACGAAACCGAGGCGACGATGAGGGTGTCGGGGCGCGTCAGCAACGACTGCGTTGCGGAGTGCCGCAGCCGCTCGATTTCATCGTTGATCGAGCTGTCTTTTTCAATGTAGGTGTCGGTGTGCGGGACATACGCCTCGGGTTGATAGTAATCGAAGTACGAAACGAAGTACTCGACGGCATTCTCCGGGAAAAAGTCGCGGAACTCGGCGCACAACTGAGCGGCCAGGGTCTTGTTATGGCACAGGACCAAGGTCGGCTTCTGTACCAGTTCGACGACGCGCGCCATCGCGACCGTCTTGCCGCTGCCGGTTACGCCGACCAGGGTTTGGGCATGGTCGTTGCGCCGGATGCCGGCGGCAAGCCGTTCGGTCGCCGTCGGCTGATCGCCGGCCAGCGCATACGGTGCCACGAGCTTGAAGGCTCCGCTCATGCCTCCGTTGACCCGCTTCCGGCCGGCGGCGTTTCGATTCGGCGGCGCCGGGATACCGTCGGCTTGCCGCGAAAGGGACCCGTAGCTATCCACCCCTCGACGTGAGACTTCGGTCTCCCCTGGCTATGGAGCGCGACGTGATTCAGAAGCCCCTGGTTTTCTCCGGCAACTCGAACCCCGATCTCGCCCGCGAGATCGCCCAGCGCATGGAGACCCGCGTCGGCAGTGCGCTTGTGGATAAGTTCAAAAACGAAGAGTGCCGCGTCGAAATCAAAGAAAATGTCCGCGGCGCCGAAGTTTTCGTCGTCCAGTCGTTGTGCAAAGCGCCGAACGGCCAGAGCGTCAACGACTCGTTGATGGAGTTGCTGCTCATGATCGACGCCCTTTCGCGCGCGTCGGCGGGTCGCATCACGGCCGTCATTCCGTATTACGGTTACGCCAAGCAAGACAAGAAAACCAAAGGACGCGAGCCGATCTCGGCCAAGCTGGTCGCCAACATGCTGGCGACCGCCGGCGTCGAGCGGGTCGTCACGCTCGACCTCCACGCCGCGCAGATTCAGGGGTTCTTCGACATCCCGGTCGACAATTTGGTCGCCGCTCCCACCCTCTGCGGCCACCTCAAGTCGCAGGGACTCGAAGGTCATAAGATCGTCGTGGTCTCGCCCGACGCCGGCGGCGTGGCACGCGCCGAAAACTTCGCCAAGCGGCTGCGATCGACGCTCGCCATCGTCTTTAAGCGGCGCCCGGAACCCGACGTCTCCGAGGTCACCGATATCGTCGGCGACGTCGCCGGCAAGGTCGCGGTCGTCGTCGACGACATGATCTCGACCGGGGGCACCTTAGCCAAAGCGGCTGAGGCACTGATCGACCGGGGTGCGACCAAAGTCTATTGCTGCGCGACCCACGGAATTTTTGCGGGCGACGCCGTTCGCGTGCTTTCGGATTCGGTGATCGAGCGGGTGATCATCACCAACACGATCCCGAACATCGAGACCGAACTCGGCCCGAAGTTCCGCGTCCTCACGATCGCGCAGATCGTGGCGGACACGATCAAACGGATCACCGCGAACCGCTCAGTCTCCGAGCTGTTCTCCAAAGACGACGAACCGGCCGCGGGCGCGACGCCCGCGCTCGAGGTCCCCGAGCCGGTCGCGGTTACGATTTAGCCTTCAGAGAGAACGGGTACGAACCTTACGATGGCCACGAAAACTCAGACCCTGGACGCTCAGACACGCAACAAAGCCGGCTCGACCGACTCGCGCGGCTTGCGCCATGCCGGCAAGATCCCCGGAATCCTCTTCGGCCACGCGGCCGCGTCGGTCGCGATCGCGCTCGATGCCAAGGCGTTCGAAGAGTTGCTGAACCACGGCGGGAAGAGCCAGTTGCTCGCGCTGACGATCGACGGCGCGAACCAAGAGACCGTTCTGATCCGCGAGATCCAACGCGATCCGGTTTCGCGGCGCGTCATCCACGCCGACCTACAGCGGGTCGATGCGCGCGAATCGGTCGCCGCGCGGCTGCCGATCGTCACGGTCGGCGTCGCCGACGGCGTGAAGAATTTCGGCGGCGTCATGGACGTCGTCATCCGCGAGATCGAAGTCGAGGGGCCGGCCGATGCGTTCCCCGAGAGTCTTTCGATCGACGTGACGAATCTGGGCCTGCGCGATCACATCGTCGCGCGCGAGGTTCCGCTTCCGGCCGGCTTCAAGCTCGTCACCGCTCCCGAGACGATGATCGTCGCGATC
>JBOHTW010000410.1:0-3559 GCA_050733835.1 Vulcanimicrobiaceae bacterium | reverse complement strand
TCCGTCCCTTGATCGCATCGAATCGCCAGCGGCGTTCCGCGCCTGCCGACGAGCCGACGAAGAACGCCGACGACATCCCGAGCGCGAAATCCATTGGAGAAACGGAAATTATTGTACGCTAAGGCGGCAAGCCGGGTTCAAATGGCCGCTGCAGCGCGAATGTTGGGTTTACCCCGAGTGAAAACGTGCTACGGGCTCTTGACAGCGCACCGCCGCTACACCTACTATTTTGTCATACCGTTCATACCGGTATGACAGGTTGGCACATGCCCGTTAAGATTCCCCAGAAACTGAAGAAGAGCCATCAACTAGTCGAGTTGCTGCTCGCGCGGTTCAACTCCGCCGGCCAAACGGCAGAGGTGCGCCTGCCGTCCGAGCGGGCAATTGCGCTCGAGTACGGCGTCAGCCGGACTGCCGTCCGCGAAGCGCTGGCGGCCCTGCAACTGGCGGGTTACATCGATACGCGTGTCGGTGAGGGCAGCTTTGTCGTGATGTCACCGCCGGAGCCGAGCAAGCATCTCAGCCGCGGGCTCCTCACTGGCATGAGTATCGTCGAGCGCCTCGAAGCCCGCGGAGCGCTCGAGCTCGCGTGCGCCTTTCTGGCCGTCCGTAAGGCTACAAAATCGGACCTCGCACGGATCAACGCGACGATTCGCCTTCTCAGACAACGCGCCGCGTCGCAGGATTACGAGGCATATCTGGCTGCGACGCTAGAATTCCATACCGAGATCGCACGGGCCGCACATAGCTCGATCCTCTTTGCACTCGCAAAGGACTTGCTCGAGCGCCATCGGCAGGACCAATGGCTTTTGCACGAACGCTACACCAGCGATGCCGTCGAATATTCACTGCGCATTCATGCCGCGCTCGCACAGGCGATCCAAAACAAGGATCTCCTCGGAATTTTTTCTGCGGTCACGGCGCACTACGAAGACTATCCGGTCTTGCACTCAGCCGACGAGCACCCTGAACCATCAGCCCGCGCCGCGATCGCTGTCGGCCAAGCTTCACCGGACGATTCCGAGACATAGGCGCGGCGCGTCGTGCACCTCGACATGCACGCCCTTCACACAGAATTTCCGATCACCGGGTCGCAGCTCTATTTAGACTCGGCATTTCAGACGCCGCTACCCGCTCGCGTTCGCGCGCAGCTCGCTGCGTTCTATGACGCAGCACACGCGACCGCGGGCCCGAAGTCGCTTTGGCTCGCGCGCATGGCTGACGTTCGGGACCTCGTCGCGCGCCTCTTCGCAATTACACCGTCAGAGATTGCATTTACCAAAAATACTTCTGAAGGGCTCAATATCGCAAGTCACGCCGTGCCCTGGAAAGCTGGTGACAATGTCCTGCTTGCCGCAGGAGAGCATCCAAATAACGTTTGCGCGTGGTTGAATCTCCGATCGAAGGGCTTGGACGTCCGACTCGTTCCGTCGACTGGCAAATGGATTGATGCATGCACCTTCGAGCCGTATGTCGATCGCCGGACCCGCGCGATCTCCGTCTCACACGTCTCGTTTCACAGTGGTCAGCGTAACGATCTTGAGAGCATAAGCGCGCTCTGTAGGGATCGCGGCGCAATGCTCATAGTCGACGCGACGCAATCCGCCGGCGTTCTGCCGCTCGACGTGGCGTCGCTGCAAATTGCGATGCTCGCTGCGGGCTGCCACAAGGGGCTATTGGCCACGCACGGCTTGGGAGTATTCGCATGTGACCGTCGCTTCCATGACCTGCAGCCCACGTACGCCGCCTATGCCAGTCTGGCAGATCCGCCGGCTGACCTCGTGCTTGGGCCCAAGGACGTAAATTTTCATGCGGATGCGAGACGCTTCGAGATCGGCAACCCTAACTTTTCGGGCATTTACACGCTAGGCGCCTCACTCGAGCTCGTCCTCGGCGTCGGCGTCGAGACGATCGCGGACCACGTGCTGGGCCTAGGCGACCGATTGATCGCGCGTTTAGATGAGCTCGGCATCGAACTCGTTGGACCGCGCGAGCGTGCGCGGCGTTCACATATTTATGTCTTAGATTTGCCCGGCGACGGCTGGTTGGCGTTCCTTGCACAGCAGGGTGTGCGCGTCTCTCAGGTCCGTAGCGGTATCCGTGTCTCGTTTGCGCTCTTTAACGTTCCCGAAGACGTCGATCGTCTCGCCGAAATTTTGCGCCGCGGTCTGCACTGCGTCACGCCGAAGCGCGTACTCGGGCGAGTGAACTAACGTGGTATTGCATCGCGTAGGTTCTCCGGCCCACGGGTACGTCGAGCTAGCATGGGATTCCGCTCAGAGCGTCCCAGAGAATCTCGGCTGCGCGATCCATTTGCTCTTCCGTCGTCGTGAACGGCGGAACAAAACGCAGGACCGACCCGCGCCTGCGCAGGGTGAAGTAGAGCCCGTCGTGGATCGATGCACGCAAGACTTGCGCTCCGGCTTCGAAGTGCGGTTCGCGCGTCACGGGATTTTTCACGAGTTCGATGCCGTGGATCGTCCCGCGTCCGCGCACGTCGCCTATGAATGCGAATTCGTCCTGCAGCTTCAGCAGATGTTTGCGCCAGTAGTCGCCAATGCGACCAGCCTTTTCATTAAGGTGTTCGTCTTCGATGATATGCAAGCTCTCGAGCGCTGCACGGCAAGCGAGAGGGTCAGCATCGTGAGAATGGTTGATCTGATATCCGGTCTCGCGCAAACGCGTTTCGATCGCTTCGGAAGTCACGACGGCGCTGATCGCAATTCCTCCGCCGAAATGCTTGGAAATTGCGACGATGTCCGGCGTTACACCCTCTTCTGCGGTGAACGCGTATGTCCGACCAAGTTTCGCCAATCCTGTCTGCGCTTCGTCGAGTATCAGAAGCATTCCGCGTTCATCGCAGCGTTCTTCGACCTTGCGAAGCCAGCCGGCCGGTGGGTCGATGACGCCTCCGGCACTGAACAGCGGCTCGGTAATTACGGCAGCTTGATGCCCAGTCGAACTGGCATCAAACAATTCAAAGCTCGCGTCGACACAGGCCAACTCGCAACTTGGGAACGTCTTCTGCAACGGGCATCGATAGCAATATGGCGCAAACATAGCATGGGCACCGGGCGCGAAAGGTCCGACCTTGTTTCGCCAACCGGCGTGCGTAACCGAGCGCGGAGCCTCCGAGAGACCGTGGTAGCTCGCGTGAGGGCTCATGATCTCGTAGCCCCCGGTAGATTTCTTCGCCATGCCCATCGCCGCCTCGATCGATTCGCAGCCCGAGGAGTGGAAAACGCTCTTGCGCAGCGGAGGCGGCGACATCTCGCCGATCTTCGCCGCAAGCTTGATCTCGGCGACAGTGTAAAAAGTATTGCTAGCGTTGCTGATCGTGCGTCCGGCTTCGGCAATCGCAGCCATAATGCGCGGGTTGTTATGTCCGAGTGCCGCGCACATTTCACCAGCGTTGAAATCGAGATACTCCTTGCCGGTTACGTCGCGAACGACAGAGCCCGACGCTTCCGCAAGAATTGGCGCCTCATTGGGCGATCGGTCGGGACGGTGGCACAATGAATACGTTTGTGCCATCGTACGAAGCTGTGCTTCCGAGAGC
>JBOHTW010000409.1:0-6765 GCA_050733835.1 Vulcanimicrobiaceae bacterium | reverse complement strand
TTGTCAAACTGATACGTTGGCCAGTCGTTGATCGGTGCCGTAACGGGCGTCGGGGTTGGACTCGGAGCCGGCGTCGGCGGCGGTCCTGAACCCGCGCCGGTGTAACCGGCAATCGTCGTCACCTGCGCCGCCGACAGCACGGTTCCCGTCCAATAGCCGGCTTCGTCAAAGCTCGCATTTGCCGCCACGGCGTTGAACGAAAGCGCGCCGCTGAAGAGCACCCCCGTCCCGGTCGCGGCGAACGACGCCGGCAACGTCGCCGACCGCGAACTCACCGAACTCGCCGTGCCGACGTACAGCGTTGCCAGCTTCGTGCCCTCGTTGTACGTCAGCGTGACATTATACGGCGTGTTGAGGGTGAGCGGCATGTAGCCGAAACTCGTGCTCCCGCTGCCGTACCCGATGTCGACGTAGATGCTGTTATTCGGATCGGCGTTGACGACGATGTCCCAGCCTTTGCCGGCCGTCGAATGCGATGGGTTGCCGGTCGCGGCGATGAACGGCCAGTTCTGGCCGTTCGCAAATAACTCCATGAAGAACGAAACGCTGAACGACCCGGCTCCCGGTGCGTAATTGCTCGTCAACTGCCCGCTGCTCGTCGTCCCTCGCAGCGAACCGAGGCTCGTGCTCGCAAGCGGTGGCGATTGGAACGCGATCCCCGACGGCGAGATCGTTCCGTTGTTGCCGGCGGCCGACGCGTCGTGCAAAATCGTACCTGCCGCCTCATCCATCTCGTAGCAGAACGACAGCGCCCCATCCAGCGCGTAGACCGAACACAGACTCACCGCCGGGGACGGCGTCGCCCCTAACACCCCGGCTCGGACGACTTGCCGCCCGGGCGGGCTGCTCGGGTGAACCGCGTTTGGCACCGCCGGTAACTCGGCGGGTTGCGAATTCGAGCGATGCGAGCCGCTGCACGCGGAGATAACGGCGAGAATGCACAAGAGCCAGACGGCTATAGCCGCTCGGTTGACGTTCACCCGTTTACCTCATGACCCGGCGATCGCTTGGCCGGACGACCCCATCGCGATTATCGCTTAACCCACCGGCCGAAGACAACCCAGGGACGCCGGCCGCGGTTAGGACTTTAGCCGCGCCCCGGGGCGATCCAAGATGAAGGACTCGGCGTCGATCGATCGGCCGTCGGAACGAATCGTGATCGCGCCACCGATGTCGGTCCGAAAGATCCGCGCGCCGATCGACGTCAACCGCTCGATGGTCGCGGGTGCGGGTAACCCGAAGCGGTTGTCGCGACCGGCCGAGATGATCGCAATTTTCGGCCGGACAGCGTCCAAGAACGCCGCGCTTGAAGCAAACCGGCTGCCGTGATGGCCCACCTTCAGGACGTCCGCTCGCAGATCGACGCCCGCCTGCAACAGTCGTGCCTCTTCCTGTTCGCCGGCATCGCCGGTGAACAACATCCGAACGTTTCCGTACGTCAGCAGGAAGACGAGCGAGTTTTCGTCGACCGCGCGCGCGCCGGCGGCGAAGTACGGCTGCGCCGGCCCGTAGAAGCGAATCGTCACCCCATCGTCGCTGCGCCAGATCGTCCCCGCGCGCGGGTGGACGATCCGCACCCCGAACTCGGTCGCTGCCGCCAACGCTTGCCGATAAGGATACGCGCCGTACGGCTGGCCGCCATCGGCGAGCACGGCGGCCCCGAGTCGCCGAATCACCGGCGCCACCCCGCCGACGTGGTCGCCGTGCGGATGCGTCATGACGATTGCGTCGAGACGGTGAATCCCCATTCGGAGGAGAGCGGGGACGACCCTTCGATCGCCGACGCTCTCGACCGCACTCGTCGTCGCCACGGTCGGGCCGCGCTCCGGGATGCCGCCGGCGTCGACTAAGAGAGCATGACCACCCGGCGTGCGAATCGCGATCGCCTCGCCTTGCCCGACGTCGATCATCCGCACGATCAGCGCGCCCGAGTCGCCGCGCACCGGCCAGAGCGCGCAGGCGGTCGCGGCGCCGACGCACGCGATCGCCGCGAGCCGTCGACCGCGCGGCCACATCCACGCAACCGCCGTTATTATCGCCGCATCGTACAGCGCGATCGACCAAACCGGCGGCGGCGTCATCGGAATGCGTGCGAACGGTAACGCGGCCACGAACTGCACGATGCCGACGATCCAACCGAGGAGCGTCGTTTCGAGAGCCGCGAACAGATGCGCCAACGGCGCGATCGGGGTTGCGAGCAACAGGCCGACGCCGACCGGAATCACGAGCGCGATCAACGGCACGACGAGCAGATTCGCCAGCGGCGCATACGGCGCGAAGACGAGAAACGCGGCGGCGGTCAGCGGCCAAGTTCCGAGCTGCGTCGCCAGCGACAACGCGACGCCTTCGTGGGCGATCGCGGGAACGCCGGCCCGTTCGGCGAGCCGCGCGATCGGCTTGGCAAACAGAACGATCGCCGCGACGCACGAGAACGACAACGCGAACGACAACGTCGTGACCGCGGCTGGCCACAGCAGCGCAACGCCGAGCGCGGCAATCGCGAGCGCGTTCCACGACGACGTCACCCGGCCAAGCGCCCGCGCCGCGAGCCAAACGGTCGCCATCGTCGCCGCCCGCAACGACGGCAGATGCGCGCCGCTGAACGCCGCATAGCACCAGACGACCGCGATCGTGCCGAGACACCACGCGACGCGTCCGCAACCGAAACCGCGCAGCACGAGCGCCGCCAACGCGGCGACCGCGCCGAGATGCAACCCCGCCGTAACGAGCACGTGCATGGTTCCCGTCGCTTGAAAGGCATCGTGCAGATCCGCCGGCAGCGTCCCCTTCTCGCCCCAGAGCGCCCCAACGAGAATCGTCGCTTCGGGCTCGGCGATCTCGGCGCGAACGGTTGCCGCCGCCCACGCCCGCAACCGTGGAACCCACAGCGTTACGTCGCGCGGGTTCGGCGGCGTGCGCGCGACGACGCGGGCGTGGATGACGCGAGCGACGACGCCGCGTTCCGCTTCGAGTTCACGTTGCGACGGCTCGCCGGGGTTGCGAGCGTCGTCGAACGGTTCGAGTTCGCCGGCGATATCCAATCGCTCGCCGACCGCCGGCGCCGCCATCCGCAACGAGACTTGCACGAGCCGCCCGTCGTCGAGCCGCAACGTGCAGCGGCTTCCTGGCGGTCGGGCTTCGCTCTCCACGACCGCACCCCGCAGCTCGACCACGTGACGCGCAGTTGTCGAGCTGGCGCCCGGCGTGCAGCAGGCAAGCTGGACGAAGTGCCCAAGCGCAATGCCGGCGACGACGCCGGCCGCCGGAATCAACGCCGGAGCACGTTCCATGCTGTCGGTTCACGCCAACCGGCTACAATCGCAAGGCTTAGATTGGCTTTCCTACAGGAGGCTCATCAGAGACGAGCGCTCCGGACTAATGCAGCTTGATACCGGCGCAACTCGCGTCGATTCCAACATCCTCCTTTACGCCGGGCGTCCCGCTGTGTAACACGCCACATCGCACCGCTGGGTTTCCGGCCGATACGATCCTTGCGGTCCAACCAGTCACACTCGTCGGCTTCTTCCTCCGGGAAGGAGCAACCGAGATGTTCGACCATTCTATGTCTGGCTGATGAGCCTCCGTTCCCGGCGACGTGACACCTGCCCAGGTTCCGAATTGCAGTTCTGGTCCACTTTGAACCAAACTAGTCACGTACTTAACTTTACAGGTCGAGCAGTGAGGGGTCCAACCAGAATCCCCTGCAGCCTCCATTATCGTGAGCGGATGGCCGAAATTGTTCCTCCCTGACAGGTGCAAGACGACGGTCGCGACTCCTTTCACCTTCGTTATGTAAAATTTCATTCCAATCGTCTGATTGCAGGAAAAGGTCGCGTGCGCGTCACCAACAGGTCGCACGTTTCCGGTCTTCCCGATGACAAGTAAGTACGGGGAGGCCCCTACGGGGGGACCCTTAGTAGCCCCGACGCCTGTTAATGTAATCCCAACGTCGGCTTGTCGGCCCGTTGCAGATATTCCGCCGCCGTATTCGAACGCTGTTTCGCCCCGGACGAGGCCCATGTCAGAGCACGGCAGCGCCACGTCGGCTTGAAAATATGTATATCCCGGAGGCGAATAGACGGCATAACCTGGGCCTGTCCCAGGACCGACCGATTGAGTAGTAGGAAAGGGTGACTCGGCATCTGGCGGCGGCAGTACGAGCATCGTGCCGTCAGGAGCTTCGAACTCATTCGGGTTTGATGTTGGCGCGTAAATGAATGGCCCTTCGGCAAGCTCGGGTCGATTCACGTAGCTGATGCCGTCTGCGAAATAGACGACCGAGCTGCGGTCCTCCGGGTTTAGCGAAGCGAGCGCGTCATACATTATCCTCCGCTCCGCAAGTGGCAGCGCGGGAGATATCTGCGAGAGGATTGATTGATCGGCGCCTCCCGCCGTTGGGTTAGCTGGGACAGGTTGCGCCGGCCCACCGCCGCAAGCCATAAGGGCAAACATTGCGGAGGAAGCCAGGACGTGGATCGCGCGCCCAATGATCTTCGGGTGGATCGGTTGAGGCACTCTCACGGATTATCCCTGGCAGAGTGCGGCGGCATCGGTCGGCGGCGATTCGCGCAGTTTTTAGAAGCCGCTGCTACGGGGAGTGGTGTTGGCGACTCGCATGCGGCATCCGCGGGAGCCGGATACAGCCCCAATCTGAAAGGCTCGAAATATTCGTCGCATGGCGCGCCAATGACGTGCGCACCAGCTCCAACGAGACCAAAGTCTTTCCCATCATAAACGATGAGCGGAACGTTATAAGCAGGTAGCGTGCTAAACCTCAGATGCGACCAGATTTTACCGTACGTTGGGGTGCAATGAATTCGCTCCAGCCACGCCATCTGCCCCGGGGTGAGGCGAGGGACGCCTGGCTTGCCGATATCAAGCACAGAGTACGTCTTATATTTGTCCGGCGGTTCGCTTGCCGACGCATGATTCGGCGCAATTGTGGACAGGAAAGACCCGATGAGGATGCCGACGATGATCCGAGTTCGGTTTGCGTTCATTTGTCTATGACTCCGATTAGCAAAACGGCGGACGAGTACGTCGCCGCGAAGAGTTCTAGCGGTGCGCCCCCGACGAAACCACCTTCATTTAGCGGAATTGACAATGTTGTGGTAATAACGATCCGACATATCACGCCTGAATCTGGGAACATGTATAGGTCGTCGGCCTGGACCTCCGTATTTGGCGGTGTGTACGACTCCGTGTACGGCGCTGAGAGCGCTTCTTTGTCAGTGGCCTTCCACGCGTTCATTTCGCAGTGATCCCCACCAGTGACACAGCTGATTTGTAACTCGTTGTCGTAACGCCAATCGGATATCCACCGAAGGCTTCAGCTGCTAAAAAAGTAGTCGAGAATAAGGAGGTCGTGATGCGGCACACGACGCCGGAGCCCGGTAGAATGTACAGGTCATCCGTATGCGAAGACGTGTCTGCGGGGATGTATGACTCGGTATATCCATAGAATGTATCGTGGTCGTCGGGGTTGTCGTCGCCGTTGGGATCGGTTTCGCTCGCAAGGATACGCGTGCTAAGCGAATGTTTTTCTGTGTATTGGAGATCAAGAACCGGACTAGTCGCGGGAGCGACTCCTGATGGACAATCGGCAGGGAGTGTCTTGAGGCCGTTGTTCGAAACATTTGCCGAGACCGTACGGTCGGGAAGACTCCAGGACCAATCCTCTCGGACTCCGTCGATGAAGAAGTGGCTCGGCAGATAAACGGAAGCTGTCGTTGCGTTGATCGTTGCGATTGAATAGGACGGATCGAGGAATTCTGCCGCTGCGAAATTCGTTTCGACCGAGGCTTCGGGCGGTAGCGCGCGGGTTAGGTCTAGCGCTCGTGGGAATTGATCCATGATAAGCGGAGATTTCGGAACGCTAAGGATATAAACGGAATGATCTCGATGCGCTTGAGCGGCTGATTGGAGAATGAGTTGCGCGGACTCGACTAGGTTCTCGCCCGGGATATTTGGGACAACGCTAAAATACAGCATCATCATATGGGAACTTGCCAGATAAAAAAGTGGGTCTCCGAAGCCGGGGTCTGTGCCCTCGAATTGAGTTGGAAAGATTCCCCACTCCGGTGGAGGTAGGGCATAGGCGTTTCCGATTGCTGTATTCGAAAGCGCGCACGTGTTTGGGGCGAGCGTTGCGTTGATGGAATGCGGGGCAATGGCCAGGGTCGACGCAGGGGTAACCTGTTCGAAATAATCGAGCGAGTACGCCCGCGTAGCATCGCTTACGGCAGCGCCAGCCCTAATTCCACCTGTCAAACGGTGCTGACCAGCAGGTCTTTTCGCGTTAGGCACTGTGGTTCGTGCGACACCCCCGGCACCACCACCACCGCCACCGCCACCGCCACCAGCTCCACCGCCAATGCTCACTGCGCTTGTCGTAACCGTGATGGCGCCGGTGTAATGAAGCTTTTTCGCCGGGTCGAGGATGCGATCGACTGGGCTCGGAAAGAAATTTGCCGCGACTACGTGCTGGGCGGTGACACCCGCCGCCGTGGGAGTTATGGTCACGGGGCCTTGTGCTCCGCCGGTGTACTGAAAGGAGACGACTGTATTCGGGCTAGTGACGAGATTGGTTGACAGCGTGATTGGTGAGGAGTAGCCGCCGAGCGACAGCGAGATCGGAGTGTCGTAGTCGACTGTACCCGTGATCACGTTGCCGTCAGCATCCTTGGCGATGACTTGAACGGGCACGGGGTAAAACAGGGGAACATCCTGGCCGACGTCGCCGCACGGCGCCGCGGGTGCTGGCTT
>JBOHTW010000408.1:0-10968 GCA_050733835.1 Vulcanimicrobiaceae bacterium | reverse complement strand
GTGACGGCGAAAGAATCCGGTCAGTTGCATCACCTGCGCGCGCGCCTCGACCTCGGCGCGCGTCAAATCGTCGGGATCGAGCGGATCGATCGCCGTGACGCGCGTCATATTGACCGTCACCTCGTCGGGATAGGGCGAGCTGAAAAACGAGACGAGTTCGCGCGGCACGTCGACCTCGCCGCTGGCCCGCGCGCGTTCCCACAGATCGTACAGGCCGGCGACGGCGGTCAGCGTTTCGGCGCGGCGCTCGTCGACCGGCAGGCTCGTCCGCATCTGGCCGGGATGCGCGCGCACGTAGGCCGCGGTCGCCGCCAGATCGACATGGCTGAGCCGGAACATCAGACTGGCGGGCTGGACGCGACCGCGGTCATCGCCCTGTTGCACGGCAACGCCGGCAGACGCCGCCACGTAAGCGTCGGCGGTCGCGTCGATCGTGACCCGCGCCCGCAGCTCGCGTGGCCCCGCAACCGTTGCAACCCGCGCACCGGCAACCCGTCCGCCGTCGACGAGCGCATCGAGAAACCAGGCGTGGAGCAACAACCGCACGCCGGCTTCGCGCATTAAGTCGAATAGCAGCGCCTTGTGAATCTCGGGATCGAACGGCGTAATCGTCGGAACATAATCCGATGCATCGTGAACGTGACCGGGTGAACCGCCGAGCGCGACCAGCCGCTCGACGATCTCCTGCGCGATTCCGCCGACGATGCGCTCGCGACCGGAATGGAAGGTCATCCACGGCCCGACCATCGCCGCCGTCGCGGTTCCGCCCAAGAAACCGTAGCGCTCGACGAGCAAAGTGCACGCGCCGCTGCGGGCCGCCGCCAGCGCCGCCGCGCAGCCTGCATTCCCGCCGCCGACAACGAGGACGTCGAACGGTTCCGCCATTAACCGCGTCTTCGCCGCCGCCGAAACGACTTCATCGTCGGCCGCCGGTTCCGGCGTTGTGCGGGCGCGGACGCGCCGGAGGCTTGGGCGCAACCGCCGGCGCCGCGCTCGGTTTGGTGGACCATGGAGCTACGGCATCTGCGCTATTTCGTCGCGGTCGCAGAAGAACAGCATGTGACGCGGGCCGCGGAACGGCTTCACATGGCGCAGCAGCCGCTCAGCGCCGCGATCAAGATTCTCGAGAGCGAACTCGGCTTCGATCTCTTCGAACGCGTCGCCAATCGCATTCGCCTCACCGTGGCCGGCGACGCGTTTCTCGAAGAAGCGCGTGGGGTGCTGGCAGCCGCCGATCGCGCGGTGGAGCGCGGCCGGCGCGCCGCACGAGGCGAGGTTGGGATGCTCCGCATCGGGTATTGCAGCGCGGCGATGGCCAACGTGCTGCCGAGCGCAATCACGGCATTTCGCGACCGTTATCGCGAGATCGCACTGGACTTGCGGCGCCTCGATCAATCCGATCAGCTCGTCGCGCTCGATCGTCGCGAGATCGATCTGGCATTCATTCACAGACCGTTCGACGAACGCGGCCGAGCGTCAACCGACGTGCTGGAGGAGACGCTGTTCGCAGCGCTTCCCGGTGCACATGCGCTCGCAGCGTACGATCGCCTTGATGCGTCCCAGCTTGCGGGGATTCCAATCGTTCGCTTCGCGATCGGTTCAGCCGACGGATTGCGCGTGGCCGCCGAGATGCTGCTCGCGCACGCGCGCATTGTTCCAACAGTGGGGCAAGAGGTCAATGACGCCGAGACCGGGGTCGGGTTCGTTGCGGCGGGCCTCGGCGCGTGCATCGTTAGCGAACACATCGCGCGGGCTCAGAAGCGCATCGGCGTGGCGTTCGTCCCGATCGACACGGACCTTCGCCTCACCATGGCCGCGACCTGGAACGACCGCGCCGGTGACCAACTGCTGCGCACCCGATTTCTCGAGTTGGTCCGTCCAAAACACGACACGCTGCTGGTGTCGTAAGCCCATCGAATCGGTGTTGGACGCCGCGGCGACGCTGGTCTACACTCGATCCATGAATACGACAATCACGGCCGCTGCAACCCAAAGCAACGGCAAATCCAACCTTCTCGAAATCGTTCAGCGCCCTGCGCCAATCGCAAGCGATGGCCGGACGCTACTTCGGGTCTCGCGCGCCGGCATCAACTTCGTTGACGTCTATCAAGCCCGTGGGCGGTATCCTGTCCCGCCCGGAACCGTGCTTGGCTTCGAGGCCGTTGGCGTAGCACCCGACGGGACGCGCTATGCCGTCATCGATCACCTCGGTGCGTACGCGCAAAGCATTTCCGTTCCGAACGACGAGCTAATTTTGGTTCCGAACGACATAAGCGATGACTACGCGATGCTGCTGTTCCAAGGTGTTACCGCCGAATTTCTGACGCACTCGGTTCATCCGCTACGCGCGGGCGAAGTAGTGCTCGTGTACGCCGCTGCAGGCGGCGTGGGTTGGATGCTAATGCAGGTCGCCAAGCATGCCGGTACGCGTCCGATCGGCATTGTGTCGACGGAAGCCAAGGCACGGCCGCTACGCGAGCGTGGCTACGAAGTGCTCGTGGGCGACGGATCGAATTTTTCGTTGGTACGCGATCTCATTCCCGACGGCGTCGATGTGGCGTTTGATCCAAACGGCAAGGAGTCGTGGGAGCTAACGCTTGCGAGCGTAAAGTCGCGCGGTCACGTGGTAGTGTTCGGCGCCGCCGGCAACCAACACGATCCGATTCCGGTTTCACTCCTGCGCGACCGAGGATCGCTGACGCTGACGTTCGCGAGTATCTTCGACCACCTCGCAGACCCAGTCGAGCGGCAAGCGCGCGCCGCGCGTGTTTTCTCGTGGCTACGCGGCGGAACGGTGGTGCCGCAGCCGTTTCACAGTTTCCCGCTCGACCGCGTGAATGACGCACTGTTGTTCATCGAGTCGCGCAAGAGCACGGGAAAGCTCCTGCTGATCCCATAGTTGCACAGACCGTTTCGCAAAGTTAGATTTCACGCCGACTGGCAATGACCGCGATGGATGATGATGGGTCGAGGCCACGGAGTTCTTCCTCGGCGAGCGCGATCACTTGGTTGGCTTCGGCGAGGCTGCCGAGGTCGACGACGCGGGTTCCGTAGACGACGGCAATCGTTGGGAGCGCGCGGCCAACGTCGCCGAACACCGTCTGCTCGTCGAGCAAATCGCTTAACAACTCAGGAATGCGGGCAACGGTGCCGCACTGGGCGCCGCCCCTTCCGACGACGAGCCGGACGACGCCGGAGCGATCGACGACCGCCAAGTCGCGCTCGGCCGCACGTGGCGTCTCGAACCAACGACGAGGCGGCCGATGGCGCTCGACGGCGCAAAGCTCCAGCTCGCCGAGATCGGCGATCGCCGTTACGTCGGCAACGGCGGCATGGGTCGCCCGGGCGACGGCGCCCAGGCGTTGGGCACGATCGACGGCGACTCGTTCGGTCGCGCCGGCGACGGCCGCCGTTCCGCCTTGCGCGGTCGCGCGCACAAGGTTGCGGCGGGCGTCGATCTCGACGGTCGCTTGGACGAGCTCGGGCGCGGCGCCGGACGCGATGACGCGTTCGATCGCCTCGCGGCGCACGCGCAAGACGTCGCCGGGCGAAGGATTCGGGATCGTGCGTTCGACGACGTCGCGCACGAGCGCGAGCGCAACCCCGATCGGCGAGATCACTTCGGCGTCCCGCGCGAGCCGATGCGCAATGCCCATGCGCTCGGCGAGGTATGGCACGAGCGCCGCTGCACCGCCGCCGCCGCCGACGAGTTCGACCGAGCGTACGTCGAGTTCGTAGTCGCCGACCAACTCGTCGATCGTCGCGCGCAACCGCGTTGCCGAATGTTCCAAGATGGCCCGCGCAAGCTCCGCGGGACGGCAGCCGAAGTGCGCCGCGGCGATTTCGAACGCGCGTTGCGTAGCCGCCGCGTCGCCGCGCGCAAACGCATCCGGCGGCACGTAACCGAGCAGATTCGCAGCACAGGTCGGCGTCAGCGCAACGTTCGTCCCAGCGCGTAGGCGCAAAGTCAGTTGGCCGCCATCGACGACCTCCGCCGCTTCGAGTGCGGGCGAGCGGGTGAAGCAGGCATATCCGTATCCGGCGATGTGCGCCGACCGGGGGCCGACGTCACGGATGGCCGCAGCGCCGTGCGCCGCACGGTCGACGTTGGCGAGGCTGCCGCCGGCGATGGCGACCGTTCGCACGTCGAGCGTCCGTAACATCGTCCGGTGGCCGCCGATGCGTGCCGCGCGCAGTTGCGGCATTCCCCGCCGGATGACCGAGCAGTCGGCGCTCGTGCCGCCAACTTCGATGAAGATTCCGTCGGTGACGTTCTCGTGCAGCAGCGCCCCGGCGATCCCCGCGGCCGGCCCCGAGAGCATCGTCAAAATCGGCCGCCGCTCGACTTCGTGCACGTCCATCACGCCGCCGTCGCTGCGCATGATCATCAGCGGAACCGCGATGCCGGCGCGCGCGACGGCATCGGCCGTCATCCGCGCCGTTCGCAACATCGTCGGCAGGATCGCGGCGTTCACCAGGGCGGTTCGCGTACGCGCCCGCAGGCCGTAACTGGTCGCAACGTCGTGGCCGGCGGTTGCGGGCAGGCCACGGTCGTGCGCAAGCTGCACCGTACGCGCCTCGCGGCCGGGCCGGTCGACGCCAAACGCTTCGCTAGCGGCAACGACCTCGACGCCCGCCGCGATGAGCCGCTCCAACGCCGCGCGGATCGACTCATCGTCCCCGTTTGCGCGCGCGACGACGGGTTGTAGCACGATCTCCGGCGTCAGCCGCACCGGTGGAACCCGCAACTGCAACCGCGCGAGCGGGTTGCGCGCGGTGCCGACTGCGATCAAGCCCACCCGCGCGACGTCGCCTTCCAACAGGGCATTAGTCGCCTGCGTGGTCGAATGCGCGATGAACGCGATCCGGCGCGCGTCGACGCGCGGCTCGTCGAGCAGCCGCTGCAACCCGGCAACGATGCCGGCGGCCACCCCATCGGCCGAATCGTGGGTCGTCGGCACTTTGATCCGCGCGACGATCTCGCGAGTCGCGGCGTCGATCGCCACGACATCGGTAAACGTTCCCCCAACGTCGATGCCGACGCGCAGCGATCCGGAGTTCAATCTATTTGCCGCGATAGGGATCGCCGAGCTGGATCGTATGCTGCGGGCCGTCGATGACGGTCGAGACGACGAACGTGTGGGGCAATCCGTCGTGCGCGCGTAACTCGGTTTGGTAGGTTCCGTACTCCCACCAAAACTTGCCGTCGAGTTTGACGACGATGTCGTTGGTGCGCAGCCCGGCTACCCACGCCGGGCCGCCGGGCCTCACGAACGCGCGCATCTGCCCGTCGACCGTCTTGAACAGGCTGTAATAATAGGCCGGCTCTTTGCTCCCGACATCGTACGCCAATCCGCGCGCGAACAGGGGACGGCTGCGAGCGGGCTCGCTGCGCATCCAGTCGCGCATCCGCAGCAGCAAATCGAGACCTTGGAACCCGGCATCGTCGAGCGACGGCGGTTCGGCATAGGTTCGCGTGTCGTACCACTGGTCGACCGGCCAGCCGGCGCAGTCCGCCAACCGCGCGCCGTAATCGACGATGGTGCCGACGTGAGCTTGCGTTCGATCCGACGTAAACGTGATGACGGCTGCGTAGTCCTTGCGCGCGCAATCGCTCGCGGCGGGCTCGCCGTTGGCGGCGCCCACGCGGTAGCCGGCCCAATTCTTCGCGATTTGTCGGCGAGCCGCCGCGGCCGCCGCGCGCGCGAGGATGCTGCCGTCGTCGCGCACCGCAACGGCTCCATTTGCCGATGGCGGCGCGAGCAGTCCGGGCCAACCCGGCGTCGATGCCGGCGCCGGTGTGGCTGCGACCGCCGGCTCGGCTAACGCAAAGAATCGTTGACCGAAGAGCTGCGGCCCCAAGAACACAGCGCATAGCGTCGCCAACGTTGCGACCAACGTTTGGTACGGCAAGGTCGCGCGGGTGATCTCCTGGACGCCGACGCCCGTGAAGTTCGCGACCCAGACGTTTTGCGTATTCGTGGGGTCGCACGCGTTCTGCACCTGCACGACCGCCATGATCGCAACGACGAGCGCGAGCGGCGGCAGGATGCCGAGGCCCGCCAGCACCGTGTAGATCGCAATGCCGACACCGAACGGGTTGAGCGGACCGCGATAAAGTGCTAGCGGACTCAACAGACCAAACAGGATGACGTATGCCGGCCACGAGCGTGGCGCGAGCATCGTTACCAGCGGCTCGAGGGCGGCCCGCACCTGGGGTAAGGTCGTCGCCTCGAGCAGCATCCCGATCCCAAAGAACAGCAAAATCGCCGGCGCAACGTCCTCGACGCCGCGAATCGCGGCTGCCACCAACTGCGGTATCGACTCACGCGGTCGGGTTGTGATCACCCCGAAGAGCGCCGCCAGCGCAAACGCGACGACCGGGTTGAGATGGGCTGCGTAATAGAGCCCGAGCGGAACGACCGGCGTCAACACGGCGATCGCACTGACGCGGCGCCGCTCGGGCGGTGCGGCGGCCGCAATCGCCCAGGTCGCGTACCCGCGCGACCGGCGCACCGCGATGAGCGCGTAGGCAACGAGCACCAGACCATCGATGATCGCGAGCGCAACCGCGAAAGGTTGCAAGCGGTGCGGATCGATGCCGAACGTGGTCGCATAAAACGTCCACTGCGTGATGTTGAAGATGAATCCGAGCGCAAACGCCAGCATGAAAAGGGTCGCTGCCGCTCGCCGGTTGAGCCCGACGCCGAGCATGATCGGCAGCACGATCGAGCCGACCATGATGATCGCACCGAGGCCCGCCAGCGTCGTGAACAGCACCGCAACCGCCGCACACAGCGCGAACGCGACGACCAGCGGTTCGTCGCCGCCGTACTCGGCCGCGTAGCCGACGATCGTTTCGGCGATCCCGGTCGACATGGTGACTCGGCTGAGCAGGGCACCGAAGATCACGGTCACGACGACCGGCGCGAGCTTCACCGTACCGGCGATCACGATCGTCTCAAGGCCGGCAAGCCCGACGCCTGAGAGCGCGCCGATCGCGAGGGCCATCAACGGCACCGCAAGCAACGCCGGCAGCACCCGGGCGTACATCAACGCCGCGGCAATGGCAAAAGCGACCAGGATCGCGATTCCGATCACGGCGCGCCGGCCCGCAGGCCGAGCGCAGCGTCGAACGACGGCAACCGCTTGGCTTGCGCATAGTCCTCGTAGGTCGCCCGGTTGATCGCATCGGCGCGACCGATTGCGCGGTCGGCGACGATCCGATAGCGTTCGAGAACGGCCGCCGCATGACCGGATCGACTTTCGAACGCCCAGGCGTGGCGCATCAGCGAGCGCAACGCCAACACCGTATTGCGCCGCTCCCAAAACAGATACTTCGTCTCAAACAGATCGCGATAGAGCCGGCTGTCGTCGTGACCGTCGGCGTGCGCGCGCGCATCGTCGTAGAGCGCTCGCGCCTCGGTCGCGATCTGAAAGCCGCGGCCGAGCGCGTCGTAACGCCTCGCCGCAAGCGCCATCACGGCCGCCGCGTTCGCGTGGAGTGGCGGCGGCGGCGAACGACGCAGATGGGCGATTGCATCCTCGGCGACCGTCCGAATCGCTGCGAGGTCGAGCTTCGCGGTCACCCGCGCAAGCACGCTCGCATCGAGTGGGTCGGCCCAGAACAGATAATCGCTCGAGTCCGATTCGCCATTCGCGCGCAACAGCGTCCGCGCGCGCGCGAGATCGGCGAGGTCGCGCGCATAACCCGCGTCGTCCACCCCAAAGAACGCCTGCGGAAAGTCTAAGGCATAGCGCTCGGGCGGCAGGTCGCCGTTCTCCCAGGCCGCACTCGCGGCGTAGAGCACGGGGTACCACGTCGCTTCGTACAGCGTCTCGCCGTCGTCGTGCCAGACCGTCTGGAACAAGCCGAGCACGTGCGCCGTTTTCCCCTCGTTGAGGAAGCGCCGCTCGCCGGCGAGCGCTCGATCGATGTCGGGATAGATCTCGTTCCAGTTCTGGTCGCCGGGCGCGATCATTTGGTCGAAGCCGGCACCGGCGATCCGCCGGATATACGACTCGAAGCTCGGCTCGTCGCCATAGTGCCAGTTGACGATGACCAGCGATTTGGGCAACTTCGACAACAACTCGGGATGTTGCTCGATCGCATCGTCCCAAATCATCGCGCGCGCGCCCGAACGCGACTGCACGAACTTGGCGAGCGCGGCGACGTGGCCGGCGTAGACGGCGGCGATTCCGTCGCGCTCGACGAGTGCCTTGCTTTGACCAACACCTAGTTCCGCGGGTTCGTCCGAACCGATGTGCAAGAACGGCGGATGGGGAACGACGGCCAGCTCGTCGCCGATCAACTCCTCGACGTAGCGCAACCCGCCCGCGTTCGCGGGTGACAGCAGATAGCCGTGCGGCGTCTCCGCCAGCGGCGCATACGTCTCCCAGCGCAACGTCCCGTGCATGTGCGCAAAGCTCTGCTGTTCGGGAATCAACGCAACGTGGAACCGGGCCGCATAGGCCGCAAGTTCGCCCAACTGGCGCGGCGTGATCCCATCGAGCGGCGCCGCCAGCGGCCGATGCGGATCGATGAAGACGTGTTCCATGTACGGCGAATAGCCGTTCATCTTGAAGGCCGCGATCGTGCGAATGCGCTCCTCGAAGTAACCCATCGTCGGCAGCGGCCCACGCGAAACGTCGTCTGAGAGAATCCGCCATCGCAGCGCCGGCGCATCGGCGATCCGCACGCACGGAAGCGCCCAGCCGTGCGCGGTTCGCTGCGGCAGTTGCGCCAAGGTCGCCAACGCGTAGAACGCGCCGTCCGCATCGGCGGCATCGACCGCGATCGCATCCGACCCGACCGCCAGCCGGTACGACTGCGGCGCGCCGCCGGCCGCGATGCGCACTGAAACGCGCAACCCGTTACGCGGCGCGGCACCGGCCGCGAGCGCCGGAATGCCGAGCGCACGCCACCGCTCGTTCACGAGTTCAACCGCACCCGGATCGACGCGACCGGTAACGGCGGTCGGGCGCGTCAGCGCCGGACCGCGGCAGCCGGCGATCGTTTGAACCGATCGCGGGCGCGGCAACAGATGCAGCGGTTGCGATTGCGCGAGCCCGCACCAGCCGATCGCCAGCACGACCGTGAACGCAATCCGGCGCACCGTCAGGTTCCGTTCAGCTTACGCAACAACCCGATGAGTTGCGAGCGTTGTGCTTGCGTCAGCCGGTCGGTGATCGCGCGTTCGCTCGCCTCGATGCGCGGCTTGATGCGCGCCAGGAAGCGCCGGCCGTCGGGCGTCAGGGTCGGCACGGTATGGCGGCGATCGGTCGGCAATGCGACGCGCGTCAGATGGCCGGCGCGCTCGAGTTGATCGACGAGCCGAACCATCGTCGACGGGTCGGCGCCGAGCCGGTCGGCCAGCTCGCCTTGGTTCGCGCCGGGCTCGGCTTCGACGAGCAGCAACAATCCGGCAACCAGCGGCGTCAACGGTTCCCCGTTCATCGCCTCGGCGAACCGCGCGAACGCATGGAGCTGCGCGCGACGGAGCTGGTATCCGATCAGTTCGTCGAGGCGAACGTCCACGGCGGGGCCCTTCGCCTCCGCAAGTCGGACGGGCCTCCCGAATTAATTGACTATGCAATCTATTTGACAAGCAAATTTCGGCGGTGCTAGACTCGTCCGACGATGAATCGGGGCGGATACCTGTTCGACCCACGACCGCATGCGGACCGGTCGCACTATTATCCGTTGACGTTCGCGGGCTGCTTTGCCCGGGCGGTCGCACGTGCGCCGGCCGGGGTGGCCGTCATCGACGGCGAGCTTCGGCTGAGTTGGGCCGACTTGCATCGCCGGGTCCACCGGCTCGCGACCATGCTCGCGCACGCCGGACTGCTCTCGAATGCAACCGAAGTCGCGCGCCAGTCGCAGCTTGGGCCGGGCGATGTCGTGTTGGCAGCCGGCGGGTTTACCCACCTCTTCGGGCTGCTCGCCGTCCATGCGGCGATCGTCCGCGGCGCGACCCTCGTCACCCAGGCGAGGTACGACCCCGACCGCTTTCTTGAACTGTGCGTGCGCGAGCGTGTGACCCACGCTTGGGCCGTGCCCGCGCAACTCCACGACCTCGCCGAACGGGCCGGCAACGGCGAGCGTCACACGCTGAACGTCCGTGAAATTCGGACCGCCGGGGCGGCCGCCGGGGCGGCCGCCGGCGCCGACCTGCGGCGCGCCGTGCGTGCGAATCTCGGGGTTGCGCCGATCGTACACTGGGGCATGTCGGAACTCGGCGGTGGGATCACCACCGCCGACCTGACTTCGCCGGAAGTGGCGACCGATGCGATCGGGCGGCCGATTCGCGGCGCCGACGTTCGGATCGTCGGCCTCGACGGCGCCGTTTGTGCTCCCGGTGAGCCCGGCGAATTGCACTATCGCCGCGCCGACCTATTTCGCGGCTACTACGACGCTGCTGAACTCACGGCGGCCGCCGTCACCGCCGACGGATTCCTGCGGACGGGCGATCGCGCGGCGGTCGACGGCGACGGCATCGTCGCGTTTCACGGTCGACTCAACGACCTGATCAATCGCGGCGGGATGAAGATCAGCGCACTCGAGGTCGAGACGCTTCTCGATGGCGTTCCCGGTCTGCGGCGCGCGGCGATCGTCGGCGTGCCCGACGCACGGCTCGGTGAACGCGCAACGCTCGTCTGCACGCTGCACGAACGCTCGACCTTGACGCTCGGCGACGTCAAGAAATTTTTGCAGACGCGAGGCGTCGCAAAATACAAATGGCCCGAGCGGCTGCTCGTGCTCGATGAGTTACCGCTGACGCCGAGCGGCAAAGTCGCAAAGGCCGCCGTGCGCGGGCTCGCGGCGCGGGCCGCCTCGTGAGCGAGCTGCTCGCCGACCGGGTCGCACTCGTGACCGGCGGCGCCGGCGGCAGCGGCGCCGCCATCGTGACCGCATTGATCGACGCGGGCGCGCACGTCGTCGTCGCCGACAACGGCGCGTCGATCGAC
>JBOHTW010000407.1:0-6837 GCA_050733835.1 Vulcanimicrobiaceae bacterium | reverse complement strand
GGGCATGGGTTGTCGCTCGGACCGACGCCATGCCGGCTCGAGGCCGTGCGCGCGCACGACCCCGATACCGCCAAGCTTCACGCGTTGTTGGAGCGCTATGCGTCGGCGACCGGCTCGGTGCGGGCGCTCGGCATTCTCGCCGATTGGCCGCGCGCGCTCGAGCGGTTCGGCAAACTGGCACTCACCAGCGAAGAGTCGGTCGTTACGGGTTACCGTCCCCTGGTTTCTTCCCCATAGCCGCCGCCGCCGTTTCGACGATCTTTCGCGAATGCTCCATCATCTTCGTGGCCGCCGCGCGCGTCTGTTCGGCCGAGTCGCGCATCGCCTGCGAGCCGATCTTGATGAATTCTTGGAGTTGATCGACCGTCGCCTGAGTCTGTTTGGCCGTGATTTGACTGGTCTCGGCGGCATGTTTGGTCAAGGTCGCCTGCAACTCTTGGGCGTTTTTAACCGATTCTTGCAGGATCGGACGCATCTGCTCGGCCGTCTTATTGACCGCTTCGTTCAAGCTATGCTGAAGCTCGCGGGCTTGCGCCAACGCGCGCTCCAAGGCGTCGTTCGTATTCATGGTGATCATCTCCCGGGTTCGAAAGGTGGCTTAGCGCTCGCGTTCGTCGACGGTCATGACCCAGCGGACGGCGCGCGCGTATTGGTCGAGTTCGCGAACCGCGCGTTGCAGGTGGGCGAAGGTTCGGTCGTAGACCGCACGCTTGCCCCGCCGGTCATCGAGATTCTTGAGGAACCGCCGCGCCTCGTCGAGCTGGTGCTCGATTCCCGGCCATTGGAGCGCCAGACTCGCCTCGGAGGCGTTGGGCAGGCGGTCGATGAGCGGCGGCGCGGGAAGCTGCGGGTGATGCATCGCAAACTCCAGGCGCGCGAGCAGATACGAACTCGTCGTCGTGATGAAGGACCCCAGCAGTTGCACCAGGCGGACTTCCATCGCGAAACGTCCTTCCATGTACGCCCGCTCGGCCCTGCGAAACGCCCGGCCCGCGGGCACGCCGATCGATGCATCGTTGCGGAGAGTAACGACCCATGAACCGAGAACGACGCTACGTTATCGTGGGCAACGGATTCGCCGGCACGACGTGCGCCGAGCAGTTGCGCAAACATGATTCCGCCTGCACGATCACGATGTTTGCCGACGAGCCCTACACGCTCTACAATCGCATCTCGTTGCCGCCGATGCTGCGCAAGCAAATTCCCGAGGCAAAGGTCATGATTCGGGACCTCGCCTGGCATGAAAAGCACAACATCACGATCCACTTGCGAACGCGCGTCGACCGGATCTCGGCCGAGGATCGGTGCGTCTATGCCAACGGCACCGCATATCGGTACGACGCGCTGCTCGTGGCTACCGGCGGCCGGCCGAACTTGAGCCCGTCGCCCGGCGCCGCCGGCGCGCGCAACATCTTTAACTTTCAGTATCTCGACGACACGCGCGCGATATCCGAACAGTTGGAGACGGCGAAGACGGCCGTTGCGGTCGGCGGCTCGTTCATCGCGTACGAGCTGGCCGAGGCGTTTGCTGCTCGCGGCGTCGAGACGCATTGGGTCGTGCGCGGGCCACGGTTCTTGCGGCGATTGCTCGATGAGGTCGCCGGCGAGATGGTCGACGAGGCCGCGCGCGCCGACGGCGTCCACGTGCACTACGAAGAAGAAGTCAAAGAGTTCATTCGGTCCAACGGCGTAGCGACCAAGATCGTGACGAACAAGGGCTTAGAGATTGCAGCGGACTGCTTCGCGGTCGGCTTGGGCTTAACGATGAACACCGAGGTCGTCGCCGGCACCGGCGTCCAGACCCACGACGGCGGGATCGTCTGCGACGACCGCTTGGAGACGAATGTACCGGGGATATTTGCGGCCGGCGACGTCGCGTATTTCTACGATCCGATTGCCGAGATGAACTATCGGATGGGAACCTGGAACAACGCCGGCGCGCACGGCAAGGTCGTCGCCGCCAATATGGCGGGCGGCGACGAACGTTACCACGACGTCCCCGAGTATTCGAGCAAGCTGTTCACCGAGCAAACGATCACGCAGTTCGGCCTATCGCCCGAATACCGCAACGATCTCGATGCGGTCTATAAGATCGACCGCGAACTCAAGCACTATCGGGCGCTCTATTTCTGGAAGCATCGGCTGGTCGGCGGGGTGCTGATCGGCAAAGGGAACCGCGCCGGCAAACGCAAGTACATTGAGGCGATCAAAGCCAAGCAGGCGTTTGCGCCCGATGAGTGGGCGCCGCTGCTGGACTGGACGGCTTAGCCGCGGGAGCGGCTTTTCGCCGCAATCAGGCGTTCTTCGCCGCGTTAGATCGAATCAGCGCTCCAGCGGTGCGGCGCTAGCGTTCGTTCAGCCAGCGAATCGCGGCGGCCGCCGCGGCCGGCGGCGCAGCCGGTGGGGGTTCGATGAGTTGTCCGAGATAGACGATGCCGACGATTCGGTCGAGCGGATCGAGTTCGAGGAGTCCCACCATGGCCGGGTGGTACGCCATGCGACCCGTGCGCCACATGGCACCGAGTCCGCGCGCATGCGCCGCCAGCAACAGATTCTCGATGGCGGCCGCGGTCGCCGCGAAGTCTTCAGTAGCGACCTCGGGGTTGGCGTCGGTACGGGTGCTCGCGAAGATGACGACGGGTGCCCGCAAAAGCCTGCGCGCCTCGCTGTCGATGAACTTCGTGCGAGCATCAGTCGGCAAGCCGCGTTCCGCCGCGGCTATCTCCGCCCAGCGTCGACCGAGACACTCGCGCGCGGCTCCGGCGACGACCGAGAATCGCCATGGTCGAGTCAACCGATGATTCGGTGCGCACAGCGCGGCGGCGAGCAATTCATCGACGGTTCCGCGCGCGACCTCGCCGCCGAGCCGCGGAATACTGCGACGCGTGCGGATTGCCTCGACCGCGTCCACCGTTAGCTCGCCGCCTCTTCGTGCGGCGACCGCGATGACCGGCCGTGTTTTGGAAATGCATCCATACAGGCGTCGACGAGCGTAACCGGATCGCTGTTTTCAATGATGACGGCGCCGGTATTTTTGCCGGTCATCTTGGCGATGTGGGTCAGTTCGTTTGAGAGTCCACCGGTATCGGTCAGGACGCCGATTAGCTTTCCCTCATCGTAGGCGATCGCGAACTCGCCGAGCGTGCCGCTCCGTCCACCGACGAACAGGACGAAGTCCGAACTGTGAATGTTGTGGACCTCGCGGCCCATCAGCCCAGAACTGGTGAAGACCATGGCGTCGAACGGTTCGATCGGCGAGCCATATAATTCGATGTGCTCTTCGCGTGAAAATGCGGGCGAAACACCGAGTACGATTCCGCCGGCGTCGTGTGCGCCGTGGGCCGCTGCGTCCGGCAATCCTGGGCACGCACCGGTGACGAGCACGCAGCCGCGCTCGGCGACTTGCCAACCCAGCCGGTATGCCCGCTCCATGTGTTGTTGAAGAATTGGCCCACCCGCCGAGCCCATGACGCCGACTTGAATCCGCATTTACCGGCATTTGGGTCGCGCGAGCCGCGGACCTTGTCGGGGCCGATTTACCGGGTGGCGCCAGGCGCGCAGCGCCTACGACGGCGTTCGCTGGTTCTCGATGTACTGCGTACTGCTTGAAGATCGAGAGCGGCGCTGCACCGCAGGATGCGGCGAAATAGCTCGGCGACCACAAGACGCCGCACGAACGTGTGTGCCAAAAGTGGGCTCAATCGGCGTATTCTCGATCAAGGCTGGGGTGAGTTCCGTCGGCAACTCGCCTACAGGCTCGAGTGAGCTTGGCAACCGACGCGAGCGATGCCTGCGCGACGGACGTTTGTCGCAGGGTTAAGCATCCAGTTGCGTCGTTAATGCGTTGTCTTAGATTGGAAGCACCGAATATTGGAGGTTATACTACTCGTGAAAATTGCACCGAAGATTCTTTCATTCTTTGCCGCTGCAGCGTTGTTGACCGGGCCGGCGTTCGCGAACTCGATGGCCGGGAACTCGATGATGGCGAACGGACACGACCGCTACGGCGGAAACAGCTATACCGGCAGCCCGAATCTCGACGTGACTGCGGCGCTCGCGAAGGCGGGCGGCGGCGCGACGACATTCTCGATCGACAAGGCGCTCAACGCCATGGTCGGCGAGAAGCTCGTCGACGGCGAACTGGCAAAGCTCACAAAGCAGTACGGCAAGAAGTCCGTCACATCGTGGGTCACCGTCTTCAATTATGCGGTCGATGATGCCGCGAAGACCGCGACCGCCGCCGGCGTGAGATTCCCGGCGCCGCCAGCCGATCTGAAGGGCAAGGAACTGGCTGGGAAGATCGTCGCGCTCGGCTCGACGAAGAACAACACGTTCTGGACGGGCGACATGCTCGATCACTTGGTGACGCACAAGATCCACGATTCGACGATGAACGACATCGACGCCAAGTACGGCGCCGCTGCCGACGCGAATTATCACAAGATCACCAATCAAGCCATGTACGACTTAGCTCAAGCCTTGGGCGCGACCAGCGTAAAGTTGGCCAACCTCCACTAGCCGCGATCGACTCGCTACCAAACCTCGGGGCTTGCATCACGGGATGCGGTCCCGAGGTTCGGGGGAACCGGCGGCGACGGCGAATCCTTGGCGTGATGGAGTGGATTCGGTTCGAGAACGTCGAGCGGCACTACGGCGCGCGTTCGGTCTTCGAGGGTGCAAGCGGCGTCTTACGCGACGGCGCTCGGGTCGGGCTCGTCGGCCCAAATGGGGCGGGCAAATCCTCACTCGTTCGCATCCTCGCGGGAATCGACGATCCGGACGCCGGCAGCGTCGCGCGCGCGCGCGGGGCGCAACTTGGGTACCTTTCGCAAGCCAGCGCAAGCGAGACGGTGGCGACCTTGCGCGAGTTACTGGCGGCCGCGTTCGCCCGAATCCACGCAGAAGAGGCCCAACTCCGATCCCTGGAAGCCGAACTCGGCGTGGCCGCTGAGCGTGGCGACCGCGACCGCGAAGCCCGCCTCATGCACCGCTACGGCGAAGCGCGCGAAGCGTTCGATCGGCACGGCGGCGCCGGGCTCGAACGCAAGATGCGTTCGATGCTCGTGGCTTTCGATTTTAGCGAAGCCGATCTCGACCGGCCGACGAGCGAGTTCTCTGGCGGGCAACGCACGCGCGCGGCGCTGGCCCGCATGCTCCTCGAAGAGCCGGACTATCTCATCCTCGACGAACCGACCAATCATCTCGATATCGCGACCGTGCGGCGGCTGGAGACGATGCTGGTCGACGATCCGCGCGGGTGTTTGATCGTTTCGCACGACCGGTATTTTCTCGACCGCGTCTGCACCGAGATCTGGGCGCTGGACCGTGGAGCGCTAGCCCGCTACGACTGTGCGTCCGGACGCGCCTATGCCGATTACGTCGCGCAGAAGGCCGAACGCATCGCACAGGCGGAACGCGACTATGCGGCGTTCGTCGACGAGGACAAGCGTCAACGCGACGTCATCGCCGAACTGCGCACGCATGGGTCGCACAATTACTCGCACGTCCGCAGCCGCGAGAAGCAGCTCGCCAAACTTGACCGCGTCGAGCCACCGGTGCAGACCACGTCGAAGATCGCGGTGCAGCTCAGCGCCACCCGCCGGGCAACGAAGGGATATGCGCTGCGCGCAAGCGGCTTGACGAAAGCCTACGACCGGCCGTTGTTCGCAAAGCTTGCGTTCGACCTCGTTCGCGGCGAACGGCTGGCCGTCGTCGGCGAGAACGGTTCGGGGAAATCGACCCTGCTTGGCATCGTTGCGGGTCGAATCGCCGCCGACACCGGCCACGTGCGCGTCAGCGAGGGCGTGCGGGTCGCCTACTTTTCGCAAGACACGGCCGACGATCTCCCATCCGAACTCAGCGCGGTCGACGCGGTGCTAGCGGCCGCGCCCATCGTTCCGGAACGAGCGCGGTCGTTACTCGGTCGGCTCGGGCTTGGGGGTGAAGCGGCGGACAAGCGGGTCGGTGAGTTTTCCGGCGGCGAGCGCCGCCGGATCATGCTCGCGCGGTTGATGGCGCAGGCATCGGATTGTCTGCTGCTCGATGAACCGACCAACGACCTCGATATTCCCAGTCGCGAGGCGCTCGAAGCCGTGCTGGCGGGCTACGGCGGCGCGATGATGGTGATCTCGCACGATCGCTATCTGCTGGCGCGCGTTGCGCAGCGCGTACTGTGGCTGCACGACGGAACGGCGACCTTGATCGACGGCGGTTACGATGCGTACGAAGCGCGCGAGCGTGGCGACGGCGCGCCGCCATCGGCAGTGCCGGCGAACGGCCCGCCGGCCGCCGAACAGCGCGCCGCCGACCGTGAGCAGCGTGCGCGGGCCGCCGCGCAGGCGCGCGAGTTAGCCGCCTGCGAAGCGGCGGTCGCGCGGCTCGACGCCGAACGCGCGACGCTCGAGTTCGAATACGCCGATCCCGCCGTTTACGACGAACCGGCGCGACTCGCGCAGATCGGGGCGGAACTCAAGCGCAACGCGGCCGAACTGGCGACCGCGATGCACGCCTGGGAGGCGTTGCTCGCTCGCAGTGACGCCTAACCGGGAACCTTGCGGTTGTTTGGGGTCGCGTGATAGGGTTGTGTGAAATCATGTACACCGACGAAATCGTGCTCCCCGAAACGAAGCCCGAAACCGAGTGGGTGCGTGGTCGCGCGCTTCAGAAAGTGAGCCCGAAGCGCCGTCACGCCCGGTTGCAAGGCGCACTGTTCCTCGTCCTCGCGCGTTGGGCGGCGGAGCGCGGTGAGATCGGGATCGAGTGGCGGTTTCGCTTGCAACCGCCCGGCGAAGTCCGTCGGCCGCTGGTGCCCGATCTGTCGTTCGTGACGTTTGAACG
>JBOHTW010000406.1:0-1962 GCA_050733835.1 Vulcanimicrobiaceae bacterium | reverse complement strand
ACGAGCGCCGCCAACCCGGTCGAGCTGCAGTTGAAACGCGCGAACGGTTCGCTTGCGACGGTCGAGGTCGTTGGCCGGCCCACGATCGCCGGCACTCGGCCCCCTAGCCGGAGCGCCGAGTGGCAGTACACGGTCCGCGACGTAAGCGCCCTTCGCACCGCGCGCGAACAACTCGTCCGGGTCTCCGCGGCGGCGCCGGTCAATCACCCGCTTCGCATCTCGCTGTTCGGCGCCAAGCTCGAACGCGACGGCGAGCCGATCCGGTTGACGCCGCGTGAAATCGAGCTGCTGGCGTTTCTCGCCGTTCGAGCCGACCCGTCGCTGACGGCGGTCTTGACCGCGACGATCTGGCCCGACCTCGGCGACCGAGCCGGTGCGAACGCACTCCATGTGACGGTTTCGCGCGTTCGGCACAAGGTCGTTGACGTCCCGATCGTAACGTTCGGCGATGCCGGCTACGCCCTCGATTCGCGGGTCGCGGTCGACGTACGCGAGTTGCAGCGTGCCGTCGCCGAGCTTGGTCGCATGTCGCTGGCTTCGGCCGATCTCGCGCGCTACGAGCCGTTGCGAGCCGAGGTCGCCCGCCGTATCCCGGATCAACTCGCGCATCACGAGTGGTTCGCGCCGCACGCCGTTCTCCTCGAACGTCTCCGGCGCGACCTGTTCGTCCGCTTAGCCCGCTGCGCGCTCGCGCAACGCGCACTCGACCGCGCGCTCGAGTTGGCAAACGAGTTGATTCGGCTCGATCCAACCGACGAGACCGCCTACAGCGTCGCCATCGAGGTGCATCTCGCGCAAGGCGACGAGGCGGCCGCGTATCGCGCCTACCGCGACTGCCGGCGCGTCCTGCTGGCCGAACTCGGTGTCGAACCGTCCGAGGCGATCCGCGACCGGCTCGGCGCGACGAACAGAATGGGACGCCTCGGCGCGTAGCCCGCGGTTGGAAGCTTCGGCGTTATTTTTCAGCGCGGCTTGCCGAAATAGAGGAAACGGCCTATTCCTCAGGAGGACAAACCTAGCATGAACCCCCTTCGTGCGGCCACGCTCGCCCTCGTCACCGCGTCCTTACTCGCGGCGTGCGGCGGTAGCAGCTCATCGCCAACCCCCAACGCAAATCCGACCCCGACGCCCCCGGCCGGCGCCACCCCGACGCCGACGCCCCCCCCGCCCGGTGCAACTCCGACGCCGACGGCACCCCCTGGTGGTTACACCTTCGGTGGGGCCTCCGGGACGAACAGCTTTGCTCCCGGAGCGAACGGCACGATTACGCTCGGCGCGTACGCGCCGATCACCTCCGCGACGTTCACGTTCGGGAACAACACCGCGTCGAGCAGCTTTTCGCTGACCATTACCGATGCGCTCAACAACGGGGACATCACGCCGGCGGGTTTCCCGGCCGATAACGCCGTCGCCGGAGCAACTCCGATCGTGTACTTCCAAATCAGCAACCCGACGAGCACCGACGGGACGTTCGGCTCTACGACGCCGCAGATTGCGATCGTGGACTCAGCCGGATTCGGCTCGTTCGCAAGCTGCAGCTTCGACGTCTATTCGGACAACGGCAGTGGCCTCATGTGGTTCTCGCCGGGAATCACCGCAGCCCCGTCCGGGACCACGCTGACGCTCGCAGCGAAGAACATTGCGCCGAGCACAATCGACTTCAAGCCCGGCAAGGCGTACTTCGCCATTAGCTGCAAGTAGCCCGCAAGGCCGCGTCGCTGTTCGCCGCCCTCGCGCGTTACGCCGAGGGCGGCTTCGGCTTCGCGGTGCTTTGCAAGAACAACTCGCGCAACTGTTCGGACCGCACCGGCGACGGCGCCTCCATCATCAGATCCCGCGCCTGCTGGTTCTTCGGGAACGCGATTACGTCGCGGATGCTCGGCTCGCCGCACGCGAGCATCACGACGCGGTCCAGCCCCCAGGCCATGCCGCCGTGCGGCGGCGCACCGTACTGCAATGCCT
>JBOHTW010000405.1:0-11983 GCA_050733835.1 Vulcanimicrobiaceae bacterium | reverse complement strand
CTTCAGACCGGTGCGGGGCAGTCGGCTGCGACCTTGACGTCGGACACGTTCGCGGCCAACGCGGGACCGCTGTCGCAAGTCTATCTCTCGCGCAAAGCCGTCCTCGGCAGTGTCTACGTCTCGGCGTACGACGGCTCGACCTTCGATGCGAGCGGGCGGCTCGTCGCGACCGTGCCGGGCGGGCCGCCGGCGCCGCCGGGCTTTCAATATAACGACGCGTACAATGCCGTCGTCTTCACCGCCCCCTTGATACCGGGTTCGCACGTGACGATTAGCTATGCCGGTCTGAGCGTCAGTGCGAATACGAATTTCCAGCGTTACATGATCAACGCGCGGATCAATCAGAAATTCAAGGGCTTCCCCGGCGCCGAGGTCGGCTTCACGTTCAACCGCATCTTCGACTTCGACGGCCTGCAGACCAGCGCGGACGTGACGCAGGCGTTCGCGCAGCCGGCGATCGGAAGCGGGGCCGTCAGCGATACGGTGTTTGGTTTGGACTTTCAAACGCCGCTCGGCATACCGGCGGCCGCGACTGCCCGAACGCCGGTGGTCTATGGCGAGATCGCGGCCAGCAACTTCACCGCCGACTACCGTCACGTCGCGCCCGTCGGCGACGCCGCGGCCGTCCTCGGCATGCGCTTGCGGTTGCACAAGGCGCACATCGATCTGCGCTATCAGGACGTCGGCGTCAACTATCTCGACGGTGCACCGTACGGCTACTTCGGCAACGCGCCGGCGGTCTTCTCATTCTATAACGGCGCCTACCTGCCGGAGTTCTTCGGTTTTGGCAACACGGTTGCGATCAACCGGCAGTTCGACCGGCAGTTCGGTGCGAATCCGGCCAACCCGTTGACCGCCGAGAACCCGAACTTGACGTTTGCCTACCCGTTGTTCAATCCGTTGCGGGGCGTCGGCCCGACGTTCTATCAGGCGTTCACGCCGAATTCGCGCGGCCTGACGGCGGTTGCGACGACGCCGATTCAAATCGGGCGAACGACGGTGCAGACGCATTTGGAGTACCAGCATCTCGAAGACATTCGGCCGACTTCGCTTGCCAATGCGCTCGGCGGTGCGATCTATCCGACGAACGTTCACCTGCGCGACGATACCTACGGAATCAGTACGGCGTTCAACGTCTCCGCGTTCGGTAAGCGGCTGGCCGTCGATCTCGGCGGCGCCTACGAAACGCTGCGCCGGCCCGACGCGAGCACCCAGCTCTACCTGCCGTACAACCCGGCGACCGGCGGGCCGGATCCAGCCGCCGTCGCCGCGGCCAGCGCGGCGCTGCCCGGCGGCCAGAGCCAAGTGCCGTTCTATCCGAATTACATCGATATGCGCCACGTCACGCTCGGTGCCGGCGCGAGTTTCCCGGTCTCGCACGATCTCGGTTTGAGCGTCCGCTATTCGACCCAGCGGTTTGCGGGCGCGTACGGGACGACGCTGTCGCAGAACATCTCCGAGCGCAAAGATTTTCTTTCGGGAACGTTGACGTATCGGATTCCACACTCGAACTCGACGATCGACTTCAACGCGCGAACGTATCGCTACAGCGATCCGAACGTCCCGAATTACGATTTCAACCAAACCCAACAGAACGTCAACTTCACGGTTCGCTTCTAACCGATGCGGCCGGCGTTGGTCGCGGCGGCGCTCGTCGTCGGGCTGCTCGCCGGACTGCAAGTCGAAGCGGCGATCGGCTTGCGCAGCGCTGCCGCGGCAGGCTCGCTTGCGCGTGACGTCTCGCCGGCGCTCGGCGGGTGGGTCGACGACGGTTTGGCGCCGTTCTATCCGCGTCCGCTCCGCGTTGGCCTAGCGCGCCGTGCGATCGACGCCGCCGAACCCAACCGGGCCGAACGGTGGATCGCGACGATTCCGGCGGGTGCCGAGCATTGGGCGCTCGCCGGCCGGCTAGCGGCGTTGCGTGGCGAACCGGCGCGGGCGGCCCACGATTTTCTCGAAGCCGACGATTCGCTGGGCCTCGAGCGCGCAGTTGACTCACTGGCGCGCGCCGGCGATCTCGACGGGGCGGTCGCGATCGAACGGGAAGCGATCGCGCGGCTTGGTGAGCGGCGCACGCAACCCGATGCGCTGGCGGAGGCCTACTGGCAACTCGGCGTGCTCGAAGCGGCCCGCAGCACGCGATCAAAGCGGCGCGCCGAGGCGCAAGCGTCGCTGGCGGCGTATCGGCACGCGGTTGCGCTCGGACCGTACTCGCTCAAGTATCTGTTGGCGGCCGGTTATCAGGCGCTGACGCTGGGCGAGCCGGCGGTCGCGACCGGCTTCTTCGAGCGCGCACGCGCAGCGCAACCCGAGAGCGCCGAGGCGTTCGCAGGCCTTGGCCACGTCGCGCTGGCGCGCGGTGACCGCGCGGCCGCTCGGCACGATCTCGCCCGCGCGCGGGTGCTCGATCCGACCCTTGAAACGGTCCGAACCTTGGCCGCGGCGCTGGGCGAGTGAACGTCGGTCTCGATCTCCAGCCGACCGTCGGGATGCCGACCGGGATCGGCGAGTACGCGCGCGGACTCGCGCGCGCCTTCGATGCGTTGCGGTTTTCGTACACGGCGCTGCGCGACGAGCGGTCCGACCTGTGGCGGTTCGACCGGCGCGTGTTGTGGGATCAACTGCGGTTGCCGCTGGCGGCGCGCCGCGCGCGGGTCGACCTGCTGCATTGCACGTCGGGGACGATGCCGCTCATCGGCTCGATGCCGATCGTCGTGACGGTTCACGACGTCGCGTGGTTGCGCGTCCAGCAACACGCGCGCGCTTATGCGCGGGCCTATTACGGTCCGCTTGCCGCCCGCCGTTATCGCACAGCCCGGCGGATCATCGTCGTCTCGGCATTTTCGCGCAACGAGTTGCTCGCCGTCGTACCCGGAATCGAGCCGGCGCGCGTCGACGTCGTGCACCCCGGCGTCGCCGAGGATTTGATCGCGCTCGATCGCCGGCCCGATGACCGGCCGTTCATCTTGGCGGTCGGAACGGTCGAACAGCGCAAAAACCTCGCCGTCGCGATTCGGGCGCTGCGCGTGCTGCCCGGCGTCGAACTGATCGCCGTCGGTCCGGCGACGCCGTATCGCGACGCCTGCGAACGCATCGCCCGCGAACTCGGGATAGATCAGCGCGTGCGATTTTGCGGTTATATCGGCCGGGCCGAGCTGCGCGACCTCTACGCGCGCGCTGCCGTCGCGATCGTTCCGTCGAAGTATGAAGGCTTCGGATTTGCCGCCGCACAGGCACTGTGTGCGGGCGTGCCGTTGATCGTTTCAACGTCGGCATCGCTGCCGGAGGTCGTCGACGGTCAGGCCACGCTCGTCGGGCCGGACGACGACGACGGCTGGTCGGCGGCGCTCGCGACGATCCTCGGCGATCGAACCGCCGCCAACCGCCGCGCCGCCGCGGCGCGGATAGCCGCGGCGCAACGCTTTTCCTGGGAAGCCGCAGCTCGGGCAACGCTCGAAGTCTACGGCAAAGCGTGAGCCTCAAACAAATCCCGAACCGTCGGGCGCTTTCTGCCTAATACACCAGCGATTCGGGCGAGCCGGGCGACGCGCTGCCGTCGTCCGGCCCGACGATGAGGTCGAGCGGATAGGATGATCCGCCTTCCGGCATCGTCACGATTTGCGTGCGCACGACGCCACCGGGTGGGATCACGTACTCGCGCAACTTGTAGAACCCGTAGGTCGGCATCGCGTGGGCTTGCACGAGCGTGCGATCGATCAGGAACGTGCCGGTCGCTTTCCCGCCGCGCGGATTGGCAAACAGCGCGACCTGCGCCGGATTGCGCGCGTCGGAGTTGACGATGCGCACGGTGATCGACTGCAGAACGCCGTAATCGCCGCCGAGTGCCTCGCCCTGCAGTAGGTTGGGCAGCGGGATCTGTCCGATCGGGACGGTGAGGCTCGGCTCGTCGGTCTTATAGGTGTAGTCGAAGTAGAACTCGGGGATTGGATAGATGCCGCGCGCGTGCTTTGCCGTACCGGTCAGCAGTGCGGAGCCGGGGCCGGGCAGCGCGATCGGATCGCCGGCATCGAGGGCGAGCAAGGTCAGATGCAGCGTATCGCCCGACAGCTCGCGCAACTGGAGGATGCTGCTCGCAACGTCGCCCGCGGGCAGGCCCTGGGTCGCGAGCGTCGTCACCGAGCTCGGCGGGATCGTGATCAAATGGCCCTCGTTCTGCGCTTCACGCACGAGGAACCGCTGCGTCGAGAGGTGCCCGACCTCCATCTCGAACTTGCTCGGGCCGGCCGTTCCGTCGATCATTTGAATGACGGCCGGCGTGGGCGCGGGGTTTTGCACGAGCAGCGCGATCTTGCGGTCCGGCTGGCCCGGTGGGTTATAGTGGTAGTAGAGAAACCGCTCCGCACCGTCACCGGTCAAATCGGCGGTGAACAGCACGCCGTTCGCTTTGAGGGTCTCGGGATAGTCGCTGACCAGCAGCGAGCGCGGGCGAATCCGCGGCAGCGCGACGTTGTCGACATGGACGTGCGTCGTGCCGGTGACGTCGAAGTAATCCTCGCCCTGCAGATAGACGGGCAGGTTCACGTCGAACGTATCGTCTTGGCCGAGCGAGCCGGTGAGCCCAATCGCATCCGGATCGATCGAGACGTTCGCACCCGGGCGGGGTGAGGCAATCGCCGCTGCCGCCGCGACGATCTGCCGCTTCACGTACGCGTTCGATGCGGGATCGCCGGTCAGCCGAATCGACGTCGCGGCGCCGACCGTGCCGGCCAATTGAGCGACCCGAACCGTAATGCTGCGCGTCATCGGGCGCCCGTCGGAGATGTCGATCGCCGACAGGCCGGCCGTCTTGCCGGTGATCGTAACGGTCTGGGCGACTTGATCGACCACCGCCGCGATCTTGTCGTCGTACAACCGGATCGCGATCATACCGACGGCGTTGCGCAGGTGCAGCACGACGGTTCCACCGGGCGTCACGTTGGCCGGCGAGGGCGAGACTTCTAGCGGTATCGGCGTCGGGCTGGGTGACGGTGTCGGAATCGGGGTCGCGGCCGGGCCCGGCGGGATCGCCGGCGCACCGGACGGGAGCGGGACGGCACCACCCGAGGGCGCGGGGCTGCCAAGCGGCACGACGGTCGGTGCCGGCGGCGGCGTGGACCCGCTCGGCGGGGGGCTCGGCGTACGCAGCCAGATCGGCAGCGGTTCGGCGGTCGGCGTCGATGACGGGGTCTGGCCGGCGGCGGCGACGTAGCCGGTGAACGCCGCGACGACGAGGCCAAGCGTGCCCGCAACGATCCTACGCCACCGCGGGCGACCGCGGTCGACCATCAAACCTCTTTGTCTAAGCGATCTTCGCGTCGTGGTGAACTGCCGACGCCAGCAACGTCTTGTAGCCGACGGTCGGGAACAAGACGGTTACCAAGTCCTTCTCCACGCGCTCGACGGTGCCTTGCCCGAACTTCGCATGCAGGACGACGTCGGCGATCCGCAAGCCGGTGACGCCGATCGAGGTGTCGCGGGCCAGCTCCGGCGCGCGCAGGCAGTTGTCGCACGCGCCGCAACTCGACCCTTCGAACTCCTCGCCGAAGTAGTTGAGAATGAAACGGCGCCGGCACGAGCGCGTCTCGGCGTACTGCAGCATCATCGCGAGCTTGCTTTGATCGTAGGCGCGCTTGGTTTCATAGTTCGTGAGGTTGAGCACCAGGTCGCGATGCTCGAGTGCGCGGCTGGTCAACCCGTAGCGCGCGCGGCTTCGCAATTCGATAAAATTCGCCTTCTTGAGCAGCGCCAGCACGACTTTGAGTTTCGTCAGCGGCAGCTGGGCGATCTTGCGCAAGTCGGCCAACGAGACTCCGCCGGTCTGGTCGGCGAAGTATTCGAGCGTCCCAAAGACCTTCTGAACCTCTTCGACGTCGGGATACTTCCCGGTGAGAAAGTACGTCTGAACGTGGGCGTCACCCATCCGATAGAGCAGGATGCAGCGCGACGGATCGCCGTCACGGCCGGCACGCCCGGCCTCTTGCGTGTACGCCTCGACCGAACCCGGCAGATCGTAGTGCACGACGAAGCGAATGTTGGGTTTGTCGATCCCCAGGCCAAAGGCGTTGGTCGCGACGACTGCCCGAATCGACTCGTTCATGAACAATTCGTGGACCGTCGTGCGGTCGTGTTTTCGCAGCTTTGAATGGTAGACGGCGGCTTGGACGTCGAGTGACTCGACGAGGTAACGCTGGACCTCGAGCGCGTTTTTGATCGTCGCCGTGTAGATGATTCCGGTCCCCTCGAGGCCGGTTGCGAACAGTTCTTTGAGCGTGCGGAGCTTCTCGGTTTCATTGGCTGCGCGGCGCACCTCGTAGATGAGGTTCGGGCGATCGAAACCGCGCACGATCAATCGGGCGTTCGGGATGCCGAGCTGAGTGAGGATATCCTCGCGGACCGCCGGCGTGGCGGTCGCCGTCAGCGCGAGGACGGTTGGATGGTGGAGCCTGGCGATAACTTGGCCGAGGGCCAGGTAGGCCGGCCGGAAATCGTGGCCCCAGGCGCTGATGCAGTGCGCCTCGTCGACGACGAACAGTCCAACGTGGATGCCGTGCAGAACGGCGAGGAACCGTTCGTCCTCCAGCCGTTCGGGCGTGACCAGCACGATCTTGGTGCGCCCGGCCGCAATCCGCTCGAGAATCGCCGCCTCGCGAATCTCGTCGACGGTCGAGTTGAGCGCGGCCACCTCGGTAAGGCCGTGCTCGGCGAGCATGTCGAGCTGATCCTTCATCAGGGCGATCAACGGGCTGACGACGACCGTCGTCCCGTCGAGCAATAGTGCCGGCAGTTGATAGCACAGGCTCTTGCCCGCCCCGGTCGCCAGGATCGCCAGCGTATCATGACCCTCCATGACGCTGGTGATGACCTCTTCTTGTCCGGGGTTGAACCGCTCATATCCGAAGTGCTCGCGCAGGGCATAGGGCAGCCGCTGGCGGAGGCCGAGATCGTGAACCGACGCAGTCGTCTGAGTGCTCATCTCTTCTATACGGCGAGCGCGCGATCGAGGATGCAACGAGCCGCTCGCCGGTAACCGGCAAGCAGCCAATGCGGACGCGCGTCTCGCGTGACTCATTGATACCCGGACTCCCGGAAAACGAAACAGGTTCGCCTCGGCGCCCGGAATAAGACCTTGGCGTGTCCTTGTACCGAACTTGGCGGCCGCGCTCGTTCTCGGAACTCGTCGGCCAAGCGGCCGTCGTCCGCACGCTCGAGACGGCGCTGCGCACCGGCAAACTCGCTCACGCGTACCTTTTCTCGGGCCCGCGTGGCAGCGGGAAGACCTCGGCGGCGAAGATCTTGGCCCGCTGCATCAACTGCCGGTTGGGCCCAACCCCCGAGCCCGACAACACCTGCGACTTTTGCCAGACGATGCTTGCCGGGACCGCGCTCGACGTCCTCGAGATCGACGCCGCCAGCAACCGCGGCATCGAGGAGATCCGCGCGATTCGCGATGCCGTGAAGTTCGCGCCGGCGCAGATGCGGTCGAAAGTCTACATCATCGACGAAGCGCACATGCTCACGCGCGAAGGCGCCAACGCGTTCTTGAAAACACTCGAGGAGCCGCCGCCGCACGTCGTCTTCGTCTTGGCGACGACCGCCCCCGAAGCGCTACCGCCGACGATTCTGTCGCGGTGCCAGCGCTACGCGTTTCGCCGGATCCCGGTGCCGACGATGATCGAACAGATGCGAACGATCGCCCGGGGCGAGCAGATCGCAATCGACGATTCGGGTTTGAGTGCGATCGCGTATCGCGCCGACGGTGGATTGCGCGACGCGCTGACGATGCTCGAACAAGTCGCCGCATTCACCGGCGCGCATGCCGGTTCGGGCGCGACGATCGATGCCGGCGCGGTCGACGCGGCGTTTGGGACGACCGGGCACGAATACGCGCGTCAACTGGTCGCCGCGATGCTCGACGGCGACGCGGCCGGCGCGTTGCGCGCCGTCGATTCCGCCAGCGACGCCGGCGCCGAGATGCTCGGCTTGATTCGCGCGACGATCGGCGAGTTTCGTCACCTGCTGGTCGCGCGGATCGACCCCAATCTGTTGGACCGCGATCTCTCCGACGACGACGCGCGCACCGTGCACGAGCGCGCCGAGACGACGCCGCAGGTTAAGCTGGTGCGAGCGCTCCGGTTGTTCGGGGACGCGCTTGGTGCCTCGCGCAGTTCGGGTAATCCGCGGCTCGAACTCGAGACGGCGGCGCTGCGGTTAGTCTTGCAGGGCGAAGATCCGACGCTCGATGCGCTCGCGACCCGGGTCACGCTTTTGGAAGCGGATTCACCGGCCATCAGTGCCGCGCCGCCGGCCGTGCCGGCGGCCAAGGCGGCGGCGCCCGCGCCGGCCGTGGCGAAGCACGAGCCGCCGGTGGAGGCGGTCGTCGCTCACGAGGCTGCGGCGGCCGCGCCGCCGACCCTGCAGCGCGTTCGGTCGTTGTGGCGGAGCGTGCGAACGCGGGTCGAGGAGGCGGCGATGCCGTTGCGCGGGCCGCTCACGCAGGCGACGGTCGATTCGGTCGACGGTGCGACCGTGACGCTCGGCCATCACGACGAGATTCAGGCGGCGCTGTTGCGGGACCGCGCGAAGCTCATCGAAGGCGCTTTGTCGGAGGTAGCGGGCACGCCGATGCGGGTGGCGATTCGCGTCGGGGCCGGCCGCGGCGACGCGCGCTCGCGGCCGGCGGAACGGACCGGCGCGGCGCCGGTTCCAACCGCCGGCGAACACGATCTGTTGGCGTACGCAATGCAGCAATTCGAACCGGCGGAGGACCGATGAACCAAGCGCAGATGATGCAACAGCTCCGCAAGATGCAGGCGGAGATGGCCAAGGCGCAAGAGGAGATCGCGGCGACGACCGTCGTCGGCAGCGCCGGCGGGGGCGCGGTCAGCGTCGAGATGACGGCCGATCATCGCGTGACCAAAGTGACGGTCGCGCCGGCGGCGGTCGATCCCGCCGACGTGGAGACCCTGGAAGATCTGCTCGTCGTGGCGATCAACGACGCGAACGCCAAGGCCCAAGAATTCGCGCAGCAGCGCATGGGCTCGCTTACCGGCGGGATGCGAATCCCGGGGCTCATGTGATTGCCGGACCGGTTCAGAGCCTAATCAACGAGTTCAGCAAGCTCCCGACGATCGGTCCCAAGACCGCCGCGCGGCTGGCGTTCCATCTGTTGAACCGCTCGCGCTCGGATGCCGAGGCGCTGGCCGCCGCGATCATCGCCGTCAAAGACCGGGTCCGCCTGTGTTCGCGCTGTTTTGCGATCACCGAAGACGATCCGTGCATCTTCTGCACCGACGAACGCCGCGATCCGGCGACGATCTGCGTCGTCGCCGAGGCCAAGGACATCTTCGCAGTTGAACGTAGCGGCGCGTATCGCGGCCGCTACCACGTGCTCGGCGGTCTGATCTCGCCGATCGACGGAATCGGTGCGGCCCAGTTGCGCGTCAAAGAACTGATCTCGCGGCTCGCCGGCGACGCGACCAGCGAAATCGTCATCGCCACCAATCCCAACGCCGAGGGCGAAGCAACGGCACTGTATCTTTCGCGGTTGATCGCACCGAGCGGCATTCGCGTCACGCGGCTCGCCTACGGCTTGCCGATCGGCGGGGACCTCGATTATGCTGACGAGGTCACGCTCGCCAAGGCGCTGGAAGGCCGGCGCGAGTTGTAGGCGGGTTTAGCCCCCGGCACGAGCGGGCAATAGGAAGCAACCTCGCTTAAATCCGGCCCCGGAGGTGCAATCATGGGAATTTTGTCCTGGATCATCGTTGGAATCATCGCCGGTTTCATCGCGAAGTGGCTCGTTCCGGGCGAGGGTCCGGGCGGCCTCATCGGCGACCTGATCGTCGGCATCGTCGGCGCGATCATCGGCGGCTGGATATTCAACTTTTTCGGCCACGTCGGCGCGACCGGCATCAACATCTACAGCATCATCGTGGCGGTGATCGGCGCGATCGTGCTGCTGTTCATCCTGCGCGCGTTTAGCGGCCGCCGGACGACCGTGTAAACGCTGCGGCGCTACCCGAGCAACGCGTCGCCGCACGCCACCCGACCGGCAGACTCGACGCGGCAGTAGACGCCGACGATGTTGTCGCGGCCGGCGACGATCGCGCGCTGGACGAGCGGTTGTTGTTCGCCGGTCGCGACGTCGTAGCTCGGCGTAACGCAGCGGACGATCGCGCTGACGACCCGCAGGCGCACGCCGCCGGCGGTCAGGGTCCGGCCGAGTAATTCGGCTTCGGCCGGAACCGAATCACCCATCGTCCGCACGAACAGGTTCGGTCGGAAACGAAGCGGTTCGAGAAGCGTGCCGGCGATCCGTTCGACCTCGGCGATCCAGTGGTCGAGAATGATCGAGACCGGCTCGGCGTCAAAGTACGGACCGACCGCCCGCGGTTCGAGCGCCAGCGACCGTTCGACTCCGAGGCGTTGAGCCGCCTCGATGGTCTGCACCGTGTGCAACCGGTTATGCTCTTTGCCGCGGTACGGCTTGCCGGTTCGCGGCTCGCCGGGAGTCGCAACGAACAGCGCGCGTTGCCGGTCGCCGAGGAGTCCCCGCTCGTCGATCTCGACGCCGTCGAGCGGCTCGCCGGCGAGCGCCTTCACCGGATAACGCCAAATCCGCGCGACCGTTCCAAGTGTGATCACCGCGCGCCGGGTTCGCGGCGGATGCGGAGTGATCCGCCACGAATGGTGCGCTATGCACGGAGCGCAGACCGAGTTGCGACCGTTGGGCTTCGGCGAGATGCTCGATCGCGCGATCTCGCTTGGGGTCCGGCGGTTCGTCCCGCTGGCGGTGTTGCTCGCGGTCTACGTGGTTCCGGCGAACGCGCTGATGCTGCGCTTCCAACTGTCCGCGCAGCGTTTGTCCACGACCGCGCAACCGCGCACGGGGCCGGTCGGCGCGGCCGATCCCGCGGCCATGCATCGGCTGTTGCTCGACAGCCAGTCGGTATTCGCGACCTTGGGCTGGGTGCTCGGTCTGGCGGCGATCGTCTATCCGTTGGTGCTGGCGGTCGCCGGGATGGTCGTGTGGCGCAGTAACGTCGGCGAGTCACCGGGCATCGCCGGCGCCGTGCGGGCGGGTCTGGCCGTTTGGCCGCGGCTCATCGGCATCGCGGTCCTCTATGCGCTCTGCGGGCTGGCTGCGCTGATCGTGCTCGCGATCGCGGTCTTCGTGATCGCAACCGCCGCCGGCTTCGTCCTCGTGGCCGCCCACGCGACGATCGCGTTCGCGATCTTTGCGATCGCCCTCGGGATTGCGCTCGGGTGCGGGTTTTTGCTGTTCGGTGGTCTCGTCACCTTGGCGTTTGCGATCAGCACGTTCACCTGCGTCGTCGAACACATCGGGGCGCGGGCGGCGGTCGGAATCGGCCTGCGGCGCGTCTTCGCGCGCTCGGCATTGCGGCGGTCGGTGCTCGGGGGACTCGTCTTGTTCGCGTTGAGCGTCGGCGAAATCCTGATCGCGGCCGCCGGCGGCTCGGTCGTCGGGTTTGCGCACAACGTCGTAGCGGTCGCGGCGTTCGGCATCGCGATCGGGATTATCTTCGGCGTCGTTCGCGCGACGTTCTTGGCGATTTACTACATCGACGAACGGCTGCGGTTTGAAGGGCTCGACCTTCAGCTCGCCGCCGGCGCGATCGCTCCGCAGCCGAATTGACGCACGATCCCGAGGTGCTGATCCGGGCGATCTTGGCGCAGCCCGCGTTTCGCCATGCTCCGCACCTGACGCCCGATACCGGGCCGACGGTTCTCGAACGGCTCTTCGCTTGGCTGGCGACCGTGTTGCGGCCGTTGTTCGGTGCGGTCGGTCATGCGATTGACCGCGCGTCGGTGGCCGGGACGGCGGTCGGCCTCGCCGTCATCGCCGCCGCCGCGATCGTGCTGATCATCGCTGTCGCGCGGATCGTGGTTGCCGTGGTCGCGGCGCGCAGTGGGCGGTCGCGCGCCGGCGCGCAGTTGGTTGCCGATGGCCGGAGTTCAAGCG
>JBOHTW010000404.1:0-3407 GCA_050733835.1 Vulcanimicrobiaceae bacterium | reverse complement strand
ATCTCGGCCGCGATCGTCGCATTGATCGGGATCTTAGCATAGGACGAGCGATGTCTCGACCAATCGAAGATTACGCGCTGATCGGAGATCTGCGGACTGCTGCGCTCGTCAGCCGCGACGGCGCCGTCGAGTGGCTGTGCGTTCCCCGGTTCGACTCGGCGGCGTGCTTTGCGGCGTTGCTCGGTTCGGAGAAACAGGGAAGCTGGACGATTCGACCGGCCGGAGAAGTCCACTCGGTCCGGCGCGCATACCGCGAGAACAGCCTCGTCCTCGAGACGCACTACGTCTGCGCCGGCGGCGAGATCGACGTCATCGACTGCATGCCGATCGGCAAGCATCACCCGCGGCTGATGCGCGTGGTCGTCGGCAAGCGCGGTTCGGTCCCCGTGCAGATGCGCTATGTCGTGCGGTTCGACTACGGCTCGCGGGTGCCGTGGGTCCGGTCGGTCGATGGGCAATTGATCGCCGTTGCCGGCCCTGACGCCCTCGCGTTGCGTTCCGACGTGCCGACCCGGGGCGAGGACCACTCGACCGTCGCCGATTTCGTCGTCGCCGCCGGCGACCGCGTCGGTTTCGAATTGGCATACTATCCATCGAACGAGCCCGTGCCCGAAAGCCTGCACGTCGCCGAAGCGATCGAAGCCACCGACGCATGGTGGAAAGCCTGGTCGAAGCAGTGCACCTATGGTGGCCGGTGGCGTGACGCTGTCGTGCGTTCGTTGATAACGCTCAAGGCGCTGACGTTCGATCCGACCGGCGGCATAGTCGCCGCGCCGACGACGTCGCTGCCCGAGGAACTCGGCGGCGTGCGCAACTGGGATTATCGCTTTTGCTGGTTGCGCGATTCGACGTTCGTGCTCTACGCGTTGCTCGGCGCGGGCTACCACGAAGGGGCGGCGGCGTGGCGCGACTGGCTGCTGCGCGCGATCGCGGGGGCGCCGGACCGGTTGCAGATCGTCTACGGGTTGGGCGGCGAGCGCCGCATGCCGGAGGCCGAGCTTTCGTGGCTGCCCGGCTATGCCGATTCGAAACCCGTGCGAACCGGGAACGGCGCCGTCGACCAATTCCAACTCGACGTCTACGGCGAAGTGCTCGACTCGATGTATCAAGCCAACCGCGCCGGCATTGCTCCAACTGCGGACGCGTGGGCGATGCTCCGGGTCGTCATGGACGCGCTCGAGCAGCGCTGGCGGATGCCCGACCGCGGGTTGTGGGAGGTGCGCGGCGGTCTGCAGCATTTTACCCACTCCAAAGTGCTCGCCTGGGTCGGGTTCGATCGGGCGATCAGCGCGGTCGAGCAATTCGCGCTCGACGGACCGGTCGAACGGTGGCGCGCGGTTCGCCGTGAAATTTTCGACCAGGTTTGCCGCTACGGTTACGATCCCGTGCGCAATACGTTCACGCAGTTTTATGGTTCGCAAGAACTCGACGCGAGCGCGCTGTTGATTCCGCTCGTCGGCTTCCTGCCCGCGTCCGACCCGCGGATCATCGGAACGGTCGCGGCGATCGAACGCGAACTTGGGACCGACGGGTTCGTTTGGCGGTACACGCAAACCGGTGAAAACAGCGTCGACGGGCTGCCCGGCGGCGAAGGGGCGTTCTTAGCCTGCAATTTTTGGCTGGTGGACAACTACGTCTTAGCCGGTGACCGCGCAAAAGCACTTGCGCTGTTCGAACGATTGCTCGCGGTGCGCAACGACCTCGGATTGCTCGCTGAAGAGTACGATCCGAAAGCTAAACGATTGCTCGGGAATTTCCCGCAAGCGTTTTCTCACGTCGGGTTGATCAACTCGGCGTTGAACCTCTCGCATACCGACGGGCCGGCCAAGCACCGCTCCGACGAGGCGCCCACGTTATCGAAAGAGCCGGCGGTCTAAGGCGCGCGTTCGGTCAGACGCGGAGGCCTGTTTCGATCGCCTCGGCCTCGGTGAGCGCCGCGCCTTCCGCCATCGCGCCGGCCAACGCATCGCTGGAGAGTTGTTCGCGAAGGGTGGCCATCAGCCGATCGTAGAGCATTTGTTCTGTCTGCTGGCGCGGCTCGTCAATTTGCGGGAGGCGCGCGTCGACAAACCCGGCAAGTCGAGCCGCGGTGCGCGCGTCGCCGTCGACGGCGGCCACGGAAGCGAGGTGTTGGAGCGAGATCGGGATGTCGAACGAGTTCTGAATCTCTCGACAGATGGCGATTGCCTCGCGAGCCGCCACCCGAGCCTTGTCGACGTTTCCGGCCCACAGGTGATACGCCGCGCTGTTCACTAGGGCAACGATCAAGTGCGCCCGCTGCCGGCGCTTTCGTAAAAGAACAAGCGCCTCGTTGACGTGTTGCATCGCGTTTGCGATCTCGCCGGAGTGAAACTCGAGTTCGGCTAACCACGTCAACGTCCGTGCCACGCCGCGATCGTCGCCGGCGACCCGAAACCGTGCGACGGCATCCTTGATTGCGGTTTGCTTCGCGACGAGATCGTCGCCACAGGTGTAGATTTGCAACCCGATGCAACGGGCAAGCAGTCGCCGGTCACCGGCTTTACGCGCTTCGGCGAGCGCCTCGATAAGAATCGGACGCGCGGCGTCGTGGTCACCATGGAATGCGAGCAGCGAGCCACTGAGCGCAAGGGAGCTTGCTATTCCGACGCGGTCGTCGGCCGCACGAAACAGGTCGAGTGCTTGGTTTGTAAGCTCGATCCGTTGCGCGCGTCCCTTCCCCAAGGCGTCGGAAGCCAGTGCCATCATGTACAGTAGCCGCGCTCGAAGGCGCGCTGCGCCGGCATCGCCGATTGCCGTCAACGCGGCCTCGCACCAGCGCCACTCTTCGGCTTGCCGTGACGTATCGAGGAAGACATCGTGCAGTAGCGCCAGCAACTCGGCGCCGGCAACCACGTCCTGTCGCTCGGTCAGAAGCCAATCGAGTGCGAGCCGAAAGTTGTCGAATTCGGCGACGAGCGGAGCGAGCCAGAGCGCCAACGGCGTCGTTTGCGAAGCCTCGGCCGCGCGTTGCGCGACCACCAGGAAATAGCGCGCGTGGCGGTCGCGCAAATTTTCGCGCTCGCCGCTAGCTTCCAATCGCTCGAGCGCGTATTGCCGGGTCGATTCCAATAGTCGATACCGTTGTTCGGTTTCGGAAAGCTCGGCGACGACCATCGATTTATCGACCAGCGCCGACAGCCGATCGATCACGTCCCACGTCTGAATCGCCTCGTCGCTGGTTACTTCGCCCGCGGCATCGAGCGTCCAGCCACCGGCAAAGACGGCGACTCGCCGAAAGATCGTCGCCTCGTCGACCGACAGCAAGTCGTAGCTCCAGTCGATCAGCGCCCGCATCGTCTGCTGACGCGGCAGCGCCGTCCGGCTGCCGCCGGTCAGCAATCGAAACCGCTCGTCGAGCTTGGCCGCAAGCTGCTCGACGCTGAGTA